>NZ_JBSXNM010000044.1:0-297337 GCF_056857655.1 Paracoccus sp. L-17
GCATTGTATTCTGACATGGCTCGTTTCCTTGTGCATGAGGCTCGGCACTCATGGTGCAACCCTCGTTCATCGTCTGCACACGATGGAGGCGAGCCAGGGACAGGGGCAAGCGTGAGGCTGCCAAGCGGTCATACCGTCTGGAACGGCGACAGGCGAGATGCCAGGCTTTCGGTGCTTCTGCGGGCCATGTCAGTTCCGTCCCATCCGTTTTTCGAACCGTCGATACGCCGCGAGATAGCCGAACAGGATCACCCCGGCGATCAGCCCGATCGACACCACCGTCGCCATCCCCTGCAGCTGCAGCGTATAGTCGGCGTCGTTGAAATAGCGCCAGGCCACCACCGGAAGCGTATCGGGAAAGCCGCCGCCCAGGATGAACGGCGCCTCGAACGCGCCCACGTTGAAGGCAAAGCAGATCAGCGTGGACGACACGATGCCGGGCAGGATCTGCGGCAGGGTCACCCGGAAGAAGATGGTGCGTCGCTTCGCACCCAGGATCGCCGCGGCCTCTTCGGTTTCGCGGCCGATGCCAAGCAGCACCGCATAGATCGCAAGGGTGATGAAGGGCAGCTGTTTCCAGACATAGACGGCGATGATGCCCCAGCCATAATGGGTCTTGAGGATCTGCGGAAACTGGCCCGGATCGTCGATCAGCCCGAACAGCGCCGCAAAGCGCGACAGCACGCCGCCATTGCCGAGCATCAGCACCGCCAGCGCGATCCCGACCGTGTAGGGGATCATCAGCGGCAGCTTGTAGAGATACTTGTAGAGGGTCTTTCCGGGAAAGGTCTTGATAAGCGCCAGCGCAAGAAGGATGCCGCCCACGAGCGCAAGAAAGGTCGACACCGTGGCGTAATACATGGTCAGCCCCAGAGACTGCCAGAAGGACGGCGACGACCACAGCGCCCGGAAATAAGACAGGTCGGGAAAGGTGTTGACGCCGAACCAGGGCGCATAGCCAAGCGACTGCACGATTGCCAGAACCAGCGCACCGCCGAACAGCAGGAAAAGGACCACCATGATCGGCGTCATCTGCAGGGCAAGAAACAGCCGTTCACGCCGCATGCTGCGCCTTCTTCTGATGTGCCTGTTCATCGGCGCCCTCGTATCGGGATGTCGTGCCGCCGCCGGGAATGGCCCGGCGGCGGCATGCGGTCACTTCGACAGATTGCCGGCGGCGCGGGTGACGATATCGGCGATCGGTGCCTGGCTGTCGCGTTCGATATATTCCAGCCAGGTCGCCTCGATCACATCGACCAGGGTGGCATTGGTATCGGGCGTCACGTTCGCGTCCAGTTCCTTTTGCGTCACGCCCACGGTGCCGGGCGACGCCTCGGCCAGGGCTGCGGCCTGTTCATCGGACAGTTTCCAGCCGTCGATGCCCGCCGGCATTCCCGCGAATTGCAGCTTCGAGGTCTGCGCCTCGGGCGAGGTCATGTAATTGACGAAGACCATCGCCGCCGCCGGGTTGGGCGTGTTGCTGGGCACCGCGAGATAGTTCTTGTTCTTGATCATCCCGCCTTCGGGAAAGATCATCTGTTCGGCCGCTTCGGGATAGGTGCCGGTGGACAGGCCGACGGCGACGGCATAGAGGCCGAACTTGCAGTTGAAGTTGACTTCGCCGTTCAGGAACAATCCGTTCAGCGACGCCGCATCCTCGGGATACCGGGGCCGGCCGCTTTCGCCGCCCAGCAGCAGCGGTTGAAGATTCTTGAGGAATTTCATGCCAGGCTCGATCAGGCGCGCCAGTTCCTCGGCCCCCAGTTCGTCAAGCGATTGCTGGAATGGCTCGGCGCCGTTACCATCGGGGTTGAACGCATAGACCACCGATTGAACGAAAGTGTTGCCCTCATAATCTGGCGGCTTGGTATAGATGAACTTGCCCGGGTTGCCCTCAAGATAGGTGCGCAGCGCCTCGAACGTCCAGGGGCGATCTGCCTCGGAAACTTGGTCGGCGTTGACGGCACAGACATATTGTTCGCCGGACCAGGGCATCTCCTTGCCCTCGGTCGGAACGCCGAAATCGCGCAGGTTCAACAGCGACCGGGGATCGCTTTCGTCCCATTCGATGAACTCGGCATTCGGCAGTTTCCGGGCAAAGGCGCCGAACAGCGCGTCCCGACGCTTCAGCGTGCTGAAATTCTCGCCGTTCAGCCAGATCGCATCGACGCTGCCCGCGCCGGCCATCTTGCCGGCGTTCTTCTCGGCCAGAACCAGATCGACCGCATCCTTGGTGCCGGTGATCCGAACGGCGTTCAGCGTGATGCCTTCGCCGGCCATTGCCGGGGCCACGACGCTGTCCATCCAGACATTCAGATTGTCG
This sequence comes from Paracoccus sp. L-17, assembly GCF_056857655.1. Taxonomy (NCBI): domain Bacteria; kingdom Pseudomonadati; phylum Pseudomonadota; class Alphaproteobacteria; order Rhodobacterales; family Paracoccaceae; genus Paracoccus; species Paracoccus sp. L-17. The sequence continues at coordinate 2,324 of NZ_JBSXNM010000044.1, forward strand.
TTGCCGCCCCAGTAATACAGGTTGACCTGGCCTTCCTCGCGGGCGCGGGCCTGGACTTCCTCCCAGCTCAGATCGCCGGCAAGAAAGCTTTTCTGGAATGCTTCGCCTTCGGGGTCGATGGCCATGGCCGCCCCCCCCGTCAGCACCAACCCGGCCGTCAGGCCGGTCAACAGTAAGTGACGCATCTTCCTCTCCTCCCAAAAAGAATTCCGCTGGATGCCGTTTCTAGCCGGCCATCAGCCAGACCCGCTCGGCCGGAATATCCAGCCGGACTTCCATGCCGACATCCAGCAGCCTTCGCGATTGTTCGTTCACGATGATCCGCTCGGCGCCGCATTCGACCACGTAATTCACCGTGGCCCCGAAGAAATCCCGTGCCGCGATCCGGCCGGCCACCATGTCGTCGCCGCCTTCGACATTGGCGGGATGAATGTCGATGCCCTCGTTGCGCAGCATGGCGTGAACGCGGCTGCCATCGGCCATCCCCGGTTGCGCGACCACGCTGAGCGTGCCAAAGCCCGTCTTTACCGCGTCCGTGCCGGTCATGGTGCCGGGAAAGATGTTCGACGCGCCCATGAAATCGGCGACGTCCACCGATACCGGTTGCCGGTAAAGATCCTCGGGCGGGCCGAACTGCGCCAGATGGCCGTTGAAAATCACCGCAATCCGGTCGGCCAGTTCCATCGCCTCGACCTGATCATGGGTCACGAAGATCGTGGTGATTCCCAGTCGCTGCTGCAGGGTTCGGATGAACCGGCGCATTTCGCCGCGCAGCTTGGTGTCCAGGTTTGCCAGGGGTTCGTCCATCATCAGCACGGAAGGTTTGGTGATCAGCGTCCGCGCGATCGCGACCCGCTGCATCTGCCCGCCGGACAATTGCGCCGGAAAGCGTTGCCGGAACGGGCCCAGTTGAACCACGTCGATGATCTCGTCCAGGCGATCGCTGATCTCGGATCTGGGTGTTCCGCGCACCGACAGGCCGAAGGCGATATTCTTTTCCACAGTCATATGCGGAAACAGCGCATAGCGTTGAAACACCATGCCGACATTGCGGTCCTGCACCCGCAAATCCGAAACATCGCGATCGTCGAAATGGATTTCGCCGGTGGTCGGATTTTCCAGTCCGGCGATCATCCGCAACGTCGTCGTCTTGCCGCAACCGGATGGACCCAGCAGCGCGACCAGCTCTCCGGACCGGATATCCAGATCGATATTCTCGATCGCGGTGAACCCGCCGAACCGCTTGCTGATGGACCTGAGCTGCACTTGTGTCACGTCGTCTGACCCCCGTCCGGACCAAAATTGCTGCGGTCAAATTTGTAGATACAAATTTATGCGGTAAGCGCCCGATCTGTCAACGGATATCTGTGCGATCGCGCCTATCGATCGGCCAGTCCCGCATGGGGCGCAATCAGCGCCAGCCGCTTCATGCCGGACCAGCCGCCGAATTCTTCGAACGCATCGCGCCAGCGGCCGGGCACCATGACGAAATGATGTTCCAGCCCGTGTTCCATCACGCTGGTCACGACGGATGCGGCGCTTGCCCCGCCCGAGCGGTCCGAAAAGTTGCTGACCCAGCCCCGACATCCGGTGAAGCCGCTTTCCTCGGCGCGGACGACATCGCCCTCGATGGCGAAGAACGCATCGCCATCGCGCGCGAGGCGCAGAACCGTCTGCGGCCCTTCGCCGAACTCGAAGTCGGCTATCGCGCCAAATCTCGGCCCCTCGGCGGTGCCGCGTCCGATCATCGGGTGGTTGATCCATGCTGCGCGATCCCGCGCCATGTATAGCGGTCCGCCCCCGCCATGCCACATCAGGATCCGGTCGCGGTCCATCTGCGGCGAGGTCATGTCCAACAGGCAGCCGACCCGCCCGGTCATCTCCCGGACCGCCATCTGCGTCACCGCGCCCATCACGTCCCCTTCCGAGGCGACGGGCAGGTTGTCCTGTTCCTCGATCCAGCTGAACGCCGCACCCGGATGCATTCCCGGGGCTTGTTGCAATGCGGGCCAGTCCGAAACCGCCAGCGCGTCAAATCCGTGATCGCCCGCGATCGCGCGCAGCGCCAGCGCCGCCCGTGCCGTCAGCGCCATCTGGTCGTCGGACACGCCGCGAATCTCGGCCGCGGCTGCCATGTCAGCCACCTCCGCGCCGACTTCTGCGGCATCGGCGGCATCCATCCGCCCGGTCATCTCGTGCATGTCGACATGCGCGAACGCCACACCAAGCGCCGACATCAGCCCGGCCTGCGACACATCCATGTTGTAGAATGTCGGCGCCAGCCCGCCGACAAGCCCGACATGCGAGCCCTTCAGTCCGTGAGCCGTCCTGACCGCCATCAGGGTCTGCCGCAGCCGGGCCCGAAGTGCCGCGTCCGAGGGGGCGCCGAAATACCACTGCACCGGGGCATGGCGCAGATCACGCACCCCACGGGCAATCGACATCGTCATGTTCAGCGACACGAAACTGTTCAGCTGGATATCGCCTTCGTGGCTCGGTTCGGGCGTGGCCCAGACGCCCATGGGAAGATCCGATGCCGCGATCTGGCGCGCGACATCGCCCATGGTGAACCCGCCATGCAGCAACAGGATGAATCCCGCGCCTTCGGCACGGCAATGATCGACCGCCTGCTGCGCCGCGCGGGCGTCCATCGGCAGGTCCGGGGCACTGACCAGGCCGATGCCCAGATCGGCGGTCAGATCGGCCAGCATCTTCTCGGCTGCTTCAAAGACACCGTGTCGCCGGGGGAAATAGCTGGGCAGGGAAGCGTTGATCAGGCCGATGCGAAACCGGACGTTCATCATTCGGACCTTTCCCGCCGCGACGCGCCGACCAGTTCGTAGGTGATCGGGGAATCGCGATATACTTCGTCATAGAAAACCGGCGCGCCGCTGTCGTCCAGGGCCGAACATGCCTGCGCCAGGATCGGCGTGTTCGGGGCCAGGCCCAACAGCCTGGCCACTTCGTCCGAGGCCAGCTGGGGGCGGATCGTCTCGCATGCGCTGCCCCATTCCAGGCCGAAGCGCCGGACCAGGATCCGCAGGATCGACTGGTTCGGCCCATCCTCGGGGAAATCCGCATCGGACAAATCCGGCACCAGGCGGGTCGGCACCCAGGTGTTCACAAGCATCCGCGGTTGCCCGTCCACCATGCGCAGCCGCTGGATCCGGACGACCGGCTCGTCGAACAGGGCCTGCACCGTCGCGGGCGCGTCGCCGTCGAAGCGGTCGATCCCGATCAGTCGCGCACCCGGCACGCGGCCGCTTTTCAGGATCGCATCGGTAAACGAGATCAGGCAGGTCGTCGATGGCGGCGACAGGGTGCTGACCGTGTAGCCGCTGCCTTGCCGTGAAATCAGGTAACCCGCGCTGACCAACATCTCGAGCGAGCGGCGCACCGTCACCCGACTGACACCGAATGATTTCGCAAGCGCTTCTTCCGAGGGCAACCGTGTGCCGACCGAATACAGCCCCTGCTTCAACCGTGCCAGTATCTCTTCGTGGATGGTCTGATATCGCGGCACATTCTGCTCGGCCATGTGTCATCCTCTCCTTGCGATGGCAGCACTTTCCGTTGCACCGTCGCGGCTACACGCCTTGCCAAACCGATTTCGTCTGGCTGTAAAGCGCCAGTGCGTCGCGCCCCATCTCGCGGCCATATCCGCTTTGGCCCATGCCGCCAAAGGGTGAGGCCGCGTCGGTATCGCCCCAGCAATTGATCCAGACCGTTCCGGCATGCAGGCCCGCGCCCATTCTTGCCACACGTCCAGCGTCCCGCGTCCAGCAACCCGCCGCAAGGCCATATTCGGTATCGTTCGCACGGGCCAGCACCTCGTCCTCGTCATCGAAGGTCAGGACAGACAGGACCGGGCCAAAGATTTCCTCGCGCGCAATGCGCATATCGTCGCGAACCCCGGTCAGGATCGTGGGCTGCACGAACCATCCGGCGTCGCCCCGCCGCGCGCCACCGGCCACGCATTCGGCGCCGGCATCGCGCCCATCGGCGATATAGCCCAGAACCTTGTCCATCTGCGGACGCGAAATCACCGGTCCAAGATCGTGGCCCCTGGCATCCATCCCCGGCCCGATCGACAGCCCGTCAGCCAGCTTGCGCAGCCCCTCCAGCACCCGATCATGCAGGCTGCGATGCACGAACAGCCGGGCGCCGGCGGTGCAGGATTGACCGTTATTGCCGAAAAGGGCCCAGAACGCGCCCGGGATCGCAAGTTCCAGATCCGCGTCGGCGAAGATGATGTTGGCGGCCTTGCCACCCAGTTCAAGCGAGACCTTCTTGAGGTTCCCTGCCGAAGCCCTGACGATCTCGCGCCCGGTTGCCGTCGATCCCGTAAACCCGATCTTGTCGACGCCGGGATGTGACGCAAGCGCGGCGCCGGCATCGCGGCCCGATCCCGGAACGACGTTCAGCACACCGGGCGGAAACCCGACCTCCAGTGCCAGATCGGCCAGATACAGGGCGCTGAGCGGGGTTTGTTCGGCGGGCTTCAACACGATGGTGTTGCCCGCCGCCAGGGCCGGGGCCAGCTTCCACGCGACCATCAGCGTCGGGTAGTTCCAAGGTGTGATCAGCCCGCAGACGCCCATCGGCTCGATCCGCGTGTGGTTCCGGCGACTGGGGGTGGATACGGGGATCGTGGCGCCTTCGATCTTGTCGGGCCAGCCCGCGAAATAGCGGAAATGCCGCGCCGACCAGACCGCGTCGACATCGCGCGCGATCGCGAAGGGCTTGCCATTGTCCAGCGCGTCAAGCTGACCGAAGACATCCTTGCGCTCCTCGATCGCGTCGGCCAGTTTCCAGATCAGCCGCCCGCGATCATGCGGCGTCAGTCGCGTCCACGGCCCTCCAAGCGCGGCGCGCGCGGCAGCCACCGCCATGTCGATCTGCGCGGGCTCCGCCGACGCGATCCGGCACAAGACCGCCCCGCTTGACGGGTCGAACACATCAAGTTCGGACGAGCCCGCGACCTCGGCCCCGTCGATACGCAGGGGTTGAACGCGCGACAGGAAGGTCCGGACCGCGGGAAGGCGGGGGATCAGGTTCATGCGACTGCCTCGGAGAGGCGTGCCAGACGACGGCGACCTTCATCGGCAAGCCAGGCTTCGGCGGCGGTGGGTCCGTCATTGCCGAAGATGGCGATGGCGTCGTTCCAGATCGCGCGACCGCACATGAAACCGGCGAATCCCGCGCCCGTTTCGACAGCCAGCTTCAGCGAGGATTCGAACCGTTCGAACGTGACCCCTGCGGACAGATACAAAAGCGGAATGTCCCCGGCGGCCTCGGCGGCGTGGCGCAGGGCGGCGGCGGCCTCGGGGCGGGTCATCGTCGGGGTGCCGAAACCCTCGACATGGGACAGGTTCAGCGGAATCTGGACCTTGAGGATATCGATCCCGAATTCCGGCGCGGCGAAAAGCCGGGTCGCCTCGGTCACGAGTCGGGGCTTCAGCCGGGCGAATTCCGCGCCGTCCTCGTCGGGCACGGCGCGGTCATAGACGATCGGCTCGAACAGGAAGGTGATGCCGTGTTCGCGGCATTCCGCGCCGATCCGGCGCACCCGTTCGAATTTCTGCGCATTGATCGGGGTCGGGTCGTTGGGGGCAAAATACAGAAAGAACTTCAGCACCCGGACCCCCAGCCCCGGATAATCCGCGATCCTGAGGTCTTCGGGCAGAACCGTCATCCGGTCCTCGTCCGCGATGCGATAGACATCGGCCTCGTAGGCCAGCATGCTTTCACAGCCCGGCGCGATCGAGGGCAGCAATTCGCGACCGTAATTCGCATCGACCAGCAAGGTGCTGGCCTCGGGGCTGAGCTGCTCGGCCACCAGTCGCTTGAACAGCAACAGGTCGCCTTTCCCGGCCTTGGCACCGCGTGCCTGGCGCAGCATCCGGGCCAGCCCGCTGCCCTGATCGACGGCAACTCCGCGGATCGGACGCATGCTCAGTGGTTCGGAACGGGTCACTGGCTTTTCTCCTTTTCAGCATGCCGGATGGACGGAAAGAACGGCGTATCCGAGGGCGCGGTCCACAGCCGCAGCATGTCGCCCGCAGGCTCGAGCAGCGAAATCGAAAAGCCGCCCATTTCCTGCGTCGTCACGAAGGATCCGATCATGGGCGCGACCGCCGCGATGCCGCGCGCGGCCAGCGCGTGTCGGGTCTCGTTCCAGACGGTCAGAAGCTCCATCAGCGTGGTGCCGCCCATGCCATTGACGATCACGGCGGCCTGTCCGCCTGACGCGATCGGGTAATCCCCCAGCAGCTTGTCGACGATCAGCGTGACAAGATCGCGCACCGGGCCGACCCCCGTCCGCCCGATCCCCGGTTCGCCATGCACCCCCATGCCCAGATAGATTTCGTCGTCGGGCAGGTCGAACATCGGCTGGCCGGTCAGCGGCGAGATGCCCGGCGACAGCGCCGCGGCCAGGGTCACGGTGCGCGCGCGGACGGCCCGGCCCAAGGTCATCAAATCGTCCAGCGGCATTCCTGCCTCGGCCGCGGCGCCGAGGATCTTGTAGATGAACATGGTGCCGGGGGCGCCGCGACGATCCTGGATGCGGTCGCGCGGTGCGGACGAGATGTCGTCATACATGGGCAGGGCGCGGACCCTCAGCCGCTCTTCCTCGGCCAGCATCACTGCCGCGCGGCCGTTGATCATGTCGCCGGAATGCTGCGAGATCAGAAGGATGCAGCCCGCCTTGCCCGATACCTCGCGGATGCCGTCAAGGATCAGATCGGCCGAGGGCGCGGCGAACACGTCGCCGACCACATTGGCATCCAGAAGGCCCGCCCCGACGAAGCCCATGGCAATCGGTTCGTGCCCCGAGCCATTGCCGATCAGCAGCGTCACCTTTCGATCGGGATCCTTGCGGCCCTTCGCCCGCACCACGATGCGGGGATCCTGATGGCCCCGGACGACCTGTTCGAAAGCCGACACATAGCCGTCGATCATGTCGTCGACGATGCTTTCCGCCGCGTTCATCAGCTTTTTCACAGCGCGCTTTCCTTGCCTGCCAGGGTTTCAAGGATGATCACGACCGACACCGCGCCGGGATCGACATGGCCGCGTCCGCCATTCTCGACATATTGCGCGCGGCCCCTGCGTGCGCTCAGGTCGCGGGTGCGGTCGCGACCGGCGACGGCGGCATCGACGGCATCCTGCACCGTGCCCTCCGCCAGCGCGTGCGCCGCCGGCGCCAGCGCGTCGATCATGCTCTTGTCGCCCGTGGTCACCTGACCCAGATCCTTGATCCGCTCGCAGGCGCGTTGCAGGCCCTCGCCCAACGCGGCGTTTTCGTTCAGATGCCGTTCGATCTCGATCAGGATCAGCCCGAACAACGTCCCCGATGCACCACCCGACGCCCGCATGAACGCCTTGGCCTGCGCGCCCCTGTCGGCCTGCGCCGCGCGGGTCAGGCCGCGCAGCATGGTCGCGCCATGATCGCCGTCTCCCAAGGCTGCATCCAGCCGGTTCAGCGCATCGGCATGGACCGCGATCCGGGCCTGAAGCGCCAAGAAGAATTCGGGCCCGGTCATCGCGCAAAGACCCGCTGCATGAAGTCCAGCGTCTGCCGCGCGGCCTCGGTCGGGTCGGGCTCGATCGCGCGCCAGACCTTCACATCCGCGCTGTTCGGGTTGGACGGCATCACGAACATTTCCGCGGTGATCCAGCCGTCATAGCCGATATCCGACAGCGCCGTGGCACAATGTTCAAAATCGAAATGACCCGAGCCCGGCACACCCCTGTCGTTGTCCGAGACATGAAAATGCACCAGGGCGTCGCCGGTGGCGCGGATCGCGGCGGCCGGATCCTTCTCCTCGATGTTCATGTGAAACGTATCCAGCAGAACGCCCACATGCGCGGCCCCGGTGGCGCGGGCAATCGCCGTGGCATCGGCGGCGGTGCTGGTCAGATCGGTTTCGAACCGGTTCACGGCCTCGATCCCCAGGGTCACGCCATTCTGCGCAAGCACCGGTTCGATCCGGGCCAGGGTCCGTGCCGATCGGTCGGCCCGATCCGAATCGCCCGGCGCAAAGACGCCCCATGGCGCGGCAACGACACCGGCCAGCGATCTTGCCCCCAGGGCAGCGGTGATTTCGACGGCCTCGGTCAGGACGGCAACGGCCCGTTCGCGCACGGCGACCTGCGGCGATGTCGGGTCAGCCTCGGCGCCCAGGCCGGTCGAACAGGTCAGGTCCAGCCCGCGTGCGGCGGCAGCCTTGCCGATGCCGCTGGCGCGGTCCATTCCGATCCCCAGCAACGAAAGCTCGACCCCGTCAAAGCCCAGATCGGCCGCGATGTCGAGAATCGGCAAGGGGTCGTCCTGCCACGCTTTCATCCACAATCCCGCATGAACGCCGAATTTCATCTGCCATCCCTCGCTTGCCTCTACATATTAGTAGATACAAATTAGTCAGGTCAATTACCTTCTGCCTGCCGCAGGGCCTTTCGGTTGATCTTGCCCGACGAGGTCATCGGGAATTCGTCCACATAGTCGATCTCTCGTGGCGCCTTGTAGGATGCGAGCTTGTTGCGGACATGGGCGCGCAATTCCTCGGTCAGCGACGCATCGCCGATGAATCCCGAGGCCAGACGCACGAAGGCCTTGACGATCGTGCCACGCTGGGCATCCGGCTTGCCGATCACGCCGGCTTCGGCCACGGCGGGGTGTGACAGCAGGCATTCCTCGATCTCGGTCGGGCCGATGCGGAATCCCGACGATTTGATCAGGTCGTCCGACCGGCCCTTGTACCAGAAATACCCGTCCGCATCGCGCACCGCCAGATCATGGGTGCGCAGCCAGTCGCCCAGCCGCAATTCGGCCTCTTTGCCGGCATTGTTCAGATAGCCAAGAAATCGCGTCGGCGATGTCGCAGGCGTCACGATTTCGCCCGGCTCTCCGTCCGCCACCTCGATTCCTTCGGCATCGACCAGCCGCACGTCGTGGCCGGGATAGGCCACGCCCATGGATCCGGGTCTTCGCGGATAAAGCCGCGAACAATTGCCGATCAGATGGTTCACCTCGGTCATGCCGTAGAACTCGTTGCAGACCACGCCCAGCCTGTCCTCGGCCCAGACGAGGGTATCCGCCGCCAGGGCCTCGCCCCCGGTGCAGATCACCCGCAGCGACAGATCATGGCTGTCGCGCGGCTGGGCCGTCTGCGCCAGACGCTTGACCGCCGTGGGCGCCAGGAAGACATGCGTCACCTTGTGGCGGGCCATGAATTCATAGGCCCATTCTGCCGTGAAGCGCGCTTCCGAGGTGACGATCGGCCGCCCGGCCAGCCATGCGGGCATCATCATGTCCAGCAAGCCGCCGACCCATGCCCAATCCGAGGGCGACCAGAACACCGCGTCCGCGTCCTGCAACGACAGGTTGTAGAACAGGTTGATCGAGGGGCGATAGGCGGCCAGGATCCGGTGCCCGTGCAGGATGCCCTTGGGCATCCCGGTCGACCCCGACGTATACATCAGCAAGGCGGGATCATCGGGCCCGGTATAGTCCGGTTCGAATCCGGGCGGGGCGGCGCTGTCCAGAATGGCCCGCAGATCGGGCTCCGTCCCCGCGCTTTCGGAGACGAGGATATCGGTCAGATACCCGAACCGCCCTGCTTCGTCCCGCAGGTTGGCCCAGGCGGCTTCGGTGGTCAGAAGACAGCGCGCCTCGCAATCATTCAGCGCATGGGCCAGGGCATCCGACCCGTAAAGCTGCGACAGCGTCACCGCCGTTCCGCCCAGCTTGCACACGGCCATATGCCCGATGGCCGTTTCGGGGCGCATCCCGGTATGAAGACCGACCAGATCGCCGCGGCCATAACCCAGTCCTCGCAGATGCGCGGCAAGGGTCGTTGCGGCCGCGTCGATCTGGGCGAAGCTCCAGGTTTCAAGGCGGCCGTCCGGCCGTTCGAACAGCATGGCCGGCCTGTCCGCGCCCTCCGGTCCCAGCTGCCGGCCCAGCGTCATGGAAAAGATGTTTGCATCCGCCGGAATGTCGATCGTCACGGCCTCGCCGTCACGGCGCAGCCCGATCTCGGCAAGTTGCGCCTCTGTCCAGGTCTCAAGCATGGTCCGTCTCCCGTTCATTCAGCCGCAGCCAAAGGCCGGGCCGAGGCCCGTTCGGCGCCATCAGCTGTCCCGTTTCGCCCCTTGCCTCGGGATTGCCCAGGGCGACCGTCGTCGTGCCATCCGCACCCTCGAACCGCGCCAGCGCAAAGGCCGCCGCCAGGGCGTCGGTGCGCAGAACCACGCGGGCGCGACCAGACAGACGCGCCCAGTCATGCGCCTCTGCACCGCACTCCGCGCAAACCAGCCGCGGCGGAAAGCTGATCCGTCCGCATCCCTTGCAACGCGACGCCAGGGCGACGCCGGCACGCAATGCGTCGAAATACGGGGCCATCCCGCCCTCGGGCAGCGTGTAGTCCAGGGCTATCGAAAATCTCATTCCACGCCTCCCAGAATGGTCACGGCGCACAAGGTCGCGATGCCGCCATGGGTATCGGCCAGCGCGAAACGCGGGGTAATCCGCGGCCCGAGACCCGCATAGCGCCCCTCCAGCTGGTGCGCGCAGGACACGATTTGCGCCACGCCGGTCGCGCCCACCGGCGCCCCCTGCCCAAGCAGGCCGCCCGACAGATTGGTCGGCACCGTGCCCGTCGCGTCGAACACGCCGCGTCGTTCTGCGGCAACGACGTCATCCGCCAGGCCCAACGCCTCCAGCGCTTGCAGCTGCGCGCCGGAATAGCTGTCATAGACCTCGGCCAGCCCGATCTGCGCCGGTGTGATCCCGGCGTGCGAATAGGCCTGCTGAGCGGCCAGGCGCTTGGCGGCGAATGTGCCCGGATCGGCGCGTTCGGCCAGGCGAACCCGGTCATTGGCCGAACCCATGCCGACGAGCCGGGCGCGGCCCTTGCCGGTTCCCGGCAGGTTGCCGGGCTGAGACAGGATCACGCAGGCTGCCCCATCGCTGAGGGGAGAGCAGTCCAGCCGCCGATAGGGCGCGGCGATCATCGTCGATGCCGCGACATCCTCCGGCGCGATGTCCAGCGGCAGATGCGCATTGGGATTGTGCCGCGCATTCTGCCTGTTTCGCACCGCGACGCGGGCAAAATCGCTGACGGTTGCATCCGTGCGGCGCATGAAGGCCAGGGCCGACATGGCATAGATCGAGGTTGAATCGATCCCCGTCATGCCGTCTGTCCAGGCGTCGAAGGACAGAGAATAAAGCGCGGCGACATCCGCGCCCGAAAGATGGGCGGCCGCAGGCTCCAATCCCAGCACGGCCACGCGCCGCGCCTGACCCGAGGAGACCAGCGCCGCCCCGGCCTGGACAGCAACCTGGCCCGACGCGCCGCCGCCCTCTGCCCGCATCACGCGGATACCGAAAAGACCCAGCTCATCCGCCAAGAGGCTGGCGGGGTTCAGTTGCAGGGTAAGGAAATCGCTTTCCGAGGCGACGATCAGCGCGTCGATATCGCGGCGCTGCAGGCCCGCATCGCGCAGGGCCGCCGCGAAAGCCTGCCGCGCCCAGTCGCGAAAGCTGCTGCCATCCTTGCGGCGACCGAACCGGGTCAGCGCCCCGCCTGCGACCACCATGCCGATTTCGTTTGCCATCGTCACCGCTCTGCCCGTCGCGGAAGCGGGAACAACAGCAGGACACCGACCAGATTCATCGCCAGCAACAGCCACGCCAGAACCTGAAAGCCCGCCCCTTGCCATACGACCCCGCCGGCCGCCGGTCCAAGCGCCATCATCACCAGCCCGATCATGGCGATCAGGCCCAGATCGCGGCCCAGTCTGAACGGCGGCACATGGTTCCGCGTCAGAACCGGCCGCAGAATCGTATGCATCCCGTAGCCCGCCCCCTGAAGAAGCAGGATCGGCAGGATGGTTGTCGCCTGATAGGGTACGACGAGCAGCGCGAGCGGCGGCAACAGCATCACGCCAAAAACGCTGCGCGCCAGCAGAACAGGATCGAAAAGCCGGATCAGTGGCGCGCAGACCAGCCGTCCGAAAATCTGCGCAGGGCCCAGCAGCGCCGGAAGGATCAGCGCGAAATCGGCGGTTTCGGGCAGTTTTCGCAGATGCAGGGGCAGGATGAACAGCAGGGCCGCGTGGCTGAACATCAGCGTGGCGAAGGACAGCCCGATCAGCAGCACCGTCGGCGAGGCGCGACCGCGGGGCATGTCATGGCGCGACCGGTCCGCCGGGCGGGCCGCGCCTTCGGACGGTATCAGCACCGCCGCAGCCAGGACCAGGGCCGCAGCGGCAAGCATTACCGCGCGCCAGTCCGTGACTTGCAGCAGCCACCCCACCATCGGGAAGGTCAGAAGCGTGGCGAACCCGGCCACCAGGGTCACGGTCGCGACCGGACTGGCTGCGGAGGCGCCGAACCGACGCAGCAGGATGGCGAAGCACGGATCATAGAGGGTGGCTGCCATCGACGCCCCCAGCAGCACCATCAGCGGGGCAAAAACGGCAAGCGTCTGTGCTTGCGACATGGCCACGAGCAGGCTGGCACCGACCAGCGCTCCGCAGCGCATCGCCACTATTCCATGACCGATGTCGATCGTCCGACCCACCAGCGGCGAGGAAAACGCCCAGAGCAGGAAACCGGCCGTATAGGACGCGGTGAGGATGCTTGCCGACCACCCCGTCTCGGCCAGGATACGCCCCGTCAGTGCTGGAAAAAGGTAGTACAGCCCCGACCACAGCATCAGCTGCGCGACCGCATGACGCCCGACCAGACTGGCCCGTCCCCGCGTCAATGCGGGCTCGATCCGGGCCATGGCCTTGGATGGTGGAAGGGACACGCCAGCTCCGGAAAATTTGTTAATACAAATTATCTAAGACATTTGACGTGAGAAGGCAAGAATGGATCGCGTCGGTGCCGCCTTCAAGCAGGCGCGCGCAAGCGGGCTCCGGCGATGCTGAGGTCCCTGTCGAGGCCCTGTCGCCCAAGCGCATTCCCGGCAGTTCGCGGTGCTGCGGCGGCATCGGATCGCTGGCGCTACCGGCCGTCCCTGCTGCGAAGTTCCGCGTCCTTGCCGTGGCCTGACAGGCCACGGTATCGGCGCGTTCTTCATCGCCGTGACGGATGAGCCGCAGGGAAACGGTTGGTTCGGCCTGGTCAGCGCAGGCTTCCGCCGTCAGCGTACGGGGTCGGTCGCCCAATTGTCGGCGAGGTGGCCTGTGCCGGAACGGCCGGGATTCAACCTGGCCAGCGCCAGGCCGAGCCGCGCCGCTGCCAGCGTCGCCCCAAGATCGGCCTTGCCGCGTCCGGCGATGTCGTAGGCGGTGCCATGCGCGGGGGTCACGATCGGAAAGCCGTAGCCCGCGATCAGGGTCACGCCACGATCAAAGCCCATCAGCTTCATCGCGATCTGGCCCTGGTCATGATACATCGTCAGCACCGCATCGAATTCGCCCCGCGTCGCCCGCACGAACACTGTGTCCGACGGTATCGGACCGGCGACATCCAGCCCCTCGGCCCGCGCCGCCTCGATGGCGGGGGCGATGATATCCTCGTCCTCTTCGCCGAAATTGCCTCCGTCGCCCGCATGGGGGTTCAGCGCGGCGACGCCGATGCGCGGGGCCGGCTTTCCGGCGCCCTCCATCACCGTGACGGTCAGGCGGATGCTGGACAGGATGCGCTCGGCGCTGAGGCTGGCCGCAACCTCGCGCAGCGGAATATGAGAGGTGACGCGGGCGTTCCACACCTCTTCCAGCACGTTGAATTCGCGCCCGCTGCGATCCGCCCCCAGCGTCGCGTCGATAAAACCGATCTCATCGACATAGGCGGGCCGCGCCAGTCGCATCGAATGCTTGTTGAAGGGCGTGAACATCGCCGCATCCGCCACGCCCGCCTGCGCCAGACGCAGGGCCGCGGCGAAATTCTGCAGCGAGGCCGCCCCGGCCCCTTGGCTCGAGCGCCCCAGCGTCAGATCGCCCGGCGGACAATTCCCCAGATCGACCATGACCTTTCCCGCGGGCAGTCGATCGGGCAGGTCCGCCGCCGCGACAGTCGGCAGATCAAGGTCGAGGCCCCCGTGCCGCGCGCCCAAGCCCAGCAGCCGCGCGTCGCCCAGCACGATCACGTCCCGATCCCGCATGTCCTGGTGGGTCAACAGTTTCGCGGCCAGTTCCGGCCCCACGCCCCCCGCATCTCCGATCGCCAATGCCAGCCGCATCTTCGGCCCCTTCTCATGTTGACGCGCGTTTCACCGCGCGCGGATGTCGTCTTCGCAGGGGCCGCCACGGGCGCCGGCCCGATCCCTGTCTTTCCGTCGCTGTCAGACTTGCCGACGGCGGGTCGAAAGCCGGTCCGCGACGACCCTTGCACACAGCGCCAGCGAGGTTGCGCCCGCGTCGGGATGACCCAGGCTGCGTTCGGCCAGCGGACGCGCGCGGCCCAGCCTTGGGCGCAGCTTCGCAGTGCCCTCGGCGGCAAGGGTTGCGCGGTCCGCCGCCTTCGACCATGCTTGGGCAAGGTCCAGCCCTGCCGTGATGCCGGCGCCCAAAGCCTCGACGAAGGGCACCATGGCGTCGACCAGCGTCTTGTCGCCCGGCCGGGCCCCGCCCAGATCGGTGATCGCCGTCAGCGCGGCCTCGGCGCCCCGGCCCACATCGGCCGCGCGGGCCGCATCCGCATCGCCAAGGGCAGAGCCCCAGGCCCGCAAGGCCACGCCCCACAGCGCCCCCGACGTGCCGCCGGCGCGATCCGCCCAGGCGTCGCCGGCAAGGCCCAGTGTCGTGGCGGCGCCGGCACCGGAAGCCGCGGCGTGGCGCGCGGCGCTGGCCGCGGCCCGCGACCCGCGCGCCATGCCCTGCCCGTGATCGCCGTCGCCGGCCTGCGCGTCGATGCGGCCCAGCATTTCTTCCGCTTCGGCCAGAGACGCAGCCAGCGCCTCGATCAGGTCGGCTATGCAGACGGCCGTGCCCCGCGATGCGGTCCCGCCCTGCGGAATCTCGCGCATAATGTCGGCGACAACCGGCGCCTCGGCACGACGCGGTTCGACCGCGCCCTTGCGAAAGGCCGGGGCGTCGGCCGGGGCGCGCCACAGCCGTTCCAGATCATCGTCCAGCCAGGTGATCGACAGCGAACAACCGGCCATGTCGAGGCTGGTCACGAATTCGCCGACCTCGGGTTCGACGATGGCCAGCCCTTCTTGCTGCATCAGGCCCGAGAGATGATGCCAGATCACGAACAGTTCTTCGTATTTGGTCGAACCCAGCCCGTTCAGGACGACGGCGACGCGCCCGTCATGCCCGTCCGGGCGTTCGGCCAGCAGCGGCGTCAGCAGCATCCGGGCCAGATCGGCCGCCGCAACCATGGCTTCGGTGCGGGTGCCGGGTTCTCCGTGGATGCCGAGGCCAAGGGCCACGAAACCGTCATCGACGGTGAACAGCGGCCCTGGTTGACCCGGCAGCGTGCAGCCGGCGAAGGCCATGCCGAACGAGACCGTGGCGGCATTCGCGGCCTGTGCCACGGAAACCACGGCGTCGATATCCATGCCTTCCTCCGCGGCCGCCCCCGCGATCTTGAAGACCGGAAGATCGCCCGCCACGCCGCGCCGCTTGTCGCGCTGATCCGCGGGGGCGCTGGCCACGTCGTCGGTGACGGCAAAGATGCGCGCGTCGATGCCCTCGTCCTGCAACCGCCGGGCGGCGGCGCCGAAATTCAGCACATCGCCCGCATAATTCCCAAAGCCCAGGATCACGCCGCCGCCACGATCGGCAGCGCGCGCCACGCCCGCCACGGCGCTGGTCGAGGGCGAGGCGAAGACGTCGCCGGCGACCGCGGCATCGGCAAGGCCGGCGCCCACATATCCCAGAAAGGCCGGGTAATGGCCGGAGCCGCCGCCGATCACCAGCGCCACCTTGCCCTCGGCGCCCGGCGCGGCCCGCACCGCGCCATGCGGCACCGCCGCCACGCGGTCGCGATTGGCCGAACAGAAACCTGCCAGCGCGGTTGCCGCGAAGTCTTCGGGGTCGTCAAAGATCCTTGTCATCGCGGCGCCTCCTCTCGGTCAGAATGTCGCGGATATAATCCCGGTTGCGTGCGCAGATCCAAAGCCCGTCGCCGCCGTAATGTTCGACCAGAAACGGGCTGTCGAAACCCAGATCCAGCGCCATGTTGATTGCCGCCCGCCAGTTGATCGTGCCGCCCAGCAACGGCGCCGGATGGCTCATGGCCCGACCGGTGGCGCTGTCTTCCATGCGGTAGTAGTTCTTGACATGCCAATAGCCCGCGAAGGGGGCGCATCGCGCGATCATCCGGGTCCAGGGCTCGACCGGGCGATGCAGGCGGACCAGATTTCCGATGTCGATGTTCAGCCTCGCGGCCGGATGATCGAGATCGGTCATGAAGCGCGCGGCGCCTTCGCCGGTGCCCAGATAGGTATCCTCATACATCTCCAGCGACAGCTGGATGCCGCTGCGCCCGGCGTGACCCGCCAGCTCGCGCACACGATCCAGCGCCAGCCGGTAGGTTTCGGGATCGGCCGGGTTGCGGGGGCCGGGCTGGGTCCAGAACCATGTCGCGTCCTGCTGCGCCCGTGTCAGCGGGCCGAACAGGCCGATACTGACCCAGCCCGCGCCCAGTTCCGCCGCCGTGTCGATGACGCGGTGGCAATAGGCCAGATTCGCGTCACCGTGATCGGGGTCGATCACGCTGCGGCGCGCGGTCGAGATGGCGGGCACAGCCAGACCAAGACCGCGGCAGATCGCCATGAACTCGGCGCGCATGGGCGCCTCCAGATCGGCAACGCGCAGCCACGAATCCGTCGGATCGACGGCGACGAAGCCTGCGGCCGCGACCTCGGACAGGCTGGCCGCCCAGGCAACGGGGCCCGCCTCCTGCACCGATCGCCCGTCCGGCAGCGTCGCGGGAAACGGGATCATCGCGGCGGCGATGGGCCAGTCCGAAGGTGACCAGCGCGGCCGGCCGGTCTGCAGGATTGCGGAGGTCATTTGATATACTCTGTCAGGGCCAGCGATACCGACGGGACATAGGTGACCAGCAGCAGGACGAAGGCCAGCACGCCGATGAAGGGCAGGTTCGTGCGCGAGGTTTCCCAGATGCCAGACCTGGCGATCGAGCAGGAGGTGATCAGGACCGATGCGACCGGCGGCGTCTGCTGGCCGATGGCAAGGTTCAGCGTCACCATGATGCCGAAATGGACCGGATCGATCCCCACGGCGTTGACCAGCGGCATGACCACGGGCACGACGAGGATGATCGCGGCCGCGCCATGCAAAAACATCCCCAGCACCAGCAGCAGCAGGTTCAGCAGCGCCAGAACGATCAGCGGATTTGTCGTCATCTGCGTGATCTGCGCCGCCAGTTGCTGTGGCACCTGCGCCTGGGTCAGAAACAGCCCCAATGCCGCCGAGGTGGCGACCAGCAGCATGACCACGCCGGTCTGGCTGACCCCTTCCAGCATCGTGCTGCGCAACCTTTTCAGGTCCAGATCGCGATAGATGAAGATGCCGATGATCAGCGCGGCAAGAACGGCCAGTCCGGCCCCCTCGGTCGCCGTCACCACGCCCGAGAAGATGCCGCCCAGAATGATGACCGGCATGGTCAGCGCCCAGAAGGCCTCTTTCAAGCTTTTCCAGACGTGACACGGATCAAAGCCCTCGGCGCGCGGCAGGTCGTAGCGGATCGCCAGGATATAGGTGACCAGCATCAAAAGCCCGCCGCCCAGGATGCCGGGAACGATACCTGCGACGAACAGCTTCAGCACCGAGGTCTCGGCGATGGCGCCGTAAAGGATCATCGGGATCGAGGGCGGAATGATGATTGCCAGCGAGGCCGAGGACGAGGTGATCGCCGCCGCCAGCGTGCGGGAATAGCCGCGTTTCTTCATCTCGGGGATGAGCACGGTGCCGGTCGCCGCCACATCGGCGACAGCCGATCCCGAAATCTCGGCGAAGACCATCGAGACGCCGATATTGACCATGCCCAGCCCGCCGCGCACGAAGCCGATCAGCGCGGTGACGAAGTTGATCAGCCGGACCGAGATGCCCGATGTGTTCATCAGGTTGCCCGCCAGGATGAACAGCGGGATCGCGATCAGCGGAAACGAGGTTGCGCCAGAATACAGCGCGATCGCCATGTCGTAGAAACGGGCGCTGCCCGAGGTCAGGTAGAAGCCGCCGACGGACACGATGCCGATGGCGATCGCGATGGGCACGTTGATCAGGATCAGCAAGATCAGGGCGGCGGTGGTCAGAAGCAGGGTCACGGCCTGTCCTCCTTGCGGGACAGGGCCTCGGCTTCCTTCTCGGCCTCGGCGATGGCATGTTCGATCTCGGCGTGTTCGCGGTCGATGCCGCGTGCCGCATCGCGGATCGCGCGCGGCATCGTCATCAGGGTGCCAAGGATCATCAGCACGGCGGAAATCGGGATGACGGATTGCACGATATCCAGCGTCAGCCATGGCAGGCTGAGCAGCGAATCGAAGGCCGCGACCCTCAGCACCGCATAGCCGTACCATGCGACAAGCGCGAAGAAGGCGACCACCAGCATTTCCGACAGGATGGCCAGCGCCACGGCAGGCCCGCGCGGCAATGCAGCGACCAGCCCTGCAAAGCCCATATGCGACCGCGTGAACACGGCATAGGTGGCGCCGAAATAGGTCAGCCATGCCAGCAGCACGCTTGCGACCTCGTCATACCACGAGGGTGACGAGCCCAGATAGCGCATGGTGGTCGAATAGACGACGGCGACGGCCAGCACGACCAACAGGACAAGGCAGATCGACTCGATCAGCCGGAGCAGGATCTTCTCTGTCTGGACAATCATGGGGTGCTCCTGCGCGAGACGGTCGGCACGACAGCCGCGCGCCGACCGCGAGGCGGTCCTACTTGGCCAGCGCCTGTGCCTTCGAGACCAGATCGGCCCCACCCGGAACCTGCTGAGCGAAAGCATCGTAGATCGGTTGCGAGGCCGCGACGAAAGCGGCCTTGTCGGCGTCGTTCACCTCGACCCCCGCCGCCTTGACCTTCTCGACCAGCGTGCCATCCGCCTTCTCGCCCTCGGCGAGCGACCAATCCTGGACCTCGTCCGCGATTTCGGACACGGCCGTTTTCACGTCGTCGGGCAGGCCCGCCCATGTCTCGGCCCCGCTGGTCAGATAAGTGGGCGAATAGACGTGGTCCGTGAGGCTGAGATATTTCTGCACCTCCTGAAAATTCGCGCCGACGATGTTGGTCAAAGGGTTTTCCTGACCGTCCATCGTTCCGGTCTGCAGGGCGACGAACACCTCGGAGAAGGCCATCGGCGTCGGGTTCGCGCCCCATTCCTTGAACATCGCGACCCGCCATTCCGACGACGGCGTGCGGATCTTCAGTCCCGCAAGATCCTCGGGGGTGTTGATCGGCCGCGTGTTGTTGGTGATCTGGCGAAAACCGTTCTCCCATGTCGAAATCAGGTGCAGGCCTTTCTCGTCAAGCTTCGGCGCCAAATCGGGTTGGATGATCTGGGCGTCGATGGCCCTCAGATGGGCCCGGTCCCGAACCAGGAACGGCATGTCGAACAATGCGAATTCCGGCAAGAAATTGGTCATGATCGACGATACCAGCGTGAACTGCACCGTGCCCAGCCGCAGCTTCTGGACCAGTTCCTTCTCGTCGCCCAGCTGGCCGTCGGCATAGAATTCGACCTTGTCGGCATCACCCAGCCGGGCCTGCAGATCCTCGGCGAACTTCGCCGCGCTGCGACCCTGCAAGCTGTTCGAGGCGGCCCCCACCGCCACGATGTAGGTCTCGGCCGCGACCGGTGCCGCGGCCATCGTCACGGCGCAAACCATCAGGCCGGCGGCGCTTTTCCGAAAGGTTTTCATGTGCTGTCTCCTCCTCCCAGAACATGCAGAACTGCATATTCGATCGATGTATTTTGTATACATGCGCAAGGTATCGACCAGCAATCCTTTTCTTGCTACACTGCGCCATGATCTCATAAGCCTTTGAAATTCAGGAAAAGGTGAAGGTTCCAGGATGACGGCCAACATCGCGATCACAAATCGTTCTCTTCACGATCAGGTCGTCAGTCGGGTGCGGGACCTGATCATCGAGGGCGTTCTGGAGCCCGGCAGCCGAATCGACGAGGCCCGTCTGATCGAGGAACTGGAGGTCTCTCGCACGCCGTTCCGCGAAGCCCTGCGCACACTCGCCGCCGAGGGGCTGGTGATCGTTCGCCCGTCGAAAGGCAGCATCGTGCGCAAGCTGACGCGCGAGGATGTCTTTTCGATGCTGGAGGTGCTGGCGCATCTTGAACGGCTGGCCGGCGAACTGGCCTGTGCGCGGGCCGGCGACGAACAGATCCAGGCGCTTGTGGATCTGCACCAGCGGATGATGGAATGTTACCGCCAGCGCGACCGTCTGCCTTATTACAAGCTGAACCAGGAATTTCACTCGCGGCTGGCCGAACTGTCGAAAAACACGACGCTGCAGGACATGCAGGCCAATATCCAGGCACGGCTGAAGCGCATCCGCTATATCGGCAACCAGAAACCGGAATCATGGGCCGGCGCGGTTGCCGATCACGAAGAGATGGTCGCGGCGTTGAAGGATCGGGACGGCAAGCGGCTTGGCGACGCCATGTCCGACCATCTCGGCCGGACGTGGGAGCGCGTCAAGGACAGCATATAGACCATGACATTGGACCCGTTATCGCTGCCCCGCCGAAACCTGCGATCCGTTCACGCCGCGTGGACGGACCGAGAGCCGGTCATGGTCCCGGGTTTGAAGATTCGGGTGCCCTAACCCTCGTCGGGCGAAGACAGCAGCCATTCGCGCAGGGTCACGCTGGTCTTTTCCATATGCTTGCGCAGGATCACCGCCAGCCGCCCGCCGTCGCGGGCCTGAAGTGCGTCCAGAATGTCCTCGTGTTCCTTCATGGCCTGATCCCAGCGTTCGCGGGTCATGTTGGCCATGTAGCGTCCGCGTCGCACCCGCGCTGCCAGGGTGCCATACTGCACCGTCAGCGTGGCGTTGCGGGCGGCCGCCAGGATCGTCTCATGGATCTGCTGGTTCAGCTTGAAATAGGCCTCAAGCTCGCGCGCCGTGTAATGGGCGAACATCCGGTCGTGCAGGGCGCGGACCTGCGCGATCTCGTCGTCGGTAATGTGCTTGCAGGCCAGTTCGCCCGCCAGCGCCTCCAGCGCGCCCATGACCGGGAACAATTCGTCCAGTTCCTCGACCGTGATGCGGCTGACCCAGGCGCCGCGATTGGGTTCCAGATTGACCAGCCCGTCGGTCGCCAGCACCTTCAGCGCCTCGCGCAGGGGCGTCCGCGAGACGCCGTAAAGCTCGCATAATTCCTTTTCGGGCACCTTGCGGCCGGGCTGCAACTCGCCCGACACGATCAGCTTTCGCAGCGATTCGGTCAGTTCCTCGTGCAGCGGGCGACGCTTCAACTGGGTCGCGGAAAGGTTCATCGTCAACGCGCCTCCTGGAGCGCAAGTTCGAAAAGCCGGGCGACGTGAATCGCCCTGCGCCCGGTCCCGTCCGCGATCTGGTGGCGGCACGAGGTGCCGTCCGCCACGATGATCGCATCCCCGGGCGCGGCGCGGATGGCGGGAAACAGGCTCAGTTCCCCCATCTGGCGCGAGATCGCCTCGGTTTCCAGTCCATAGCCGAAGGATCCGGCCATGCCGCAGCAGCTGGTCTCGATCAATTGAATATCGGTTTCGGGCAGCAAAGCCAGCGCTTTGTGGATCGCGGGCATGACATCCAACGCCTTCTGATGGCAATGGCCGTGCAGCAGGACCGGAACACCGGGCGGGCGCAGCGGCAGACTCCACCGCCCGGCCTCGTGTTCGGCGGCAACATATTCCTCGAACATCAGCGCGGCGCCGGCGATCTGTGCCGTGTCGTCGCCCGGCAGCATCGCGGGAATTTCGTCGCGCAGCGTCAGCAGGCTGGACGGCTCCAGCCCGACGATGCTGCGCCCGGCACGGATATGGGGCAACAGCGCGTCGATCAGTCGGCGGGCCTCGGTCCGGGCCTCGTCGACCAGTCCGGCCGACAGCAGCGTGCGGCCACATTGCAGCGGCGGTCCGCCATCCAGCGGCCGGGCCACCGTCACGCGCCTGCCGGCCGCGTTCAGAACCCGGACCGCGGCACGCAGGTTCTCGGGCTCGAACCAGCGATTGAACGGATCGGCGAACAGCACGATATCGGCATCCGCCCCTTGCGCCTCGGCATCGCGGAAGGGGCGAGCGGACCAGTGGGGCAGGGCGCGCGCGGCGGAAAAGCCGGTCGGCCGCTGCATCAGCCGCGCCAGCAGCGGCAGGCGGTTGCGCAGGTTCATCAGCCAGTGCAGCCGCGCGGCCACCGGCGCATAGCGCGGCAGATAGGCCACCAGCCGGTCATGCAGCGTCAGACCGTTGCTGCGGGCGCGGGCGGCGAGAACCTCGATCTTCATGCGGGCCATGTCAACGCCGGTCGGGCATTCGCGCTTGCAGCCCTTGCAGGACACGCACAGGGCCAGCGTATCGGCCATCGCGTCCGATGTCAGCGCATCGGGGCCAAGCTGGCCCGAG
The DNA here is from genome assembly GCF_056857655.1 of Paracoccus sp. L-17. Lineage (NCBI taxonomy): Bacteria > Pseudomonadati > Pseudomonadota > Alphaproteobacteria > Rhodobacterales > Paracoccaceae > Paracoccus > Paracoccus sp. L-17. The sequence continues at coordinate 24,883 of NZ_JBSXNM010000044.1, forward strand.
ATCGCCAGCCGCAGCGTGTTGGCCCGACCGCGAGTCACGTCGCGTTCGTGACGGGTGACGCGATAGGACGGACACATCGTCCCGCCCGCCAGCTTGCGGCAGGCGCCGTTGTTGTTGCACATCTCGACCGCGCCCTGAAACCCGCCGCCGGCGCCGGGCCATGCCGACCAGTCGAATTCGGTCTTCAGCGGCGCCACCGTATAGCCGGGCGTAAAGCGGAACAGGCGGCGGTCATCCATCTTCGGCGCATCGACGATCTTGCCGGGATTGAAGCGGCGATCCGGGTCGAACCGGTCCTTGACCTCGCGGAACAGCGTGGTGATTTCGGTCCCGAACATGCGCTCGTGAAATTCCGACCGCACGATCCCGTCGCCATGTTCGCCCGAATGCGACCCCTTGTATTTCGATACCAGCGCAAAGGCTTCCTCGGCGATCGCGCGCATCCGTTTGACATCGGCGTCCAGTTTCAGGTTCAGCACCGGCCGCACATGCAGGCAGCCGACCGAGGCATGGGCATACCACGTTCCCCTGGTGCCGTGGCGTTCGAAGACCGCGCTCAGCTCGCGCGTGTATTCCGCCAGATCGGGCAGTTCGACGGCGCAATCCTCGACGAAGGAGACGGGCTTGCCCTCTTGCTTCATCGACATCATGATGTTCAGCCCGGATTTGCGGACCTCGGCGATCTGGCCCTGAAGGCGCTGGTCGGCGATCGGGACCACGCCGCCCCAGCCCTTGCCCTCGGCGCGCCAGTCAAAGCCCAGATCGGCCATGCGTTCGTCCAGCAGCCGCAGCTTTTCGGCATTGGCGGCGGCGTCGCCTTCGTCGAATTCGACCAGCAGCAGGGCGGCGGGATCGCCCTTGACGAATTGCTCGATGGTGGGACGGAACATCGGGATCTGCCGTGACAGGCCGATCATCGTGTTGTCCACCAGCTCGACCGATAGCGGGTTCAGCGCAACCAGATGCTGGGTGGCGTCCATCGCCTGATAGAAGCTGGGGAAATGGCACACGCCCAGCACGCGCTGGCCAACCAGCGGCCACAACTTCAGTTCGATCCGGGTGAAATAGGCCAGCGTGCCCTCGCTGCCGACCAGCAGGTGGGACAGGTTGACGGGTCGGTTCTTGGGCACCAGTGCATCGATGTTGTAGCCGCCGACCCGCCGGGTCAGTTTCGGAATCCGCGCCTCGATCAGCGCCGCATGGTCGCGACCCATCGCCAGAAGCGGATCCACCAGCGCGTCGGACGGCCCGCCCCTCGGCCCGACCGGCCCGAACTGCGCCAGGGTGCCGTCGGCCATGATCGCCTCGATCGAGATCACGTTGTCGCGCATCGTGCCGTATCGCAGCGACCGCCCGCCGCAGGAATTGTTGGCCGCCATCCCGCCGATCGTGGCGCGCGATGCGGTCGAGACATCGACCGGAAACCACAGCCCGTGCGGTTTCAGCGCCCGGTTCAGATCGTCCAGAACGATGCCCGGTTCCACCACGACGCGGCGGTTCGCGGGATCCAGTTCCAGGATGCGGTTGAAATGCACCGAATTGTCGAGGATCAGCCCCGAATTGATCGTCTGCCCGCATTGCGAGGTGCCGCCGCCGCGTCCGGTGACCGGCACATCGGCATCGCGGGCGACGGCCAGCGCGGCCTCGACATCCGCAAACCCGCGCGGGATCGCCACGCCCTGCGGCATGATCTGGTAGAAGGACGCATCGGTGGAATAGCGGCCGCGCGAAAACGTGTCGAACAGGATTTCGCCCGAAAACTCCCTGCGCAGCGCCTGATCCAGCATGGGCGACCCTTTCGACTTGGTTATTGACTTCGGGCTACCCGAATTGGATACATAATGCAAAATTAAAAAGGCATTTGGAAGCGGCAGGATGCCGCGAAGGGAGAAAACGCATGTCACATCGCGCAGGACGCCATTTTCTGCAGATTCCGGGCCCCAGCCCGGTCCCCGACCGCGTGTTGCGCGCGATTTCCGCCCAGGTGATCGACCATCGCGGCCCCGATTTCGCCGCTGTCGGACAGGCGGCGCTGGAGGGAATGAAATGGGTATTCAAGACCGCACAGGATGTCGTCATCTATCCATGTTCGGGCACCGGCGCATGGGAGGCGGCCCTGGTCAATGTCCTGGCCAAAGGCGACCGGGTGCTGATGTATGAAACCGGTCATTTCGCCGCGATGTGGAAGAAGATGGCCGAAAAACTGGGCCTGCGCCCCGAATTCATCGAGGGCGACTGGCGCGGCGGCGCCGATCCCGAGGCGATCGAGGCGCATCTGCGCAGGGACAAGGCGCACGAGATCAAGGCCGTCTGCGTCGTCCACAACGAGACCTCGACGGGCTCGGTCTCGCCGATCGCGCAGGTGCGGGCGGCCATCGACGCGGCGGGGCATCCGGCGCTGCTGATGGTCGATACGATCTCGGGGCTGGCCTCGATCGATTTCCGCTTTGACGAATGGGGCGTCGACGTGGCGGTGTCGGGTTCGCAGAAGGGGCTGATGCTGCCGCCGGGCATCGCCTTCAACGCGGTCAGCGCCAGGGCGATGGCAGTGTCCGAGACGGGCGGGATGCCACGATCCTACTGGGATTGGCGCGACATGAAGGCCAGCAACGCGACCGGCTATTTCCCCTATACGCCGGCGACGAACATGCTGTTCGGGCTGAACGAGGCGATCTCGATGCTGCGCGACGAAGGGCTGGAAAACGTCTTTGCCCGCCATCAACGGCACGGCGCGGCGACCCGCGCGGCGGTGCGCCACTGGGGGCTGGAGGTGCTGTGCCGCCAGCAGGGGCAGGAAAGCGGTGTGCTGACCGCCGTGATGATGCCCCAGGGCCACAGCGCCGATGCCTTCCGCAAGGTGGCGCTGAAACATTACGACATCTCGCTGGGCAACGGCTTGTCCAGGGTCGCCGACAAGGTGTTCCGGATCGGCCATCTGGGCGATTTCAACGACCTGACGCTGGCGGGAACCCTGACCGGGGTCGAACTGGGCCTGCGCAAGGCAGGGGTGCCCCATCGCGATGGCGGGGTCGAGGCCGCGATGGCGGTTCTGGACGATCTGGCGGCGCCCGGTATCGCCGCCGAATAGCACGCGCGTCCGGGGAGTTCGGGGGCGCCGCCGGGTCCCTGAACCTCGCCGGACCCGCGAACCGGAGGCCGGTATCCGCGACAGGATCCGCCCTCCGGCTGTGCCGTTTTCCGGTTCCGGTCAGACGAAATCGAAGCTGTCATCCTCGATCCGGGCCATGTCGATTCCCGCGATGTCGAAACCCAGCTTGCCCGTCGCCGACAGGACCACCTCGTCAAAGGCGGCCGCTGCCTCGTAATCGATCCGGTCGGCCGGCTTCAGCAGGATTTCGTCGACCGCCGCACCGTCGTCGTAGAAGGCAAGCCGTATCTGGCCCCTGCCGCCGAAACCCGTCAGATCCAGCGCGATTCCGGTCGCGTCGGTCAGGCGGCCGCCGTCATCCATGCTGACACGCAGCGCCTCGGGTCCGTCGATGCGGTGGGCCTCGGATTTCCAGATCCGATCCGACAGCGGCGCATAGATGCCCAGCCCCTCGCCGGCGAAAGTCAGCAGGCCGAACCTGGTTCCCTCGGCCGAGATGGAGATGTCCGAACCCTTGATGTCGAGGCCGCGGGCGATGGGTGGCACGACCTGGCGGGCGACGGTTTCGCCGTCCTCGGAATAGGAGATTCGATCGAAGAACCGCCAGCCGCCGCCGAAATCGACGCCCGTGACGACGGTCCGGACGGGCTTGTCCAGCGTCACGCCGACCAGGATCGGCTCGTGATCGGATACCGCGAAGGGATCGGCATTGTAGAAGCCGGCGTTGTTGAAGGCCGAGGAATAGGAAAAGAGATCGGGCTCGTCGGCGTTGATATGCCATTCGGCGACGCCGGTGACATTGTCCAGCAACCCCTGCGAGGCCAGCCCGTAATCCAGCGTGCCGCGCTGGCCGTCGAAGACGTAGGAATAAGCCTCCTGGCCCAGATATGCGCCGGCGAGATCGGTCAGACCGGCCTGTTTCAGCGCCTGAACCGGGTCTTCCATGGCGTAGGAATTCAGATCACCCAGCAGCAGCACGTTTTCGATGCTGCCGGCGCCGGTCGGATCGGTGGCGATCCAGCGCGTCAGCTCTGCCGCGGCCTCTTGGCGAACGCCGTTCCAGAAGCCCTGGCCGTCGCCCTGATCGAAATTCGGATCGTTGCGCAGTGCCTCGATCAGCGCGGGATCGACATCGGCCGCCATCGCCGCGTCCAGCAGGCTGTCGAGACCGCTGGCGCCCTTGGATTTGAGGTGGTTCGCGACCACCGTGATCCCGCCGCCATCCGCGGCCTCGAAACTGGCGGCCATCGAGGGGCGGTTGCGGTCGAAATCGCCGACGAAATCGCCGGTGCTTTCCTGGATCTGGCGGACGATATCCCACGTCGTCGCGGCGGTGGATTCGGTGTAATCCAGCACGGCCGAGCCTTTCAGCGCAACCTGATCGGCACGATAGATGATGCCGGTGGTGATCGCATCGGTGCCCACGAAGCCGGTGCCGGGATCGACGAAGGCCCAGACATCCGCGCCCTCGGCCCGGTTCAGCGCATCGACCAGCGTGGCGATGGCGCTGTCCTCGCCAAAGCCGTTATTCTCGATCTCCTGAAGGGCCAGGACCTCGGCATCCATCCGGGTGATCGCGGCGACCAGCTTGTCGGTCTGGCGGACCAGATCCTCGGCCGTGGTCGCACCGCGGGGGTCCAGGTCGCCGTTCGGCCCGGTGCCCGCGCCTGCCACATCCAGCGTGGTGAAATAGTTCAGCACGTTGAAGCTGGCCATCTGAAGGTCGCCGCCGACATCGGGCCGCCCGGCCGGGCGCTGACCCGTGTCCGCGATCACCTGCAGCGGCGCATCCACCTGGATGCGATAGCCGCCGTAGCGTTCATCCATGATCCCGGTGACATCGGGCAACTGGCTGCCCAGTCGCAGCGTCGGCCCCTCTGCGGTCAGCGGATCGGCCGCCGTCAGCGGCGTGCCGTCGCCGGAATCGATCATCGTGATCGTGTCGCGGTTCTGCGCGGTCGAGCTGTCGTCGATGGTCAGGCGCCCGGCGGCGTTTGCGCGGGCCAGCGCCTCGATCTCGGCGGCCTGGGTCTGGGCGTCGTAGATCTGCGTCGGCTGGACCAGATTGCCCTCGGCCACCTGGATCTCGCCAAAGCGGTCGAGATTGAAGTTCGTGACCACCGTCAGCGGATCCTCCGAGCCGGTGACAAGCTGGACCCGCATCCCCTCATAGGCCTCGAAACCGGCGCTCATCCCCAGCGTGATCAGGGTGACGGCGGGCAGCGGAACGCCGGTTTGCAGCACCGCGAGGTCGCGGACATTGCTCAGTTCGGTCAGGCCCGAGAATTCCGACACATCCGCCGTCAGCCGAAGCTGCTGACCCACCGCGACCGGCTGGCCGGAATAGACATAGATTCCCTCCGAGGTCGCGGCGTCGCCGTCGCTGTCGCCGTCTTCCTCTTGCAGATAATAGCCGACCTGCGCGCCGGCGGCGTTGGTGATGATACCGGTTACGACCGCCTCGACGGTGACCTCCGCGCCGGGCATTCCGGTGGCTGCACCGCTGCCCTGAATGGCTGAAATCCGCGTGATCGTGGTGTCGTCGTCTTCGACCGCGACGCTCAGATCCGCGATCGTCAGCCCGTCATAGGCCGGATCGGCGCTGGCGACGGTGAAACCCAACGCCCCGAAATGGGTCGCGGCCTCGTCGATGGTGTCGTCGACGGCGCGCACGATCACCTCGACCGGGTCGGTGCCGCCGAGGATCGCGGTTGCGGAGGCGCCGAAGGTCCTGCCGTCCAGGCTGATCTCGCCTTGCCCGTCCGCTGCCTCGATGGTGACCTCGACCGGCGCCGCGGGCATGGTCGCCAGTTCCAGCGTGAAGCTGTCGGTGGTGGGTCCGGCTTCGGATACCGACAGCCCATCGCCCGCCCGCGCGATCACGGCCGGGCCGGCATTGCCGCCCGAGGTGCCGATGACGCGGAAATCGTCCACCGCGAAATCCTCGTCGCCCGCGTCCAGGCTGGCGGTGAAGCGCAGGTCCATGACGCTGCCGGTGCCGGCGATGGCGGCGGTGAATTGCTGGAAGGCGTCGGCCAGCACGGCGCCGTCGCCGCTGCCGTCCAGATCGGTGTCCTGCCGGAAATTGCCGTTGAAGCTGCCCGAGGTGAAGTCCGAGCCGACGAAAGCCAGCAAAGTCTGCCACGCTCCGCCGTCGATGCGCGCCTGCACCATCAGCAGATCGCCCGCGTCGATATCGCCCGGAGTGTCGAAGAACTCCGCGAATCTGCCCTGGAAGGTCAGATCCGACAGGCCGGAAATGTCGATGCCGGACCATTCCGCGGTGATCGGCAGCACAGCCCCTTCGCCGTCCAGATCCATCCCGGTCAGGTGGCTGCCATCGGCCCCGGCATAGGTCTTCAGCGCCGAAGGCGTCGGGTCCGTGCCGAAATCGGCGACGGTTCCGGCAATGCCGAAGTAATCGCCCAAGCCATCCGAAAAGAACGGCGCCGAGGTGGAAAAGCCCGCGCCGCTGTCAAAGGTCTCGTTCAGCGCGACCACTTGGGCCGCGGCGGCCGCGTCGCCGAAAGCACCGGCGAATTCCGCCGCCAGCGCCGCGTCGCGGCTGCCGATAGGGTCGGCGTCGAAATCTTTTTCGTGAGGTATGGTGGCCATGCGTCTTTTCCCTGTCAGCCCATCGGTTGCCCGCGCAGGCCGAACGCTAGCAGTTCTGTGCAACCGTCTCGTGACGCGGCAGGCCGGCAGCCCGATCTCCGCGGCCGGTCCGGCCATGCGCGAGAGACCGAGCTTATGGCTCGCCGTGCGGATGGCAACATCTTTCGCATCCCAACCAGCGGTTGTCCGCGCCCCCGCCCCGGGGCGCCATCGGCCCGCCGCGGGATTGTGCAGGAATGTCGAACACAGAGCGCGACCGATCGGGCCTAATTCCGCGGACGGGAGAGGCCTATCTGATCTGGCAGAGGACGCGGAAGATGCCGCGCCAATCGAAAGGACATGACCATGAAAAAATTCTTTGTTGCATTGATCGCCGCCACCCTGGCAACCGGCGCCGCACAGGCCGCCAATATCGGTCAGAACGAACGTCCGGGCTCGGCCGCCAGCCCCGCCCAGGCCGTCCAGACCGCCGAGGTCAAGGCCGACGAGGTGCTGTCGTCGCGCGAACTCAGCCATCGCGGGATTCCCGACGACACGATCCTGACCGTCACCAGCTTCCCCACTTCGGACGCAGCGCCGGTCGGCAACAGCGACCGCTGATCGCCGTTTCAGACGGATCCAGGGCCGCCCTTGCCGATGCAGGGGCGGCTTTCTACATGTCTGCCTCGACCATGTGGCAATCGGGGGCAGAACAAGATCATGGACATCGCCATCCTGCGCACATTCGTCGCGATCATCGACGAGGGCAGCTTTGCCGCCGCGGCGCGGCGGATGTCGATCTCCAAAAGCCTGTGCAGCAAGCATGTCTCTGATCTGGAGGCGGATCTGGGCGCGCGGCTGCTGCACCGGACCACGCGATCGGTGACGCCGACCGCCGCCGGTCAGTGCTATGCCAACCGCGTCCGCGACGTTCTGGCCCGGCTCGACGAGGCCAGCGAGGCCGTGCGCGCCCTGTCGGATCATCCCGTCGGTCCGCTGAAGATCGGCTCTCCCATCGTGTATACGCTGAACGTGTTGCGGCCGCATCTGCTGCGCTTCATCGAGAGCAATCCCCATGTGCAACTGGAGGTGATGCTGGACGACGGCCGGTCCGACATCATCGCGGGCGGATTCGATGCGGTCATCCGGATCGGCCATCTTCCGGATTCCGCCCTGACCGCGCGCAAGCTTCACGAGGCCAGGATCGTGATGGTCGCGTCGCCAGGCTATGTCGCCGAACATGGCGCGCCCGAGGTTCCGGCAGATCTGACCCGGCACCGCTGCCTGCACTACTCGAACCTGCCCGGCAGCGGCACCTGGCCGCTGCAACAGGGCAAGGTCCTGATCCACCAGCGGGTCCGGATCGCCTTTGCTTCCAACAACAGCGAATTGCTGCGAATGATGGCGATCGAGGGGCGGGGAATCGCGTTGCTGCCGCTGTTCGCACTTGGCGACGAACTGGAAACCGGGGCGCTGGTGCCGCTGATGCCTGATCATGCCCTGCCCGATGTTCCCGTTTCGCTGGTCTATCCTTCGCGCCGGTTGCTGACCGCTGCGATGCGCAGCTTCCTGGATTTCACCGCGTCGCTGCGGCTGGTCTAGCGGCAAGCGCGGGTCCGGCCGTCTTCGGTCGCATGGCGCCGCGGTTCCGGCCGCTGATCCCGTGGGCACGATACCGGCGTGGTGCCGGCACGACCCGAACCGGTCCGCCGCTATCCTGCGGTCGGGATCAATCCGTCCGAAACTGCGCCAGGCCATCCGGCGTTGATTGCGTATGCCGCGCGAAACGGCGACACTTGCTGCCGGACGGGCCGTTCGCCGCGTTTCGGCGCCGACCGGCCGGTCCGAAGGAAAGGTTTCGTGCAGATGGATTCGTTCATCGTCTTCTTCCGGCTTGCCGGCGCGGTCGCCTTGCTGCTGTTCGCGCTGCGGCTGGTGGGCAAGGGGATGACCGACGCCTTCGGCGTGCGGCTGAAGATGGTGCTGGGACTGGGCACGCGCACCGGCCCGCGCGCCTTCTTCTCTGGCCTCGTCGCCACGCTGGCGCTGCAATCCTCGACGGCGACCGCGCTGATGACCGCATCCTTCGTCGAACGCGATCTGGTGCGCGGACGCATGGCGCAGATCGCCCTTCTGGGCGCGAATGTCGGCACCGCCCTGACTGCCTGGATCGTGGCCACGGGGATCGAGGCCCTGTCGCCGCTGCTGTTGCTGATCGGCTATGTGATGCGGCGGCAGAGATTGCCGGCCATTTCGGGCACGGGTCTTGCACTGATCGGCGTCGGGCTGATGCTGTTGTCGCTGACGCTGCTGAACAATGCGACCTCACCGCTGCGCGATTCTCCGACGATGGGCGCCTTCCTGACGATGCTGGACGGTGCCTGGCCCGTGGCCGTGGTCATCGCGGCGGCTCTTGCGGCGGTCTGCGCCTCGTCGCTGGCGGCGATCATGCTGATCCTGACACTGGGGCTGTCGCCCGGCCTGACCGTCGCGATGGTGCTGGGGGCCAATCTGGGCGGCGCGATCCCGCCGGTACTGGCGACGCTGGCATCGCGGACAGCCGCCCGGCGCGTGACCGCCGGAAACCTTGTCGTGCGCGCCCTGGGCTGCGTGGCGATCCTGCCCTTCGCGGGTCCGGTCGGCAGGGCGCTGGAACGCCTGCCGCTGCCACAGACCGGCCTTGCGGTCGAGGCGCATCTGCTGCTGAATATCGCCCTGGCGGCGGTGATCTGGCCGTTCAGCGGCCTGATCTGGTCCGCCGTCAGCCGTCTGCTGCCGGACAAGCCGGAGGGGGACGCCGACCGCACGCGATGGCTGACCGAGGCCGCGCTGGAAACCCCGGCGCTGGCGCTGGCGGGCGCCAGCCGCGAGGCCCTGGCGATCGGCGACATTGTCCAGCGGATGCTGGTCCAGACACATAACGCCTTTTCGACCAGCGACACGGCACCGCTGGCCGAGGTCAAGGCGCTGGACGATCGCGTCGATCGCCGGCAGCAGGAGGTCAAGACCTATCTCAGCCGCCTGGGGCAAAACGCGACCGAACAAGAGCGGCGTCGATCGCTCAACATCATCGATTACGTGGTCAACCTCGAACATGTCGGCGACATCATCGACCGGAATCTCGCGGCGGAATTGCGCAAACGCTCCGGTCTTGGCCTGCGATTCTCCGATGCGGGCTACAAGGAACTGGAATCGCTGTTCCTTCTGACACTGGAAAATCTTTCTACCGCGCAGACCGTCTTCATGACCGGCGATCGCGCGCTGGCGCGGCAATTGATGGAGGTCAAGGTCGATATCCGCAACATGGAGCGGCAATCGGCGCAGCGGCATCTGATCCGCCTGCGTGAGGGCCACGAGCAGAGCCGGCAGACCTCGTCGCTGCATCTGGACATCCTGCGCGACCTCAAGCGGATCAACGCCCATCTCGTCGCCGTGGCCCATCCGATCCTCGACGAAGAGGGCCTGCTGATCGACAGCCGACTCAAGACCGGCTGAGGCGGTGCGACAAGCTTGATCTGGCCCGCAAAGCCCCCTAGGCAGCCCGCGACAACCGGAAAGGCACGGCATGGCCGACAAGGATTTCGAAGCGCGCCACCTCGAGACACTGGACCGCGATCTGGGCCGGTTCTCGAATCTGGAACTGGCTACGGCCTATGTCGCGCGCCCGCTTGTCGGGCCCGGTATCGCGCTGGTCTTCATCATGCTGGCCGGACTGGCCGCAGCACTGTTTCTGGGCCAGTCCAGTCAGGGCCTGATCGTGGTGCTGGCGGCGGTCTTCGGCGCCTATATGGCGCTGAATATCGGGGCCAACGACGTCGCAAACAACATGGGCCCCGCGGTCGGTGCCAATGCCCTGACCATGGGCGGCGCGATCATCATCGCCGCCATTTTCGAAAGCGCCGGTGCGCTGATCGCGGGCGGCGATGTCGTTTCGACCATCGCAAAGGGCATCATCGCCCCCGAGGTGCTGGGCGATACCACGATCTTCATCTGGGCCATGATGGCGGCGCTGCTGTCCTCGGCGCTCTGGGTGAACCTGGCCACCTGGATCGGCGCGCCGGTCTCGACCACGCATTCCGTCGTCGGCGGCGTCATGGGCGCGGGCATCGCCGCCGCCGGTTTTGCCGCCGTAAACTGGATGCTGGTCGGCACGATTGCGGCAAGCTGGGTCATCTCGCCCTTGCTGGGCGGGCTGATCGCGGCCGCGTTCCTGTGGTTCATCGAGGCCCGGATCATCCACCAGCCCGACAAGGTTGCGGCCGCACGCCGCTGGGTGCCCGGCCTTGTCGGCATCATGGCCGGCACCTTTGCCGCCTACCTGGCGCTGAAAGGGCTGAAACATCTGTTCGACGTGTCGCTGGGTCTTTCGATCGTGATCGGGCTGGCCATCGGGATCGTGACCTGGCTGGCGATGATCCCGGTGATCGCCCGCCAGTCGCGGGGCCTCGAGAACCGCAACAAGTCGCTGAAGGTCCTGTTCGCGATCCCGCTGGTCGTCTCGGCCGCGCTGCTCAGTTTCGCGCATGGAGCCAATGACGTGGCCAATGCCGTCGGTCCCTTGGCCGCGATCGTGCAGACCGTCGCCTCGGGCAGCGTCGGGCAGTCGTTCACCATTCCCATCTGGGTCATGCTGATCGGCGCCTTCGGAATCAGCTTCGGGCTGTTCCTGTTCGGCCCCAAACTGATCCGCATGGTGGGCAGCGAGATCACCAGGCTGAATCCGATGCGGGCCTATTGCGTGGCGCTGTCGGCCGCGATTACCGTCATCATCGCCAGCTGGCTGGGTCTGCCGGTCAGTTCGACCCATATCGCGGTGGGCGCGGTCTTCGGCGTGGGCTTCTTTCGCGAATGGGATGCGGAACGCCGCGCCCGGATCGCACGGCTGGCCGTGGACGCGCCGCTGGTCAACCCCGAGGAACGGCGTCGTCGCAAGCTGGTTCGCCGGGCGCATGTTCTGACCATCGGTGCCGCCTGGGTGGTGACGGTTCCCGCCGCGGCCCTGCTGTCGGCGATCATCTTCTACGTGATGCGCACCATCAACGGCTGATATGTTGGCGGTGCCCGCGACATTCTTCGCGGTCGCCGCCGAAACCGATCAGCGCCCGCGTCATGTCCGCGGGCGCCGAAATTGCCGAAGGCCGGAAAAGGTCGCTGATGCGTTTTCCCGTGCGTGATCCGGAACCCTAGTTGGATTTCTGATCCGTCGCGCCGCCATTCATGCCGTCGCCCATCATGCCGCCGCCCATCATGAAGTCCCGGATTTCCTTGGGGCTCACCTGACCGTTGCCATCTGCATCCGCCATCTTGAACATCCGTTCGTGGACGGCCTGAACCTCTTCAAGGGACAGCGAACCATCACCGTTCGTGTCCATCATGGCGACGACCATCGCGGGCATCATCGAGGCGCCCATGTGACCCTTCTTGCCGGAGCGATCCTTCTTGCCGGACCAGTCCTTCTTGCCGGACCAGTCCTTGTCCGCGCCATCCCCGGACATGCCGTCCTGGCCTGCCATGCCGTCCATCTGCTGATCGCCCGGCGTCACCGTGTCGGAAGCGCCGGCACTGTGCTGGCTGGCCTGCGCGCCGACTGCGGCGAGGGCGAAAAGCGCGGCGTATATCCCGGTTGTCATTTTCATCGTGTGGATCCTCTTTCTTCGGAAACGTCTGCCCTTCAACGAACCGCAACCGATCCGGTTCTTCGCAAAAGCGGATCGGGCGGTCATAGATCCGTGAACCGCACCGGCATTTCCGCGTTTCGACAAGGGCGCACCGGTCCAGGGCCGGCCGGCCATGTCTCGCGCAGGGAAAAGCCTGCGAAGCAACCGGATCAGAGGAGGGCGACCAATGCCACGAATCCCGTCCGACGGCCAACTTGACAGCACCCTTGCGCTGTTGGCGAACCCTTACTTTTTCATCGCGGAAAGATGTCGCAGGCTTGAAACCGATCTTTTCGAGACCCGCATCCTGCTGGGCAGAACGATCTGCATGACCGGCCCGGCCGCGGCCGAGCTGTTCTACCGGAACGAACAACTCGTGCGGAAAGACGCCATGCCTGCACGGATCCAGAAAACCCTTCTGGGCGAAGGCGGTGTCCAGGGACTGGATGGCGAAGCACATCGGCACAGGAAGCGGATGTTCATGTCTCTCATGACATCCGCACGGATAGGCGCGCTTCGCGACAGGATGCGGCAACTTCTGGACGCCCGTGCGAATGACTGGGAGGGGATGGACAGGGTTGTTCTCTATGACGAGACCAGAGAAATCCTTGCAAAAGCGGTCTGTGCATGGGCCGGGGTTCCGTTGCCGCCGGCGGATGTCGCGCGACGGACCCGGCAACTGACCGGGCTTTTCCAGAATGCCGGTTCGGTCGGGCCGAGGCACTGGCGGGCGCGCCTGTCCAGGCATCGCCTTCAACGCTGGGCCTCGCGGATGGTCGGACAGGTGCGCGACGGCAGCCTTGAGCCGCAAGAGGAAAGCGCCCTCCACGTCATCGCGACATGGCGCGACCCCGACGGCGCCTTGCTGCGCCCTGCCGTGGCCGCGGTGGAATTGCTGAATGTGCTGCGTCCGACCGTGGCGGTCTCGGTGTTCATGACCAGCGCCGCGCACGCGTTACATGAACATGGCGACTGGCAGCACAAACTTCGCGAGGACCAGGGCAATCTGGAGCCGTTCGTGCAGGAAGTTCGGCGCTTCTACCCCTTTTTTCCTGCCGTCGCGGCTTGGTCCACAAAGGATTTCCGGTGGCGCGATTATCATTTTCCCCAGGGGCGCAGGATATTGCTTGACCTTACCGGGACGAATTCCGACCCCCGAACATGGGACGCGCCCGGTGAATTCCGCCCGGATCGCTTTCAGCATTGGAACGGCAATGCCTTCACGTTCATTCCGCAGGGCGGCGGCAGCCATGATACCGGTCACCGCTGCCCGGGCGAATGGATCGCGATCGAGCTGATGAAGGCGTTTTGCGATTTCCTTGTCGGTTCGATCACCTACGACCTGCCCGATCAGGATTTGTCGATCGACCTGTCAAGCCTGCCCGCCTTGCCGAAGAGCCGCGTCGTGATAAGCCGCATCAGACGGCGGACATCTCTGCGCCACGACCGGATCGAAGTTCCCGCTGATTGAGGACCGCCGCTTCACAGCGATACTCCGTCATTGGACGGATGGGACGGGCCGGGGGCGTCGCTGCATAGCGTTTGCACGGCGCGGTGCTGTGTCAGGAAGACCCGGCCCGTCAGATCATCCAGAAAATGGGATTTCTTGAGCCTGTCCATGACCGGGCCCTTCACTTCGCTGAGGTGGAACGTGATCCCGCGCGATTCCAGCCGCCTGTTGATTGCCTCGAGGCTTTCCAGCGCACTCATGTCGATCTCGTTCACCGCCGAGCACATCAGGATCACGTTCCGCAGGTCTTCCCGCTCGGCGACCATGTCATAGATGCGGTCTTCGAGATTGCGGGCATTGGCGAAATACAGGCTTTCATCGACGCGCACCGACAGGATGGCGTCATGCAGGGTCACGTCATGGCGGTTGACGTTTCGATAGTGTTCGGTGCCGGGCACCTGGCCTACCACCGCCATATGCGGGCGCGAGGATTTGTAGAGGTGGATGAGGATCGAGATCAGAACCCCCGCCGAAACGCCGATTTCCACCCCCAGACCCAGCGTCAGCAGGATCGTTGCGGTCACGGCGGCGAAATCGGCCCTGGAATAGACCCAGCTGCGTTTCAGGATCGAGAGATCGACAAGGCCAAGCACCGCGACGATGATCGTCGCCGCCAGCGTGGCCTTGGGCAGATAATAGATTGCCGGGGTCAGCATCAGCGCGGCGATGGCCAGCCCCACCGCGGTATAGGCTCCGGCGGCCGGGGTGCGGGCGCCAGCGTCGAAGTTCACCACCGACCGCGAGAACCCGCCGGTGACCGGAAAACCGCCCGTGAACGCAGCACCAAGGTTGGCGGCCCCCAGACCGATCAGCTCCTGATCCGGGTCGATGCGCTGGCGGCGCCTGGCGGCCAGCGTCTGCGCGACCGAGATCGATTCCACGAAGCCGATGACCGAGATCAGGATGGCCGGCCCGATCATCGCGGCCAGAAGGCCGGGCTGGAATGCCGGTACCGTCAGCGGCGGCAGCGCCCGGGGCACGGTCCCGACGATATCGACGCCGCGATCCGCGAGGCCGAAGGCCCAGACCACCAGCGTCGTGACCAGAACGGCCAGGACCGGCCCGGCCTTGGACCCCATGTCGGCAAGCGTGTTGCCCAGCCCGATGCGCAGCAGCAGCGGCTTCAGCCCCTTGCGTACCCAGAACAGGAACGCCGTCGCACTCGCCCCCAGCAGGACCGTGATCCCGTTGATCGTCCCGATGGCCGACCACAGCCCGTGCAGCATCTCGATCAGCGTATCGCCAGAGGCCCTGACGCCGAGGATGTATTTCAACTGGCTGGTGGCGATCAGGATGCCGCTGGCGGTGACGAACCCGGCGATGACCGGATGCGACAGGAAATTCGCCAGAAATCCCAGCCGGAACAGGCCGAGGATCAGCAGGAAGATGCCCGACAGAAACGCCAGCGTGAGGGCGGCGGTGACCTGGTCGATGCCCTGGTCACCCAGTTTGCCGATCGCCGCCGCCGTCATCAGCGACACCACCGCCACCGGTCCGACCGCCAGCGTGCGCGAGGTGCCGAAGATCGCGTAGAGCACGATGGGCAGGATCGAGGCATAGATCCCGGCCTCGGGCGGCAATCCGGCCAGCAGCGCATAGGCCAGCGACTGCGGGATCAGCATGATCGTGACGATCACCGCCGCGACCAGATCGCCGCTCAGCTTGTCGCGGTCGTAACGGCTGCCCCAGTCCAGAACCGGCAGGTATAGGGTCAGGCGGGGCACGTCTTTCACGCCGTGATGGGCAGTCCGGCCTGCTTCCAGCCGCCCAGTCCGCCTTCGATGACCCTGGCATTGTAGCCCATCGTCTTCAACACGTCGGCCGCCAGCGCCGCGCGTGCCCCCGAGGCGCAAAGGACATTCACATGGCCTTTGGATCGGCGCATCGCCACCAGCGCGTCATGCGCCTTGCCGGTATCAGGATCGGCCTGTGCCTCCAGCAGCCCGCGCGGGATGTGGATCGCCCCCGCGATCGCCCCGTCGCTGTCCAGTTCGGCCGGTTCGCGCACGTCGAGGATCACGTCCCCGTTCGGCCGTGCGGCCTGCGCATCGGCGGGGCTGATCGTTTCGACGCGGGTCCTGGCCTCGGCCACCAGGTCTTTCATGGATTTGGTCATGATCGTATCCTTCAGAATTTGTCGACAGGCAGTTTCAGGTAATGGGCGCCGTCGCTTTCGGCCTCGGGCAGCCTTCCGCCACGCAGGTTGATCTGCAAGACGGCCAGCATCCGGTCGGGCAGCGACAGCGTCGCATCGCGTTCTTCGCGGGTGGCGATGTAATCCTCCTTGGCGGTGCCCTCCTTGACGTGAATGTTGTCGGCCCTGTGCTTGTCCACCGTGGCCTCCCATTCCGGCTCGTCGCGGCCGTCGGCGCCGTAGTCATGGCCGATGAACAGGCGCGTGTCGCCCGGCAGGGCCAGGATGGCCTGCAGCGAGTTCCACAATTCCTCCGTGCTGCCACCGGGAAAGTCGGCGCGCGCGGTGCCGCTGTCGGGCTGCATGAGCGTGTCGTGCACGAAGGCCGCGTCGCCGCAGATATAGGTGATCGACCCCATCGTGTGACCGGTCGACAGCATCACCCGGACGTCCAGATCGCCGAGCTTGAAGCTGTCCCCATCGGCAAACAGCCGGTCGAAATCGCGGGCCGGATCGAAGGCCTTGGGCATGTTGTAGAAACCCCGCCAAAGATCTGCGATGTCGGCGACCTTCTCGCCGATGGCATTGGGGGCGCCGGTGCGTTCCTTCAGCCGCGCCGAGGCCATCGCGTGATCGGCGTGGGGATGCGTGTCCAGCACCCATTCCACCGACAGGCCATGTTCTTCGACCAGTTTCAGAACCTGATCCATGCTGCGCGTGTCGATGGAAAAGGCGGCCGGATCGAAATTCAGCACGACGTCGATCAGCGCGGCCTTCCTGGTCGCCGGATCGGCGCAAATATACTGGATCGATCCGGTATCGGGTTCGTAGATCCCCCAGACATCGGGGCTTTGTGCGCCGGTCGACGGCGAGTGCCGGACAATCGGCTGGTCCAGTTTTGACGGCTCTGACATGATCAGGCTCCTTTCGCTGTGAAGATCGTGAAAGATTTCGCGCGTCCGCCCAGCACGATGCCGATCAGCATTGCGGGCAGGAATATCAGCGTTCCGGGCGCGCCCATCGCCAGCGCCGTCCAGGCCGGGCCGGGGCAGAATCCGCCCAGTCCCCAGCCGGTTCCGAAGATGGCGGCGCCGGTCAGCAGCGGGGCGTCGATGGCGGTGTTGTCCGGCATGTCGAATCCCGGCCCGAGGGCGGGGGCATCTCGACGCCAGACCAGCCGATAGCCGATGAAGGCCGTCACCGAAGCGCCGCCCATGACGAAGGCGAGGCTGGGATCCCAGGCGCCGAAGATGTCGAGGAAATTGAGAACCTTGGCGGGATTCGCCATGCCGGACAGGATCAGCCCGATGCCGAAGGTCAGACCGGCGAAGAAACCCAGGACGGGACGCATGATCGGCTCCTCAGATCACGTGGCGGATCAGGGTGGTGGTCAGGACGGCTGCGGCCAAGAACACGCATACGGCGACCAGCGACCGGCGCGACAGGCGCGCCAGACCGCAGACGCCATGTCCCGAGGTGCAGCCCGATCCCAGTGCGGTGCCCGTCCCGACCAGCAGTCCCGCAAGGGCCATGCCGGGCAGGTTGCCGGATACGGTCTGTTGCGGAAACGATCCGGTCACCAGCAGGACAGCGACCGGCGCCGCGACCAGGCCCAGCAGGAAAGCAAGCCGCCACCCGCGGTCGTCGGGTCCGCCAAGCCCCGGCACAAGGCCGGTCAGGCCCTTCGTGATGCCGCTGATCCCTGCGATCTTGCCGAACAGGCCCATCACCGTCACCGCGCTGATTCCGATCAGCACACCGCCGGTCAGCGACAGCCATGGTGTGAAATCGGTCGCGACGACGGGTTCCATGCCGGTCTCCTCTCATTCGTTACCCTTGGCTTTCGCCGGATGAGTCGTTATATGTAAGTAATGGCTAAATTAGTCAACACTGATATAAAAGAAAATCGGCCCTCGCTGCCGGTCTTGCAGGCGCGCGCCGCAGAGGTCGCGGGGCAGCTTGGCCTGTTGGCGAACACCAGCCGGCTGATGGTGCTGTGCCATCTTCTGGAGGGTGAGCAATCGGTCGGAGCGTTGCAGATCCAACTGGACCTGAGCCAGTCTGCGCTGAGCCAGCATCTTGCCCGGTTGCGCGACGCGGGAATGGTGGCGACGCGCCGCGACCGGCAGACGATCTTCTACCGTATCGCCGACCCGCGAGTGCATCAGATGATCGAGGCGCTGTATCTGATCTATTGCGCATCGGAAGACGACAGCGACGGCTAGGCGGATCGCGGCAGCAGAGTTCCCGCACCGTCGATCCCAGCCTTGACGCATTGGGGGGGGGGGCGCTGACGGCGCGGCAACAAGGCCCCGCGCATGGGCATGGCGTCGGCGCGTTTGGTAAATTCCTGCCGGTTTGACCCGGCCAATGCGCAGTCTAGACCATCGAGCCGATATCCGACGCAAAGCTGGGATAGGCAAAGGTGACGCCCTTGATCGCGGTCGCGGTCAGGCCCGCAGCCATCGCCATCGCGAACAGGTTGATCTGCTCTTCGGCACCGGGGCCAAGCAGATGCGCCCCCAGGATCCTGCCGGTCGCCTTTTCGACCAGAACCTTGTAGGCACTGTGTTTCGCACCCACCCGCAGCGACGAATACCAGTCCGCCGTCTTCGCGAAACGGGTCTCGAAATCCAATCCCCTGTCGCGCGCGGCAGCTTCGGACAGGCCGACCGTCGCCATCTGGGGCAAGGTGAAGACGACGCTTGGAATCGGCCGATCATCCACCCGGCGCTCATCCTTTCCGGCAAGCAGGTTCTTGCCTGCGATCCGGCCCTCGAGGGCCGAGACGGGGGTCAGATTCGGACCGCTATCGGCGCAATCTCCGGCGGCGAAGATGGCCGGGTTGGTCGTGCGCATGAAGGGGCTGACCCTGATGCCCTTGCGACCGTATTCGACGCCCGCGGCTTCAAGGTCGAGATGGTCGATATTGGGCACGCGGCCGGTGGCATGAACCACGAGATCGCAGACGACCGTTTCCGTCCCCTGCCGCGTCTCGCAAGTCACCGCGAAGTCCTGTCCGCGTCTTTCGATCTTCAGAACCTTCGCCCCGGTCCGCAGATCGACGCCCAGCTCGGTCGTTGCTTCGACAAGAACGTCGACCAGATCGGGATCGAAATTTCCAAGCGGCCGGTCCTGCATTTCCAGGACCGTGACTTCGCGCGCCCCCGCGCGCCGGGAGATATGGGCGAACTCCATCGCGATGAATCCGCCGCCGACGAACACGATCCTGTCGGGCCGTTCGGGCAATTCCAGAAAATCGGTGCTGGTTGCCAGAAGCTCTTCGCCGGGAATGTTCAGCGTCATCGGCCGGGCGCCGGTGGCGATGTGGAAGTGGCGTGCCGACAGGGTTTCGCCATTCACCACGATCCGGTCGGGGCCGGTGAACCGTGCCTGGCCATGCAGCACCGTGACGCCGGCTTTCTCCAGCCCGCCCTCGATACGGCCGGGCATCGCGTCCGTGAAGCTGCGCTTGAAGGCGATCATGTCCGGCCAATCGACCGAAGGCCGTGTCTTCAGGCCCTTGCCGTCCAGGTTGCGGGCCTGTTCGATCCCCTCGGTCACGGCGACCAGCATCTTCTTGGGATCGCAGCCTCGCAATGCACAGGTGCCACCGAAGGGCAGGCTGTCGATGCTGGCCACCTTCCAGCCGGCGCCGGCAGCCATCCGGGCGACCCCGTTCCCGCCGGTCCCGCCGCCGATGACGATCAGATCGAATTCCTTGCTGGCAGGCATGATTTTCCCCCTCGCGGTTTGCTGCCGCCGCCCGGTTGGCCCAATCGCCCCCGGCTTACGGGCTGCGCGCGCTGCGCGACGCCGCGCCCTGCGGGATCATCGCGGACCCCCGCAGGTCCGCCCGCCAAGGCGTCACTGGATATCGCGGGCGCGTTCCGTGTCCAGTTCCTGGTTCGCGGTCTCGACAGCGCCTTTCATGGCGTCGAAGATTTCCTGCCCGCCCTCGACATTGGCGGTGAACCATTCATAGACCGGCCGGGCGGCATCGGCAAAGGCCTGCTTTTCCTCCGGCGTCGGCACATAGAGATCACCGCCGCCCTGGACGAATTCCTCATAGGCGGGGATCGACTTGCGCTTGGGCGAAGCGAAGGTGGCCTGCTGAAGCTGGTAGAATCCATCGACCACGACCCGGCGCATGTCTTCGGGCATGGCCATGAACCTCTCGTTGGACATCCACCACAGCGCGCCCATGTAGGCGTGCCCGTCCAGCGTCAGGTATTGCAGCCCGGCCTCGGGGAATTTCATCGACATGATGTCGGTGATGCCGTTCTTGGTGCCGTCCACCACACCGGTCTGCAACGAGGTGAACAGTTCGGGCCAGGGGATCGGCGTCGGCGCGGCGCCCAGGGTTCTGACCAGTTCCTGCGGCAGGTCGGCGACCACGGTGCGGATCTTCATGCCCTTCAGATCGGCCGGCGTCTGGACGCGGCGCTTGGTATTGGCAAAGTTGCGCCAGCCGCCGGTATTGCCGATGGTCATCAGCCGGATCGCGCCGCCCGAATCCTCCAGCGCCATCTCGCGCATGGTGCGCGTGAAATCGCCCGACAGAACCTTCTCGGCCACGCGGTCATCCTGCATCAGGTAGGGCAGGTCCAGGACCTGCACATAGGGGAACAGGCCGGCCGCCCCGCCCGAGGTCGAGATATAGACATCGATGGATCCATCGGCCACGCCCTGAAGGCATTCGGCCCCGTTCGAACACAATTGCGTCCCCATGTAGATCTCGACCGCGATGGCGCCGTTCGAGGCGCTTTCCACATAGGACTTGAAGACCTGCAGGCCGTCGTAATCCTCGTCGCTCTCGTTGGAATTGGCGACGGCGCGGAGGGTATATTCCTGCGCCGCGGCCGGGATCGCCAGCAGCGCCGCCATGGCCAGCGCCGCCGCCGTCGTGATTGTCTTCGTCAACATCAGATCCTCCCTCTTGGTTCGAATGACATTCAGTTCGCGAACCCGGTCAGACGCGGGATCGTCATGGAGATCGCGGGGAAATAGGTGATCAGGAAGATCACCAGGATTTCGACCGCGAGAAATGGCAGGATGGCGCGGGCGATCGTCGTCACCCGTTCCCCCGACACGGCCGAGGCCACGAACAGCACCAGCCCCATCGGCGGCGTGGCCAGCCCGACGGTCAGGTTCACGCACATGATGATGGCGAAATGCACGCTGTCCACGCCCAGCTGGGTAAAGACCGGCGCCAGGATCGGACCCAGGATGATGATCGCCGGCCCCGCATCCAGGAACATGCCGACCACGAACAGCAGCAGGTTGATCAGAAACAGCATCAGCAGCGGATTCTCGGTCAGCGTCAGGATCACGTCGGCCATCATCTGCGGCGCCTGCGACAGCGACACCACGGTCTTGAACGACATCGCCGCCCCGACCAGCAGCAGCACCACCGCCGAGGTGATGCCGGCGCGGCCCAGCACGTCGGGCAGTTCCGACAGGCGCAGCGTCCGCAGCACGAACAGGCTGATCACCAGCGCATAGAACACCGCGACCGCCGCCGCCTCGGTGGGCGTGAACACGCCTGCCAGGATGCCGCCCAGGATGATCACCGGCGTCATCAGCGGAAAGAACGCCTTCAGGCTGGCCTGCCCGCGTTCGCCCCAGCCATAGCGACGCGATGCCACCGGAAAGTCGTAGCGGTCGGCCATGATCTTGATCAGCGCCATCAGCCCCACGCCGACCAGCACGCCGGGCACCAGCCCGGCCAGAAACAGCGCCGCGACGCTTTCGCCCATCACATAGGCATAGATGATCATGATCCCCGATGGCGGAATGATCGGCCCGATCACCGAACTGGCCGCGGTGATCGCGGCAGCGAAGCGACGGGTATAGCCCTGCCGCTCCATCGCCGGTATCAGCATCGAGCCAAGCGCCGAGGTATCCGCCACGGCCGATCCGGACAGCCCCGCGAACAGCATCGAGGACAGCACGTTCACATGCGCCAGCCCGCCGCGAAAATGCCCCATCAGCGCCTGGCTGAATTCGACCAGCCGGTGGGTGATGCCGCCGCGATTCATGATCTCGCCGGCCAGCATGAAGAACGGGATCGCCATCAGCGGAAAGCTGTCCATGCCGTTGTAGAGGTTGCGGTAAAGCAAGGTCAGGTCGCGTTCCTGCCCGTTCAGGACAAGCAGGATTCCCGGCGCCGCGAGCAGGCCGAAAAAGACCGGCAGGCCGATCATCAGGAAGACCAGGAACAGCGGCAGGAACCAGATCAGCATCACTCGGCGCCCTCGGTCTCGGAATGGGGAATGGGCGGAAGTTCGACGAGACCCAGAACCTGCGCCAGATTGCGCAGGATCAGTTCGACATTGACCAGGATCAGCAGCACGATCCCTACCGGCAGCGCGGCCATCATCCAGCTGCGCGGCAGTCGCTGCCAGGTGCTGAAATCGACCGAGGTCGGCAGATAGAGCGAGGCCGAGGCAAAGCGTCCGCCCAGCCCCGTCACCTCGGACCAGCCGATCTTCAGCGACACGATCAGCACCGTCAGGCTGACGGCCAGCAGCACGATGTTCAGGATCGCCGCCGCCGCGCGGGGCAGGGCGAAGATCAGGATGTCGATCGCCACGAAGCCGCCGCGGCGAAAGGCGATCGGCGCCATCAGCCCGGTCATCCACAACATGCCGAAGCGCGCCGCCTCGTCCGGCCAGGGCAGGGCGTTGTTCAGGACGTAGCGGAAGAAGACCTGCACCAGCGTCACCGCGACCATCATCGCGATGGCCGCGATGCCGATGCCATAGCCGATCCTCAGCAGATGCCCGTTCACCCAGGACAGGGCCCGGATCGACGCCTCCAGCAAGACCATTCGCTCTCCCCCCTCATGCGCCGTCCCCCCCTCCTCAGGGTCGGGTGGCGCAGTCAGTTGTTGTCGATCCGTGCCATCCGCCCGCCAAAGAAGGCCAGCGGATCGCCCTGTTGCATCGTGGCGCGCAGCACCTCGCCCACCACAATGGCATGATCGCCGGCATCATGCACCGCGTAACGGTGGCAATCGAACCGCGCGAGGCACTGGTCCAGCACCGGCACGCCCCAGCCGTTCCGGCCCAGCGGCAGATCCTGCAGCGCCGTCGCGTCCCGGGCCACGGCAAAGGCCAGTTCGTGCTGGTCGGCGGCAAGGACATGGATCGCGTAATGCCGCGCCTCGGCGAATTGCGCATAGCGGCGGGACCGGCGCGCCGGCGACCACAGCACCAGCGGCGGATCCATCGAGACCGAGGAAAAGCTGTTGACGGTGATCGCCGCGCAGCCGGACGGATCGCCGGTCGTGACGATGGTGACGCCGGTGGCGAACAGGCCAAAGGCGTCGCGCAGGTCGCGCCCGTTCTGGGGTTCGGGAACGAAACTGCGGGGTTCGGCCATGTGCATCACGCCACCTCGCGGCCAAGCGCCGCCTCGTAGAGCTGGAACCATTGCACGCGGGTCAGATCGACCTTGCGCGCATCCGGGATCGCGGCGATGCGGACCAGAGAGTTGGTGCCCAGAACCGGCAGGATCGTCGCCGGGTGCCGCAGCAGGAAAGCCACCGCGATGGCCGCGCGATCGACGCCGAATTCCCCGGCCAGCGCGTCCATCCGCCGGGTCAGGGCGGTATCGCCCCGCATCAGGCTGCCGCCGCCCAGCGGCGACCAGGCCATGACCGGATCGCCGCGGCGCTGGTGAAAGGCAAGATCGCCATCCGCGAAGGGCTGCGGCCGGGCCAGCGACAATTCGATCTGGTTCGTGACCAGCGTGTTCCGCATGGCGGCTTGCAGCAGCTCGACATCCCAGGGCCGGAAATTCGACACGCCGGCGGCGCGGATCTTGCCCGACCGGATCAGCCCGTCCAGCGCCGCTCCGGTCTCGTGGGGATCCATCAGCGGATCGGGGCGGTGGATCAGCAGCAGGTCGATATGATCGGCGCCCAGGTCGCGCAGCGACTTCTCGACCGAGGCGGTGATATGGGCGGCCGAGGTGTCGTAATGCTTGCAGGCCGCGTCCGCGTATCGTCCGCAGGGCGCGACGATACCGCATTTCGTGACCAGCTCGACCCTGTTGCGCAGTCCCGGATCGGCCTTGAAGGCCTGTCCCAGGATCGCCTCGGCGGTATAATCGCCATAGATGTCTGCCTGATCCAGGGTGGTGATGCCCCGGTCCAGCGCCGCGTCGATCTTGGCGCGCACGTGCCCGGCCGAGATGTCGGCATCATCGCCAAGCCGCCACATGCCGTAGACAAGCCGCGAAAGGCTGAGACCCTCGGCAATGCGAACCCGGTCGGCGACGAAATCCCCCAGCGTATCCATCAGCGCCGCACCCCCGCGCCCAGCGGCGTGCGCGGCAGGGCATCGGGCACCCGCCCCCGGACCCGGTTCAGCTGGCAGGTCTTCATCTGCGGCAGCACGCGGCTGCCGAAATGTTCGGCCTCGTCAAGATGCGGATAGCCCGACAGGATGAAGGCGCGGATCCCCATCCCCTGCAATTCCTCCAGCTTGCTCAGAACCTGATCGGTCGAGCCGACGATGGCCGCGCCGCAGCCCGACCGCGCCCGGCCCACCCCGGTCCAAAGGTTCGGTTCGACATAGCCTTCCAGGTCGGCCAGTTCGCGGTTGCGCGCCTGATGGCTGACGCCCAGGCTGCCCGCATCCAGCGCCCGTTCGCGGATCGCCTGCCCCAGTTCGTCGTCCAGCTTGCTGGCGATGTAGCGGGCATAGTCCCTGGCCTCGGCCTCGGTGTCGCGGACGATGACATGGGCGCGGAATCCGTAATCCAGCGTCCGCCCGTATCGTTCGGCGGCCTCGTGGGCGGCCTTCATCCTGGCGGCGATGTCCTCGGTCTTTTCGGGCCACATCAGATAGACATCGCAATGCTGCCCGCACAGATCCAGCGCGTCGGGCGAATAGCCGCCGAAATACAGCATCGGCCCGCCCTGCTGATAGGGTTTGGCCGGATCCGTGGTCAGGCCGGCAAAGCTGTAGACCTCGCCCTCGTAATCGATCTGGTCGCGACTCCAGGCCTGTTTCAGGATCTCGACCACCTCGCGCGACCGCTTGTATCGGTGCTTGCTGTCCTCTTTCTGGCCCGGAAAGTCGGACGAGATGATGTTTACCGTCAGCCGCCCCTGCAACATGTGATCCAGCGTCGCGATGGTGCGCGCCAGCATGATCGGCTGCATCTCGCCGCAGCGCACGGCGGCCAGCAGGTTGATGCGTTCGGTGATCGGCGCGCAGCCGGCGACAAAGCTCAGCGTGTCCTGGCCCACCTGATAGGACGAGGGGCACAGGATATTGCCGAAGCCCTGTGCCTCGGCGGTCTTGACGATGTCCGAACAATGATCCCAGGACGACCGGAGATCGCCGTCCGGCACCCCGAGAAACTGGTAATCATCCGAGCAGAGCGCCGAAAACCAGGCCACCTCGACCGCGTCGAGATCCGCAGATGTCACCGGGACAATGGTCATGTTCCCTCCCTCGGGTCGCTGAAATTCGGTCTTTACTAGCTCCGCCTTTGGTGTAAATCAATAGGGTATCAATTCTGGTCGCACGGGACAGGCGAAATCATGCAGGACAGGGGCAGACCCGCAGGCCACCGGCCCGACGCGCTGCCGATCTACATGCAGATCAGCGAGATCCTGATCCGGGACATTGCCTCGGGGCGGCTGGTCGATGGTCAGAAGCTGCCGCCCGAACGCGATTTCGCGAAGGCCCATGGCACCACCGTCGGGACGCTGCGCAAGGCGCTGCTGCTGCTGGAAAGGAAGGGCCTTCTGGAACGCCGGCAGGGGTCGGGGAACTATGTCCGTGCGGGTGGCGCGGTCGATTCGGTCTATTCGATGCTGCGGCTGGAACTGGTGCGCGGCGGCGGCGGGCTGCCCACGGCGGATATCCTGTCGGCCGATTATCTGCCCAAGGATGCCGGCCAGCCCGCCTATGGCACCTCGGATCACGGCACCCGCTTTCGCCGCCTGCGCTATCTGGATGACCAGATCGTCGCGATCGAGGAAATCTGGCTGGACGGCGGCGCCGGCATCGTGCCGCGGGATCTGATCCAGGATTCGCTTTACCTGACCTACAAGCGGGCGCTGAAACTGTGGATCAGCCGGGCCGAGGACCGGGTCGGGATCGGCGCGGTCCCGGACTGGTCGCCCACGGCCTTTGCGCTGCCCCCCGGTACCGTGACCGCCTATATCGAACGGCTGTCCTGGGCGCAGCGCGCCGAGGCGGTCGAATTTTCCCGCACCTGGTACGACACCGAAAAGGCGCTTTATGTCCAGCGCCTCGCCTGACGAAAGAGGGATCCCCATGACCACCGAAACGCTTGTGCGCGGCCAGACCCGGACCATCACCTATGGCATCATCGGCTGCGGCATGATGGGTCAGGAACATCTGCGCAACATCGCGCTTCTGGACAATGCTGCCGTCGGCGCGATCTTCGAACCGGATGCGCTGATGCGGGTTCGTGCCGCGCAATTCGCCCCCGATGCGCGTTTCGTGGACAATCTCGACGCGCTTCTGGACATCCCCGAGATCGACTGCCTGCTGATCGCCAGCCCCAATTTCCGCCACGTCGAACAATTGCAGGCCATCGCAAGGCGGCGGCCGCTGCCGGTCCTGGTGGAAAAGCCGCTTTTCACCGATCCCGACCACGCCGCCGCCGTCGATGCCTTCGCCGCCAGCTATCCGGCGCCGGTCTGGGTGGCGATGGAATATCGCTACATGCCGCCCGTCGCCCGGCTGCTGGAAGAGGCCGAGGCCGTGACCGGAGGCATCAAGATGCTGACCATCCGCGAGAACCGTTTTCCCTTTCTGGACAAGGTCGGGTCGTGGAACCGCTTCAACCGCTATACCGGCGGCACCTTCGTCGAGAAATGCTGTCATTTCTTCGATCTCATGCGACTGGCGCTGAAATCGGACCCGGTGCGCGTCATGGCCATGGGCGGGCAGGCGGCCAACCATCTGGACGAAAGCTATTCCGGTGAAACGCCTGATATTCTGGACCACGGCTATGTTCTGGTCGCCTTCGAGAACGGCGCCAAGGCGATGCTGGAATTGTGCATGTTCGCCGAGGGCGCGCGCTATCAGGAGGAAATCTCGGCACTTGGCCCCAGCGGCAAGATCGAGGCGCTGGTGCCCGGCCCGAACCGGTTCTGGCCGCCGCATCTGGGCGCTGCGCCGGTGCCGCAGGTCATCTATTCGCCGCGCAATCCCAAGGGCCCGCGGATCCGCGAGATCCCGGTCGATCCGGCCATCCTCGATGCCGGCGATCACAACGGCTCGACCTTCTACCAGCATCTGGGGTTCCTGGAACTCGTGCGCGGGCAACGCCGCGCGCCGGATGTTTCGGTCCTGGACGGCAAATGGGCGGTGCTGATGGGAATTGCCGCGCAGCGGTCGATGGCCGAACGGCGGGTCGTGGAACTGAGCGAACTGACCGCCCTGACCTGACGGCCGACGCGGGCCGCGTCGCGCCGGTTCCTGCCGACCGGGCGCGGGACGCCGGGGGCGCGGCCTGCCGGCCTTCTGCGCGGGGCCCGCGCGGCTCAGCGGTCCGGCGCCGCGGCCGTTTCGGCCTGTTGCTGCATCCGGTCCCCGAGGCTGCCCATGATCCAGACCGTTCCGCCGATCATCAGGCCCATCAGCAACAGCGAAAACCCGATCAGGTGCAAATCCTCGCGCTGCTGACGCCAGCCGATATGCAGAAAGCAACGCAACTGCACCGCCACTTGCGCGATACCGGCCAGCGCCACGATCCACAGCGCGGACGGGCGCGTCAGGCCGCTGCCCGCGACCGCCCAGAAGGCCAGACCCGTCAGCGCCGCCGAAACGACGAATCCGCGGACATAGCGCCGCAGCTCGCCTCGCCGATCGTCGCTCATGCCATGCCTCCCAGAAAAACGACCGAAAGGATCCCGATCCAGATCAGGTCCAGAAAGTGCCAGTAGAGACCCAGCAGCAGAAGGCGGGTCTTTACCCGGTCCGTGAGGCCCTGCACCGCGATCAGCGCGGCCATCACCGCCATCCAGAAAAGACCCATCGTGACATGCAGGCCGTGAAGCCCCACCAGCACCCAGAGCGCCGACAGATAGCCGCTGCGCTGCGGAACGCCGCCCCGGGACGCCATGCTGGCGAAATCGCGCAGCTCCAGCGCCAGGAACCCGGCCCCAAGCGCGGCCGTCACCGCAAGCCAGGGCAACACGGCGCGGGCGGTTCCCGCATGTTTCAGCCCAAGGCTCGCCAGCCCGTAGGTGAAGGAACTGGTCAGCAGCAGCCCCGTCTGAAGCGCGACGCTGCGCAGGTCGAACAGCGTCTCGGGCCCCGGACCGCCCGCGCGCGCGCGCTGCATCACGACGTAGTGGCCGAAAAGGATCCCGAAGGTGATCATGTCGCTCATCAGAAAGACCCAGAAGCCGAAGACGGTCTTTTCGGTCCGGCTGCCCGCGTCGCCTTGCGCGGCGCCGAGATTCAGGCCGGGATGCGCGCGATGGCTCATGCCGGCACCGCCGGATCGGCAAGGCCGCGATTGGCGGGCAGCATCTCGTCGTCGCGGCCAATGGCGCGGGCCGTCCGGATCGCGGCGAGAAAGCGGCGATGCGCGGCCGCGACCTCGGCCGCCGGGATGGTTTCATGCGTGTTCGTGGCGAAGGCGCGCAGGACGACGGCGCCGACGATCGCGGCACCGGACAGCACGGCCAGCCACCAGATCCACCAGACCATCGCCAGCCCAAGCGCGCCACCCGCGACCGCGACGATCATTCCCAGGGCCGTGTGGCGCGGCATGTCCACATCCTCGTAGGCGTCGGCCTCGGCATAGGGCGTCCCCTCGGCCTTCTCGAGGGTAAAGGGGTCCAGCGCCCTGACGCTGGGGATGGCCCAGAAATTGTAGGGCGGCGGCGGCGCGCTGGTCGCCCATTCCAGGCTGCGCCCGTCCCATGGATCGCCCAGCGGGCAGGCCAGCGCCGCGCGGTTGCGCGCGCTGGCCCAGAAGGTGTGGATCAGGCTTGCCAGCGCCGCGACCAGGATCGCGGCGCCGCCGAAAGCCAGCCACATCGCGGGCTGAAAGGCGGGGTTGTCATAGCTGGCCGCCCGCCGGGGCATTCCCATCAGTCCCAGCCAGTACAGCGGCAGGAATGCAAGGCAGAACCCCGCCACCCACAAAAGCGCGGTGCGCCGCGCCAGCTTTTCGTCCAGGCGAAAGCCGAAGGCCTTGGGAAACCAGTAATGAATCCCTGCGAACATGCCGAACAGCGTGCCCGGGACCAGAACGTTGTGGAAATGCGCGACCACGAACTGGGAATTGTGCAGCTGATAGTTGATCGCCGGATTGGCCAGGATCACCCCGGTCAGCCCGCCGAAGACGAAAAGGATGAAGAACCCCGTCAGATAGATGATCGGCACCGTGATCCGCACCCGGCCGCGAAACAGCGTCGCCATCCAGTCATAGACCTTCACGCCGGTGGGCACCGCGATGACCATGGTGGCGATGCCGAAGGCGGCGTTGATGCGGCCATTCTGTCCCATGGTGAAGAAATGGTGCAGCCAGACCGCGAACGAGACCACCGCGATGGCCATCGTCGCGATCACCAGGCTGTTATAGCCATAAAGCCGCTTGGCCGCGAAGGTGGCCGAGATCTCGGAATAGACGCCGAAGGCCGGCAGCACGACGATATAGACCTCGGGGTGGCCGAACATCCAGAAGATGTTGGCGTATTGCATCATGTTTCCGCCCAGGTCGTTGGTGAAGAAATGAAACCCCGCCACACGGTCCAGCGCCAGCATCGCGGTCGATGCCGTGACCGCCGGGAAGGCATAGACCATCATGATCGCGGTGCAGAGCGCGGTCCAGGTGAACATCGGCATCCGCAGGAAGGTCATGCCCGGCGCACGCAGCTTGTAGATCGTCACCGCGATGTTCATCCCGGCGAGGGTCGAGCCGATCCCGGAAAGGCCGACCGCCCAGATCCAGTAGTCCACCCCCGGGCCGGGGCTGAAGGTGGCGCCGGTGAAGGGCGGATACATCGTCCAGCCACCGGTCCCGAACTGACCCAGGACCAGCGACAGCATGACCAGTCCCGCCCCCGACGCCGTCAGCCCCAGCGAGACCTGGTTCAACACCGGGAACGCCATGTCCCGCGCCCCGATCTGCAAGGGGACGGCAAAGTTGATCAGCCCCGTCACCAGCGGCGTCGCCACGAAGAAGATCATGATCGTTCCGTGGGTCGAGAAGAGCTGTGCATAATGGTCGGGCGACAGGATTCCGCCGTTCAGCGCGCTGACCTGATGGGTGCGCATCACCGCGCCTTCCAGCACGCCGCGCAGAAACATCACCCCGGCCAGCACCACATACATGATGCCGATCCGCTTGTGGTCCGGGCTGGTCAGCCAGTCCCGCCAAAGCGGTCCCCACAGATGGTGGCGCGTCAGCAGCCACAATGTCGCCGCCGCGCCCAACACCACGGTCAGCGCGGCACCCGAGGACACGGCCTCGTTGAGGGACGGATTGCGCAGGAAGTCGTCGAATGGCGTGGCCGACCAGTCAAGGCGCCCGAACGGTGCGCCCATCATCATCCACCCCCGGCATAGGCCGGGGCCCCCGGCTGGTCGCGGGGCGGCACCGGCAGCCCGGCACGATAGCGTGCGATCACCCGATCGAAGAGATCGGGCGTGACCAGCCGAAGCCGTGGTGCGTCCCGCGCGCCCAGGCCCAGCAGCGCCCGCGCCTGGGCCGGGCTGCCAGCCCGCCCCAGGCGGGCATAGGTGGCCGGGTCAAGCGGCGTTTGCGCGGGGGTGCCGGCCCAGTCGCGCCAGCCGGCCGGGTCCAGCGCGACCACGGAAAAGGTCTGCCCGGCAAATCCGCGACCACTATACTGGATGTTGTCGCCCCGCCAGCGGCCGGGCGCGTCGGCCATCAGGTTCAGTTCGGTCCGCATCCCCGGCATGGCATAGATCTGCCCGGCCAGCGCGGGCACGCGAAAGCTTTGCATCACCGTGTCCGTCGTCAGCGCGACGCGCACCGGCCTGCCCGCCGGCAACACCAGTGCATCCAGCGTCGCGATTCCCTGTTCGGGATAGAGAAACAGCCACTTCCAGTCCAGCCCGATCGCCTGAACCTCCAACGGGTCCGGGCCCAGCGGCGCATAGGGATCCAGCCGGATCGTGGTCTGCCACAGCGACCAGCCGAGCACCGCGATGATGGCGAAGGGCACGCCCCACATCGCCGCCTCCAGCGGGCCCGAGAATTCCCAGTCGGGACGGTAGAGCTTGCCGGGGCGATAGCACCCGTTGCCCCTGACCCGATGATAGCGCCACAGGATGACCGGAACGCCGACCAGCACAGGCACCACCGCGATCATCGTGATCAGGGTGACGCGAATCAGATCGCTTCGCTGCGCCTCGGCGACGGGTCCGGCGGGCGACAGAAGACTGTCCTGGGCCAGAACCGGACCGGCCAGCAGCAGGATCGCCGCGGTGATCGGAACCGTCCGGGCCAGGGCGCTGGCGGGCTTGCGATGGTGCGGATCAGATCCCGTGTTCATGGCTTCGTCCGGTTCTTCGATGACCGCAACCTGTCCGGATCGGCCGGCACGGGCAAGCCGGTCCCCGGCTTCGGCGCGATCCGTCGATCCCGATGCCGATCATGCCGGGGCCGGGGGCAGGTTGACAAGCACCCTCAGCCCCGGCGCGTTGTCCTGCAGATCGATCGTTCCGCCGTGCAGCTTGACGATGGCCTCGACAAGGCTGAGGCCAAGCCCGCTGCCGGGCGTGGTGCGGCTGCGGTCCAGACGGTAGAGACGGCGCAGCACCTTCCTGCGCTCGCCGGCCGGAATCCCCGGCCCGCTATCGGCGACGATCAGGCGCGGTCCATCGACGCGCAGCGTCACCGCGCTGCCCGGCGGCGTATGGCGCAGCGCGTTTTCGATCAGATTGGCGATCACCTGGCCCAGCAGGGCGCGATCGCCCATGATCCGGGCCTCGCCGCCCGTCTCGACCGTCATGGCGTGACCGCTTTCCTCGGCCGCGGGCTCGTAGACCTCGGCCATCGTCGCGGCCAGGCCGGCCAGGTCCACCGGCACAAAGCGCGTCCGCGGGCTGCCGCCCTCGATCTGGGCGATGCGCAGAAGCGAATGGAAGATCGCGACGATGCCGTCGATCTCGGCCTCGGCGCGATCCAGCGCCTCTGGCGCGACGCCGTCGGGCAGGTCGTCGCGAACCCGCGCCAGCTGCACCGACAGGCGCTGGATCGGGGTCTTCAGATCATGGGCGATATCGGCCGATACCTGTCGCAGCGCCTCGGTTGATGCCTGCTGCGCCTCGGCCAGCCGGTCGATGCCGCGTCCGACACGCGACAGATCGTCGGCGGGGCCCGGCATGTCCGGCAGGCGCGCCGACAATTCGCCGCCGCGCAGGCGGTCCAGCGTGTGCTCGATCGCGGCAAGTCGGCGGGCCGAACGCCGCGCGCTGAAGATCCCTGCGGCCAGGACCAGCAGGAGCGTCGGCGCCAGCGTGAAGGACAGGACCTGCCCGAAGACCTCGCGGATCTCGTCGAAGGCATCGGCGGACTGACCCAGGGTCAGGATCCCGCCCGGCACCTCGCGGCTCTTGACGATGTAGCGGCTGGAGAAACCGTCACCGCGATCGGCCGGATCGAATTCCCGCAGCCCCGATCCGGGCACCCTGTCCGGATAATTGCCGACAAGGCCGGCGGCGCGGTCGAAGATCACGATCGTGTTTTCCGGATCGGCCCGCGCCGCAAGCCGTCCGACAGCCTCGGCGATGTCCTTCTGGTCGCCCAGTGCGGACAATTCGTCCAGACTGGCATCCAGCCCGGCTTCGGTGGCGTCCAGCAGCGCCCGGTTGGCCAGCCACCAGGTCGCGGCGAAGGTCAGCAGGCTGATCAGCGTGAACAGCGCCACAAGCCGCAGCGTCATCCGCATCGGGGTCGAGCGCAGGATATCCGCCCATTCGGCCCTCATGCCTCGATCCTGTAGCCGGCGCCGCGCACGGTCTTGATCAGTTCGGTCTCGAAGGGCTTGTCGATCTTGCCGCGCAGCCGCGAGATGTGGCTTTCAACCACATTGGTCTGCGGATCGAAGCTGAGCTCCCACACCGCTTCCAGCAGCATGGTGCGGGTCTGCACGCGGCCCTTTCGGCGCAACAGGCATTCCAGCAGCGCGAATTCGCGCGGCAGCAAATCGATCTCGACCCCGCCGCGCGTGACCTTGCGCCGGATCAGGTCCATTCGCAGATCGCCGGCGGACAGGACCGATTCATCATCGCGCATCTGCGGGCGGCGGGCCAGCGCCGACAGCCGGGCCGACAATTCGCCAAAGGCGAAGGGCTTGACCAGATAATCATCGCCGCCGGCATTCAGTCCCTCGATCCGGTCATCGACGCCGCCAAGTGCGGTCAGGAAAAGCGCGGGCGTCAGGTTCCTGGCCGCGCGCAACGTGCGCACCAGCGACAGCCCGTCCAGATCCGGCAGCATGCGATCGACCACCAGAACGTCGAAATCGTTGGTCTGCGCGGTCAGCAGGCCGTCGCGACCGTTGCGGGACAGGTCGACGACATGACCCTCCTGGCGCAGTCCTGCCAGGATGTAGTCCCCTGTCGTGCGGTCATCCTCGATCACCAGAATCCGCATCCGTCCCTCGCTTCCAGCACCTGGCCGGCCCCCAAGGGAGGGGCCGGCGGGTTCATCGTTTCCGACCGAAGGATCAGTCGGCGTCTTCGTCCTGCCCGTCCTGATCCTCGTCCTGATTGGCGACAACCTTGGTCATCGTCCCGTCGGCCGCCATCGCGAAGTCTTGCGTGGTGCCGTCGGACTTGGCAAGTTCCACCTCGATCACGCCGGACTTGGCGTTGTCGTGGTCGGCGCTGATCGCCATCACCTTGCCGCCGCCGCTCTTCTCGGCCATGGCAACCAGCTGGGCCAGCGGTGCGCCAAGCTGCGCGGGATCGGTGATGTCTTCCTTTTCCGCCTTGTCGCCGTCGCCCTCATCCTTGGTCTGGATGACCTTGCCGGTGCTGGCATCGATCTCGACCGAGACCTGCTTGCCCTTGGCGATGGTATCGACTTCGTAGAAGGCGGTGCCCTTGCTCTGACCGAACTCGGCCGCGACCGCGGTGCCGCCGCCGGCCGCCTCGGCGGCGCCGATGGCTGCGGTGATGTCCTGCGAGGCGCTCAGGAAAGCCTGAACCTCGGCCTGGTCACCGCCGTCATTCTTGGCAAAGGCCGCGCCGCCGGCCAGGGCCGTCGCGGACACCGCACCAGCGGTCAGAAGGGTAAGCAGTTTGCGTGTCATCGTTCTCTTTCCTTTCGGTTCGTCGATTGGCGTGATGCCTTTCGATGAACTCAAGCTGGGAAGCCGGCCTGACCATCAAATCGCCGCGCGATTACATCTGCGTAATGTTGAAAGTCGAACCGCGGTCCGGACAGGCAAACGCCCCGCCGAGGGGATCGGCGGGGCGGGATCGGGCAAGCTTGCGGTCCGGTTTCAGGGGGTCGCGGCGGCTTCGCCGTCGACGGTGTCCGCCGAGGCCGGGACGGTAGCGCCGGACCCGATCGCCAGCCGGGCGGCGACGGCGATGACCAGTCCGATCACCAGCGCGGCGACGGCCATGACGGTTCCCAGCCCGATTGCCGCGGCACCTGCCGCCACCATCAGGATCGCCGCGAGGGTCGATTTCAGTCGTTTCATCCGATGCACTCCTTCCGTTCTTGTTGCTGGACTGAGAGATGGGGGCGTCGGGTGATGCCGGGCTGACGCGCAGATTGCAGATCTGTAACCCGGCGGTTACCGCGTGCCGGGCAAGGCCACGACAACATCCCGCCGCTTGCGCTTGCCCGATCCCACGGCGAGGCGCCATCTTTCCCCATGACATTCTGCGCGAGTTCTGACCTTCTGTTCGCCCGAGCACAGATCATCGGATGATTGGCCCATGCATCAACTGACACTGCGCCAGATCGAGGTTGTCCGCGCCGTCATGCTGACCGGCACGATCACCGGTGCCGCCAGGATGCTGAACGTCTCGGCGCCCGGCATCAGCAGGCTCGTCAAGCATACCGAGGAAACGCTGGGTCTGCGCCTGTTCGAGCGGCGCGGCGGGGTCTATGTCCCGGCGGCCGAGGCAGGCGCGATCTTCGACCAGATCGGCCGGGTCTTTCGCGGGGTCGAGAACCTCAACCGCGCCGTGGCCTCGTTGCAGCGGGGCGAGGCGGTGGATCTGTCCTTCGCCTCGGCCCCATCGGTCGCGCAATTCATCGCCGCCCGCGCCGTCAGGCGGGTCAGGCAGCGCTTTCCCGATCTGTTCATCGACCTGAACATCCTGAAGATCGAGGAAACCATCGATTATCTGATGCTGGATCGCGGTGAATTCGTGATGATGAGCACCGCGATCGAGAATGCGGGCATCACCAACGAGATCGCGGCCCAGGGCCGGCTGGCGGCGATCGTGCCCGAGGGTCACGAACTGGCCGGCCGCGATCAGGTCTCGGTCCACGATCTTGTCCGGTTCCCGATGATCGGGGTCGAGCCGAACGACCCCTATGGATCGGTCTGCACCAGGCCGCTGCGCGATGCCGGTCTGCCGGTGCGCTATTCGATGCGGGGACGCTTTGCGCAGACCGTCGTCAGCCTTGTCCGCCACGGCCTTGGCGTTGCCATCATCGACGAATTCTCGGTCGCGGAACTGTATATGCCGGGCGTCGTGCGGCTGAGGCTGATCGAGGAGGCGCCCATCACCATCTATGTCGTCACCAAGGCCGGCCGGGTTCTGTCCGGCTTTGCCGAATATGCGATCCGGCAGTTGCGACGCGAACTGGAACGCGCCACCGAATCGCGCCCATGGGAACAGAAGAGGGCGCGATGAGGCGCAACCATTAACATCATGTTCACGATCCGCATGAATTGGTATTTGCCGTAAAGGTCGGACCTTGGCATGGTCGGACCATGGAGATCCGGGAAAAGCCCGGAGCAAGGGAGGACATCATGACCAAGACCCTGATCAAATTCACCGCCGTGCTGGCGCTGACCACCGGACTGACCGGCACCGCGGTTCTGGCGCAGGACTATCCCGCCAAGGAAATCCAGGGAATCATTCAATGGGGTGCGGGCGGCTCGACCGATACCGTCATGCGCACCGTCACGCCTCAGGCCGAGAAGGTTCTGGGCGGCAAGGTGGTCATGAAGAACATGACCGGCGGCGTCGGCGCGATCGCCACGAAATACGTCTATGCCCAGAAGGCCGATGGATATACCCTGCTGATGGGCGCGGAAAATCCGTTGCTCTACAAGGTGATGGGCCTCGGCGACATCGATTATTCGGAATTCACGCCGATCAACATCCTGGCCCGCGGCGTGC
Source organism: Paracoccus sp. L-17 (assembly GCF_056857655.1). Taxonomy (NCBI): domain Bacteria; kingdom Pseudomonadati; phylum Pseudomonadota; class Alphaproteobacteria; order Rhodobacterales; family Paracoccaceae; genus Paracoccus; species Paracoccus sp. L-17. Next base: position 61,244 of record NZ_JBSXNM010000044.1, read on the forward strand.
CGATCCTGGTCGCCAACAACGACGCGCCCTTCGACACCTTCGCCGAGATGGTCGAGTATATCCAGGCCAACCCGAACCAGGTCAAGTTCGGCTCGACCGGTCCGGGCGGCGTGCCGTCCGTGGTCACCGCGCTGCTGCGGTCCAAGACCGAGCTGCCTGTGACCGAGGTTCCCTATGACGGCGACGGCCCGGCGCTGACCGCGCTGCAGGGCGGCGCGGTGGACGTCATGCCGGCCGTGCTGGGCGCGGCCATCGAGGGTATCAGGGGCGGCCGGATGAAGGCCATCTCGCTGATCGATACCAAGCCCGCCGAAGCCCTGCCCGAGGTTCCGGCCCTGGGCGAGACCAATCCCGAATATGCCGATTACCTGCCCTGGGGGCCGTTCTTCGGAGTCTTCGTCAAGAACGGCACCCCCAAGGACGTGGTCGCCAAGCTCGTCGATGCCTATGCCAAGGGCGCCGAAAGCGAGGATTTCGTGAAGCTGATGGGCGATCGCGGCTATGTCATCGAAAGCCTGTCGGGCGATGCGGCAACCCAGTTCCTGTCGAAATGGCAGTCGCTTACCACCTGGCTGATTGCCGATGCCGGGCTGGCCAAGAAGTCGCCCGAGGAATTCGGCATCCCGCGGCCCTGATCTGCGGCTCGCGATGCGATCTTTCCCGGCCCACGCGGCCGGGAAAGTCCCTGCAATGACCTTCGGGAGGATCGGTCATGCACGACAAGCGCCACCGCAGCGCGGGCGAGATCGCCTTCAACGCGGTTCTGTTCATCGTCAGTCTGGTCCTGCTGTGGTCGGCCTATGCCATCGCGGGATTCGAATCGCTCAGCTCGCCCGGTGCGCTGCCGATGGCGGTCGCGCTGGCCATGGTCGTCAGTTCGGGCCTGGTCCTGCTGGATGGCTGGCGCCACACGCAGCGCGACCAGACGGGCTTTCTGAAGGACATCCTGCCGCCCGCGGTCATCGTGATGATGCTGTTCATCGCGGGATATGCCCTGCTGCTGGTCCCGCTGGGCTTTCTGCCGACCTCTTTGCTGTTTCTGACGCTCTCGATCCTGTATCTGCGCCGGGGCGGGCTTATCTTCGCGCTGGGCGTGTCGGCCTTTGCGCTGTTGCTGGTCTATATCGTGTTCCGGCTGATCTTTACCGTTCTGATGCCGTCGGGGATCGTCCCCGAGGCCGAGATGCTGGCCGCCTTCGGCCAATTGTTCGGAGGGGCCCGATAATGGAGGCCCTTGGCTATTTCCTGACCCCCTGGCTGGATCCGAAACTGCTGTTCCTGGTCGCGGCGGGCACCTTCGCGGGTGTCTATGTCGGCGCCATCCCCGGCCTGTCGGTCACCATGGCGGTGTCGATCCTGATCGGCTTTACCTTCACCTGGGACGTCTATCCGGCGCTGTGCCTGATGGTCGGCATCTTCATGGGCGGGGTCTATGGCGGATCGCGCACCGCGATTCTGCTGAACATCCCCGGCGCGCCCTCGGCCATCGCCACGGCGCTGGATGGCTATCCGCTGGCGCAGAAGGGATTGGCGGGCGAGGCGATCGGGATTTCCACAGTGATGTCTTTCGTCGGCGGGCTGATCGGCATCATCGTGCTGGCCGTCGCGGCACCCGCGGTCAGCGATTTCGCGCTGACGTTCCAGCCTCGGGACTTCATGCTGCTGGCGATCCTGGGCATCCTGCTGGTCGGATCACTGTCGGGCGAAAGCCTGGTCAAGGGCATCTTTGCCGGCGCCCTGGGGTTGCTGATCGGCACCGTGGGCATGGATCCGCTGACAGCCGAGGAACGCTTTACCTTCGGGTTCACCCAGCTTTGGGGCGGGATCAGCTTCATCGCCGTGATGATCGGCATGTTCGGCGTCAGCGAGGCGCTGGCGCAGTTGCACCATGTCGACAAGACCGCGGTGAAGCAGACCATCAGCCGCATCGTGCCGACCTGGTCCTCGATCCTGAAATACCTGCCGCTGTCGCTGCAAACCTCGTCCATCGGCGTGATCATCGGCGCCTTGCCCGGCACCGGCGGAGACATCGCGGCGCTGATGGCCTATGACCACGCCAAGCGCGTGACCAAGAACCCCGAAGTGCCCTTCGGCCAAGGCGCGCGCGAGGGTCTGGTCGCCCCCGAGACCGCCAACAACGCGGCCGTCGGCGGTGCCTTCATCCCGATGCTGACGCTGGGCATTCCGGGCGATGCGGTGACCGCGATCATGATCGGGGCGCTGTATATCCACGGCCTCAATCCCGGCCCGATGCTGATGATCGATCAGCCGCAGATGTTCTGGTTCATCACCGGCGCGCTGGTGCTGGCCAACATCTTCATGCTGATCTTCGGGCTGACCGGCATCCGCATCTTTACCAGGATCGTGGAAATGCCGCGCACCGTGCTGCTGCCGCTGATCCTGCTTTTGTCCATCGTCGGTGCCTATGCGGTCAACAACGCGATCACCGATGTCTACTGGATGCTGGCCTTCGGGGTGCTGGGCTATTTCATGAAATCCTATGGCTACCAGCTTGGCCCCGTGATCCTGGGCGTGATCCTGTCGCGGCTGCTGGACGAGAACTGGCGCCGGGCGATCATTTCCGAACAGGGCAGCGTCGCGGGCCTGTTCAGGGGCATCGCGACCAGCCCGCTGTCGCTGGTTCTGGCGGCGATGGTGGTGATGATCTTCGTCAGCCAGACCCCGGTCTGGCGCAGGTTTCGCCGCAAGATCGGTCTGGAAAGGATCGAACACGACCAGGACGCCCCCGGCTCGGGCGCGTAGGGAGGCTGGGAATGAAAACGGGCATTGCGACGGTTTCGATCGCGGGCAACCTGCGCGAAAAGCTGGCCGCCATCGCGGCGGCCGGCTTCGACGGGCTGGAGATTTTCGAACAGGATTTCCTGCAGGATGCGGCCAACCCGCGCGAGGTCGGCCGGATGATCCGCGATCACGGGCTGGAGGTGATGCTGTATCAGCCTTTCCGCGACTTCGAGGGGCTTCCCGCCACGCTGCGCGCCCGCGCCTTCGATCGTGCCCGGCACAAGTTCGACCTGATGGCGGAACTGGGCGCCGAGCTGATGCTGATCTGTTCCTCGGTCCATCCGCAGGCGATGGGCGGGATCGACCGCGCCGCCGATGATCTGGCCGAACTGGCCGAGATCGCCACCCGGCGGGGCCTGCGGATCGGCTACGAGGCGCTGGCCTGGGGCCGTCACGTCAACGACCACCGCGACGCCTGGGAAATCGTGCGCCGGGCCGATCATCCGGCACTGGGCCTGATCCTGGACAGCTTTCACACGCTGGGCCGCAGGATCGACCCGGACACGATCCGCCGCATTCCGGGCGACCGGATCTTTTTCGTCCAGCTTGCCGATGCGCCGATGATCGACATGGACCTGCTGTATTGGTCGCGCCATTTCCGCACCATGCCGGGCGAGGGCGATCTGCCGGTGGTGGATTTCATGCGTGCCGTGACGGCGACCGGCTATGGCGGGCCGCTGTCGCTGGAAATCTTCAATGACCAGTTCCGCGGCGGCAGCCCCGAAGGCATCGCGCGCGACGGCCATCGTTCGCTGATCTGGCTGATGGATCAGGTCCGCCGCGCCGAACCGGCGCTGCATGTCGATCTGCCGCCGATCCCGGAAAACCTCGGCGTCGAGGGCGTCGAGTTCATCGAATTTGCCTCGGACGCGGCAGAGGCCCCGGCGCTGGAAGCGGCGCTGACGCGGATGGGCTTTCACCGCGAAGGCGTGCATCGCAACAAGCGCGTCACCGTCTGGCGGCAGGGCGGCATCCGCATCGTCGTGAATACCGAGGAAACCGGCTTTGCGCACAGTTTTTTCCTGAACCACGGCACTGGCGTCTGCGATATCGGGCTGCGGGTCGAGGATGCGCAGGCCACCGTCGTCCGCGCCGCGGCGCTGGACGCCAGACTGTTCCATCAGCCGCCCGGCCCCGGCGAACTGGACATCCCGGCGATTCGCGGCGTCGGCGGATCGGTGCTGCATTTCATCGACGCGAAAAGCGGCCTCGATGATGTCTGGCGGATCGAATTCCAGGCCACCGGCGACAGCGCGACCGATTTCGGCCTGATCCGCGTCGATCATCTGGCCGAGACGATGAATTACGAGGACATGCTCAGCTGGACGCTGTTCTACACCGCCATCTTCGACATGGACCGCCGGCCGATGATCGACGTGGCCGATCCCGACGGGCTGGTGCGCAGCCAGGCCATCGCATCCCGCGATGGCGCCACGCGGATCACCCTGAACGGCGCCCAATCGCACCGCACGCTGGCCGGCGGTTTTCTGGCCGACAGCATGGGATCGGCCGTGCAGCATATCGCGCTGGCCAGCCGCGACATCCTTGCCAGCGCCCGGGCGATGGCGGGCGCGGGGTTCCAGCCGCTGGAGATCCCGGAAAATTACTACGACGATCTTCAGGCGCGCTATGGGCTGGACGACGACCGCATCGCCCGCCTGCGCCGCTGGAACATCCTCTACGAGGCCGAGGGCGAGGCCGAGTTCTATCAGTTCTACGGGCGCCCGCTGACCGGGGGGCTGTTCTTCGAGATCGTCGAGCGGCGCGGCGGGTATGACGGCTATGGCGCCGCGAACGCGCCCTTCCGCATCGCCGCGCTGAAGCGGCTGTTGCGTGCCAAGGACATGCCGCGTGCGTGATCGGGGCTGCCCCACCGGCCTCGCCCCCGCCGGCGCAGCCCCAACCCCGCCGGCCCCCTGCCAAACCCCGACGGCCCCGCCCCGCCTTTCGGCAATGTGTTCCCGGCACGACCCGATCTTGAACCGATCCTGAAGGACAGGAACCGATGATCTCTGGCCATACCAAATTGATCGCCCATCTTGGCGTGCCGACGGAAAGCTTCAAGGCGCCGATGATCTACAACCCCTGGTTCGAGGCCAGGGGCATCGACACCGTGGTCGTGCCGATGGGATGCGAAACGGCGGACTTTCCGGCCTTCATGCCGCTGCTTGCGCGCCTGCGCAACTTCGTGGGCGCGCTGATCACCATGCCGCACAAGGTCGCGGTCGTGGACCTGCTGGATCAGGTCAGCACCGCCGTGCGCATCTGCGGCGCCTGCAACGCCGTGCGCCGCGACGAGGCGGGCGCCCTGATCGGCGACATGTTCGATGGCGAAGGCTTTGTGCGCGGCGTGCTGCGCAAGGGTCGTGCGGTCGCGGGGGCCTCGGTCCTGGTCGTGGGCACGGGCGGCGTGGGCTCGGCCATCGCCGCCTCGCTGGCGGGCGCGGGTGCGGCGCGTCTGGCGCTGTTCGACATCAATGCCGCCTCAGCCGACCGCCTTGCCGCGAAGCTGCAAGAAGCCTGTCCCGCCCTGCGGGTCGAGACCGGCCGGAACGATCCGGCGGGTTTCGACATCGTCGTGAACGCCACGCCGATGGGCATGGCCGAAGGCGATCCGATGCCGATGCCGGTCGAGCGTCTGTCGCCCCGGACCTTTGTGGGCGAGGTGGTCATGAAACGCGAGGAAACCGCCTTTCTGGCCGCCGCCCGGGCGCGGGGCTGCCTGACCCAGATCGGCACCGACATGCTGTTCGAACAGATCCCCGCCTATCTGGAATTCTTCGGCTATCCGACCACAAGCGCGGACGAATTGCGCAGGCTGGCCAGGATCAGATACTGACTGCCGGGTTGCCTGCCGCAAGCGGGTTCTGTTCAATCCCGCCGGCACGGCAGCCTCAGGAGACAGCGCCATGACCCGATCCGAGGGCGATCGCGTCCTGACCGACAGCGACATCGCGGAACTGATCGCATGGCGGCGCGATCTGCATCGCCGCCCGGAACTGTCCGGCGATGAACGGCAGACCGCCGCGCGGGTGGCGGCGGCGATGCGCCATGCCGGGGCGGACCGGATCGCGACCGGGCTGGGCGGGTTCGGCGTCGCCGCGATCTTCGAGGGTTTGTCCAGGGGCTGCACGGTCATGCTGCGCTGCGAGCTTGACGGGCTGCCGATCCAGGAACAGGGGGCGCACGACTGGTGCTCGCAATCGGCGGGCAAGGGGCATCTTTGCGGGCATGACGGGCATATGGCGATCCTGGCCGCCGTCGCGCGCTGGCTGGGGCGGAACAGGCCGCCGCGCGGGCGTGCCATCCTGCTGTTCCAGCCCGCCGAAGAGGATGGATCGGGCGCGGCGAAGGTGATCGCGGATCCGCAATTCGCCGGCCTCGTGCCGGATTATGCGCTGTCGCTGCACAACATGCCCGGCGTGCCGCAGGGTCACGCGCTGCTGGCCGAGGGGCCGATGAACTGCGCCTCGCGCGGCATGAAGATCGCGCTGACCGGCCGCACCGCCCATGCCTCGCAGCCCGAACACGGCGTCTCGCCGGCCATGGCGCTGGCCGCGCTGGTCCCCGCGCTGACGGCGCTCGGGTCGGGCGGCCAGCAATCCGATCCCGCCTTCTCGCTGGTCACGATCACCCATGCCCGGCTGGGCGAGCCGGCATTCGGCATCGCGCCCGGCGAGGCGGAATTGCGGGCGACGCTGCGCACGCAGAGGGATGAGGGGATGGCCCGGCTGGTCGCGGCAGCCGAACGCACCGTTGGACAGGCGGCCGCCACCGCGGGACTGGCCCATGCGATCACCTGGCACGACGTGTTCCACCATTGCCAAAACGACCCCGAGGCGACCGCGATCCTGTCGCGCGCGCTTGCCGCCGAAGGGTTCGTTGTCGGCTCGAATGGCCTGCCGATGCGCGCCTCCGAGGATTTCGGCCGTTTCGGCGGCTGTTCCCGCGCCGCCATGTTCCTGCTGGGCGCGGGCCGCGATGTCGCCAGCCTGCACAATCCCGATTACGATTTCCCCGATGACCTGATCGAACCGGGCGCCCGCATCTTCATCCGTGCGCTGAGCGAGGTGCTGGGCTGAGCCAGGCTACAGCCGGAAACCCAGGGCCTCGATCTGCCGGGCATAGCCTTCGGACGCGCGCAGTCGGGCCAGCCTTTCGGCATGGCGGACCGTGATCAGATCCTGGGCCGCGCGCACGGCGGGCTGTTCCATCAGCGCCGCGCACAGCGCCCGCACCCGGCCCGCCATTTCGGCCGCGCCCTCGTCGCGCAGGCTGTTCTGATCATAGGTGCGGAAATAGGCGTCGTCATATTTGCCGTGATTGTTCAGGATGTCGCCGCGCAGCCGGCGCATCAGGAATTCCTCGCCCGATTTCACGCCGTAGTGGTTCAACTGCGCCAGATCATAGCCGGCCTCGTCCATCTTCTGCTTCCATGCGATCCTGCGCCCGTTCAGCACCTCGCCCGAGCCATTCACCCAGCGCAGCTGCTTTTCGTCGGTCTTGAGGTATTTCGGCTTCAGATGCGGGCGGTGAATGGCCAGCTTCATCCATGGCTGATGGGTATAAAGGGTCTTGACGCCGTAGCCCTTGGCAAAATCGTCGTCGGCGGCGGCGGTAAAGCGCGTGGTCACGAAATCGTCCCGATAGCGGGCCTGCCCGTTCGATCCGAAAAAGCGCCACGTCACCGGCATCGCCGTCGCGCCGTTGGTCTTGATCACGTCGATCAGCGAATCGACCGAACCATCGCCCGTCCTGATCTGCAAGAATTCGTCGAGGTCGATCAGCAGGTGCCAGTCGGCACGGGCGAATAGCGGGTGGTTGCCGATTCGCGCGATCCCGCGCGGTTGCGGCGGCTTGTCGCGCCAGGCGCCGTTATCCAGCCGTGACAGCAGCCCCAGCCCGGCCAGCGCGTCCAGCATCTCGTCGGTGCCATCGCTGCAATCATTGGTCAGAAAAAGGATGTCGGTAAAGCCCAGCAGGTGATGATAGGCGACCCATTCCAGCAGATAGGGGCCTTCGTCCTTGGCCATCGTGGTCAGCACCACATTTCCGTGGCGCGAGGTATTGGCGGGGATCGGCAGGTTTTCCTGGCGCCGCGCGAGGTCGGCGAAAAACGTCGTTTCGTCGATCCGGTCCAGCTTTTCAAGCGGTCCCGCCCTCTTGCGCGCGACGGTCCTCGTGGCCTCGGCCTCGATCGCGTCGTAGTCGACAAAACCTTTCCGTTCCAGATAATGACCGATCCAGGATTTGCGCGGTGGCACCCCGCCGCGCGCCTTGCGGGTATGCTTGCGCATCCAGCGCGAATAAAGGTGGACGGCCAGCGCGCCGCCGTCCTCGATCAGTTCGCGGGCTCGGGCGTGATTGACGTTCTCGATCAGCAGCTTGCGTTTCTGGAAGCTGATCGGGAAAAACACATCGCTGGGCTGGGCATAGATGATCTCGCCGGTTTCCTGCGCAAAGTGCGTCAGCGCCCGGGGACCGGTCGTGCCCCAGGGCAGGGTGCCCAGATCCATGTCGCCGCCGCGATCGCGTTCAGCCTGCATCCGTCCGCGACGGTGGCCGGGCAGCCAGGGCGGAATCGGATAATCGGAGGTGAGGAATTCGGCCAGCAGATCCTTGGTCCGCGATTCGGGCGGAAATCCCATGACGGCATTGCCCAGCAGCAGCTTGTCGTCGCGTTCATGGCCGAGAAACCAGGTCATCCCGGCGCGGAAGGGCTGCATTGCGATGACATCGGTATCGACCCAGACGCGCGGCGTGTCGCGCACCATGACGGCGCGGAAGACATCGGCATGGATCGCGGGGCTTTTCGCCTTGGCATGGACGATGATGTCGTCATTGGGCCAGATCTCGCGGGCATCGCGCAGCACCGCGCCATCGGGCAGGTTCGGCACATGGCCGTAGGTATAGAGAACGAAATCGTGACCCAGTTCGACAAAGCTGCGGATCGAGGCGATTTCCAGCCATGACAGCGGCCCGTCGATCCACAGCGATCCGATCTGCGCAAGCTGGTCTTGGGTGCCATCAGGCGGCATGCGCTGGTCCTTCTGCTGTGTTCTCGTGCCCGGCCCGGTCGGAATTTGCCTACCATCGCTTTGTGGACCGGTCTTTCCACGGGGAACAATTTCAGCCGCCGGCGCTTCCGCCTGTCATGGTTCGCCAGGGCGCGATTTTGTCGATCCTTTCCGACACTGATGGGCCATCGAGACAAGTTCAAGCCCTGCCTTCGGCACCTATCCGCCCGGTCAGTTTTTGCGGTGTTTTCCTACCGCGCGAGACTCGGCTCTTCGCGCTATGGTTGCGATCTGCTCACCCCTTTTGATGAAGGAGGCTGCCATGCCCCGCGTACCGTCTTTCGGCATTTCAGCGGATCGCAAACCCGTCTTCGCGCCCGACGACATTCTTGCCAGCGACCGCTGGTCCGACTTCGACAAGGAGGCGATCGTGCTGGAGGCGATCGTCATCGACAACAATATCTCGGGCAGCGATGCGACGCTGCAGGTCCGCGCCCATGACGGCATGAACTGGACCATCGAACTGGGCCGCCGCGCCCGCAACATGGCGGCGGGGCTGACCCCGGCGCAGGCGTTGCCGGGCGATCCCGTCTCGGTCCGCGGCCGCCGCCTGCACCGTTTCGGCGAGAACCGGATCAAGGCGATGCACCTGACCATTGCCGGGCGTGATTTCGATCTCTATCCGGCCAGTCTCGAGGCATCGTGATCCCGCAGGGCCGCATGCCGGGCCGCGATGGAAACTGACCAGACGGCAGGCCGCCTCACGCCCCGACTGCGCGCCGGTCGCGTGGCCGGGGCGGCAGATCGGTCCCGTGTGACACCAGCGCCTCTTTCCAACCGTGCGCGCAGGCACTAGCTTGCCGCCATGCGCTGGACAATCCCGAATATCCTCACCCTTCTGCGGCTTGCCGCGGCGCCCGCCGTGCCGCTGATGTTTCTCTATTTTCATCGGCCCTGGGCCGATTGGGCGGCGCTGGCGATCTTTCTGGTCGCGGCCGTGACCGACTGGTTCGACGGCTATCTGGCCCGCGCCTGGAAACAGGAAAGCCGGTTCGGCGCGGCCATGGATCCGATTGCCGACAAGGCGATGGTGGTCATCGCCATCATCGTCATCACCGGTTATTCCGGCATGAATCCCTGGCTGATCCTGCCCGCCACGGTGATCCTGTTCCGCGAGGTCCTGGTGTCGGGCCTGCGCGAATTCCTGGGCGCGCAGGCGAAGCTGCTGAAGGTTACCAAGCTGGCCAAGTGGAAGACGACCTTCCAGATGGTCGCCATCGCGGTCCTGTTCCTGGGCACGGGGCTTGCCTTTGTCGAACACGGCGAGCCGCCGCTGGTGGGCGAGGGCAGGCTGCCCTGGTCCGACAGCTGGTCCGATCTTGCCAATCAGGTCGGGCTGGTGCTGATCTGGATCGCGGCGGTGCTGACCGGTTGGACAGGTTGGGATTATTTCGTCAAGGCGCTGCCCTATCTGAAGGATCCCGCGCATGATGCTTGATGTCCTTTATTTCGCATGGCTGCGCGAACGGATCGGCCAGCCTCGCGAGCGAATCGAGACCCGGGCCGCGACCCTGCGCGATCTGGTCGCCGAACTGGCCGACCGCGACGAATGGCACGCGTCGGCCTTTGCCGACATGGGCGCCGTGCGTTGCGCGATCGATCAGGAACTGGCCGATCTTGATGCGCCGCTGGACGATGCCCGCGAGGTGGCCTTTTTCCCGCCCATGACCGGGGGCTGACCCGTGTCGGCGCGTGTCCAGGCCGGTCCCTTCGATCTTGCCGCCGAGATGGAGAATTTCGGTCGCGGCGCCGGCGCCGTCGTCACCTTTACCGGCATCGTGCGCGACGATACCGGCCGGATGCTGGCGTTGGAGCTGGAATATTATCCCGGCATGACCGAGCGTGTGCTGGCCGAATACGGCGCCAGGGCCGCCGCCCGCTTCGGCCTTGCCGACTGGAAGATCATCCACCGCCATGGACGCCTGAACCTGGGCGAGCCGATCATGATGGTCGCCACCGCCGCCCGCCACCGTCGTGCCGCCTTCGAGGCCGCGGATTATCTGATGGACTGGCTGAAATCCCGCGCCCCCTTCTGGAAGCGCGAGATCGGCCCGGACGGCGCCGGCGCATGGGTCGCGGCGAAAGACAGCGACGAGGATGCGCTGAAGCGGTGGTGACCTTCGGCCTGCCGATATCCAGCCGCTTCGTCCGCCCGTGATCGCGGTCGCGCAATCGCAGATCGCGCAGGCGCTGGATGCGCTGGCCGACCGCGCGGAAGGTCCGATCTTCCTGCCTGCCAACCTGCTGGAGCGCGGCATCGGTGGCGATCATCCGCGCGCCCTGCATCTGTGGCGCAATGCAGGCTGGACCGCCTTCCTCGGCCTGTCGAATGCCGGCGTCTGCTTTCCGCAGATGCGCGATGCCGATTCGCAGGACTGGGACGCGCTGCCCGCGGTGCTGAAAAATCTTTCCATCACCGGTCTCAACGGCGAGGCCGCGCAGATTGCCCGCATCCTTGCGGCGCTGCGCCTCGACCGTCATCCGACGCGCCTCGACCGGATCGAACCGTGTTTCGCCCTGGCGCTGAACGATCTGCGGATGCCCGACGCGGCCAGACTTTCGATTCGCGCGCCGCGCAAGGCGGAACTGCCGCTTCTGATCGACTGGCGCGCGGCCTACCGGATCGAAATCATGGGTGACGACCCTGCGCAGGCGCGCGACAATGCCGTGGCCGAACTGCCGCTGTGGCTGGCCAGGGATTCGCTGCGGCTGGCCACCCGCGACGGCCAGCCGGTCGCGCTGACCGGTTTCAACGCGCGGCTGCCCGAGATCGTGCAGGTCGGCGGCGTTTATGTTCCCCCGACGCTGCGCGGTCAGCGTCTTGCCCGCCGCGCGCTGGCCCTGCACCTGGCCGAGGCGCGCGCAGCAGGCGCCGGCCGCGCCTTCCTGTTCGCGGCGTCGGAGGCTGCCGCCCGCACCTATACCGCGATCGGCTTTGTACCGGCGGGGCGGATGCGGATCGTGATCTTCGAACAGCCCGCCGAGGTCGCGCCCCGATGCGGCCGCTGATCCGCCCCGAGATTGCCGCGTGGCTGTCGCGCTGGTCCGAGGTTCTGGTCGCCGGCGCCATCGCGCTGGCGGGCCTGTGGCTGACGCTGCGCGGCGGCTGGTTCTTCGCCGCGCTCGGGCTTGCGATGCTGCTGGTCGGCGCGTCGCTGGCCATCGGCGCCCGGCGCAGGCTGCCCTTTCGCCGCCCGATCGAGGCGCCTGGCGTGGTCGAACTGATCGAGGGCGCGATCCGCTATTACGGGGCGACCGATCCGGGCGGCGAGATCGCGCTGCGCGATCTGGTCGAGATCCGCCTTTTGCGGCTGAACGGGCAGGCGCATTGGCGGCTGCGCAGCGCCGGAGGCGAGGCGCTGCTGATTCCCGTCGATGCCGCCGGGGCCGAGGTCCTGGCCCACGGCTTTACCGCGCTTCCGGGCCTTGACATGGGCGCCGTCTCGCAGGCGCTGGCGCATGTCAGCGAACAGCCCGACGCGACGCGGCTGGTCTGGCGCAGGTCCGATCACGGCGGGTTGACTTGACGGTCCGCTGTTGCCACCTGTGACCGACCGGCAATCCGCGAAAGGTCCGTCCGATGTCGATACCCCAGCAGGGCGGTGGCCCGATCGAAAGCCGCGATCAGCTTGCCGCCTATATCGCCTCGGGCGAGAAGCCGCGCGAGGCCTGGCGGATCGGCACCGAGCACGAGAAATTCGGCTATTGCAAGGATCACAAGCTGCCGCTGCCCTATGAGGGCGATTGTTCGGTCAAGGCGATGCTGACCGGCCTGCAGGAACGCTTCGGCTGGTCGCCGGTCCTAGAGCAGGGCAAGATCATCGGGCTGGAACGCGACGGCGCCAATGTCAGCCTGGAACCGGGCGGACAGCTGGAATTGTCCGGCGCTCCGGTCGAGAACATCCACCAGACCTGCGACGAGGTGAACGGCCATCTGGCCGAGGTGAAATCCGTGGCCGATGATATGGGCGCGGGCTTCATCGGTCTTGGCGCCGCGCCGATCTGGTCGCAGGAGCAGATGCCGATGATGCCCAAGGGGCGCTACCGGCTGATGACCGACTACATGGGCCGGGTCGGCACGCTGGGCACGCAGATGATGTATCGCACCTGCACCGTGCAGGTGAACCTGGATTTCGCCAGCGAGGCCGATATGGTCCAGAAGCTGCGGGTCGCGTTGTCGCTGCAACCGGTGGCGACGGCGCTGTTCGCCAATTCTCCGTTTCTGGACGGCAAGCCCAACGGGATGAAAAGCTGGCGCGCCCATATCTGGCAGAACCTTGACGAGGCGCGCACCGGGATGCTGCCCTTCGTGTTCCAGGACGGCTTCGGATACGAGGCATGGGTGGATTACGTCCTCGATGTGCCGATGTATTTCGTCTATCGCGACGGTCGTTATCTCGATGCTCTGGGCCAGTCCTTCCGCGATTTCCTGAAGGGCGAATTGCCGGCCCTTCCGGGCGAGATTCCCACGCTGTCGGATTGGGCCGACCACCTGACGACGGTTTTTCCCGAGGCGCGGGTCAAGAAATTCATCGAGATGCGCGGCGCCGATGGCGGGCCGTGGCGCAGGCTATGCGCGCTGCCGGCGCTGTGGGTCGGGCTGACCTATGACCAGCAGGCGCTGGACGCGGCCTGGGATCTGGTCAAGGGCTGGGACCACGAGACGCGCGAAGGGCTGCGCCGGGCGGCCGGACGCGAAGCGTTGCAGGGCGAAGCCGGCGGCATCCGCCTGCACGATCTGGCGCGCGAAGTGCTGGCCATCGCCGAACAGGGCCTGAAGAACCGCGCGCGGCAGGGCGCCGGCGGGCTGATCCCCGACGAGACGCATTTCCTGAACGCGCTGAGGGAAAGCGTCGAGACCGGCCGCGTTCCGGCGGACGAATTGCTGGCGAAACATCACGGCGAATGGCAGGGCGATCTGTCACGCATCTATGCCGAATACTCCTACTGACGATTGCGTGATCGCGCATCGCGTGTCACGCTGATCGGATTGTCAGCCCCGGAGTATTTGCAGATGCGCGATTTCTTCATCCGGTCGATGGAATGGATCGTCAACATATTCATCACGCTGGGCGCGATCGCGGTGGTGGTCAGCGGCCTTGTGGTGATGTTCAGCGATCAGGGCGGCTTCCTGCGCGGCCTCGCGGTTCTGTTCGGCGGCGCGATCTATCTGATCGTCGTGGGCGGGATCATCTATCTGGGGCTGGGCATCCACAACAACACCCGCCGCACCGCCGAGGCGGTCGAAGCACTGGTCAGCCGCCAGACCCCCTGAATTGCCGCCGGCGCGTCTGGCCCGGCTTTCGCCGTCGTCCGAAACCCTGCAGGGTTCGCGGTGGGCCGGCCGCCATCCGCCTTCCGATCGGCGCCGCGGCGCACGACAATATGACCTCATTCGCCGCCCGCCTTGCTTGAAACGGGCGGCAAGCGGTGGCAGGTCGGAAGCAAAGCAAGAAGGGGGCAGGCGATGCGGGCGGATCTGATGACATGGGTGCAGCGGCTGGTCGGTCTGGTCTTCGTGATCGGCCTGATTGCGCTGTCGGGGGCGGTCTTCGTGCAGATCCGTCAGTCCGAAGGCATTCCGCCGCTGTCGGTCTTCATGGGTCTGGTCGGTCTGTCGGTGCTGATTCTGCTGGCGGGGGCGTGTCTGTCGCTGATCTCGCTGGCCGGATCGGCCCGGCGCGGTGCCGATGCATTGCAGAAACTGGCCTGGCAGGGCGGCGGGATCAGCCCTGCCGCCGTGGCCTCTGCCACCACCACCAGCGCCGCATCGCGGCCGTTCACCACCGCTCCGATGGCCGACATCGCGACCCAGCCAGAGCCGCAGCCGCAGGGCCCCGTCGCCCCATCGCGGCCTCTGCGCCCGTCCGGCCGCAGATTGGTGGCCGAGCGCTAGAACAGGATGATCCTGTTCGTGAATCGGCTGCGTTGCGCTGCATGTATTCCGGGCTGGCGAAGAAACGGAGTCGGAACAGGGTTGCATCGGGAATCCGCCGAAGGATTCGGATGAGCGTCGCCTCGATCCAGGCGGTGACGCGGGCAAAGAAAAAACCCCCGCGCGATTGCATGGGGGTTCGTTCGTCTTGTCTGCGTTGAAGCCTTAGAAGCCGCGCGCAATCCGCTCGATGTCGCCGCGGCACAGACCGATATCGTCCAGCTCGCGATCCGACAGGCGGCTCAGCTCGCGCCGGGTCATGCGGGTGTCGTTCCACCCCGAGACCAGCGCGGCGATGCGTGCGACGACGTTGCCAACACCTCCGACAGCAAGGCTGCGGTTCGTTTCTATGGCCGACATCATATCACCTGCATTTCCAGTTTGCCCTCTCACAGGGCAGTGTTTCGGATGCCGGGTAGATAGGTCGCGCAAAGGCGGAATACCAGCCATGCGTCCCGCAAGGCCGATATGCAAGAAACGCAGGGATTAAAGCGGCTTGGGCGGTCCCGATGGTCGCAAAACGGTCACGGAATGTCGCTATGCCGGGTTCTTTTTCTGCCTGTCTGCGCGCCAGTCCCCCAGGGCGGCCTGCCACAGCGCGATTGCCGCAACGGCAGCGGTATCCGCGCGCAGGATCCGGGGGCCCAGGCTGATTCGGTCGACAAAGGGCGATGCCGCCAGACGCGATCGCTCGGCTTCGGAAAACCCGCCCTCGGGACCGATCAGGATGGCCCACGACCCCTGCGGCAGACCGGCCAGCGTCTCGGCCGGGCCCGCCATTGCCTCGTCCGCCCACAGGATACGGCGCGCGCCATCCCATCCGTCCAGAAGCCGCGCAAGGGGCTGAAGATCCGCGACCGGCGGCACGAAGGTACCCCCGCATTGTTCGGCCGCTTCGATGGCGTGGGCTTGCAGACGGTCCTGCCGGATGCGTTCGGAATTGGTGAAGTCGGTCTGCACGGGCAGGATGCGGGCAACGCCCAGTTCGGCGGCCTTTTCTACGATGAAATCGGTGCGTGCCTTCTTGATCGGCGCAAACAACAGCCACAGATCGGGCGGATCGCGCTGCGGGGCGGTCTGTTGGCCGACATCCAGCGTTCCGCCGCGCTTGCCCGCCTGCGCGATGCGGGCCGCGAATTCGCCATCGCGGCCGTTGAAGACCGCGATTTCCGCGCCCGCGCCCAGTCGCATGACCCCCGACAGGTAATGCGCCTGCGCGGGCGCCAGCGGCACGGCTTGCCCGGGCGCCAGCGGGTGATCTATGAACAATCTGATCCTTGCCATGATGGGCCAGACGCTATGCAAAGCCGGACCGAAAGGCCAGATGCCGTCATCGACGCGCCGAAGGGCAACTGGGTGGACCGATACGCGCCCGAGCGCTGGCGGCCCTGGCTGCGCCTCAGCCGGGCCGACCGGCCCATCGGGACGTGGCTGCTGCTGCTGCCCTGCTGGTGGGGCGTCGGGCTGGCGATGATGTATGATGCGCCGCGGCTCTTCGATCTTTGGATCGTGATCGCCTGCGCCATCGGCGCCTTCGTCATGCGTGGCGCGGGCTGCACCTGGAACGACATCACCGACCGGGACATCGACGCGCAGGTCGCCCGCACCCGGTCGCGGCCCCTTCCCTCGGGCGCCATCAGCCTGCGCGGCGCCTATCTGTGGCTGCTGGCACAGGGGCTGGTCGGGCTGGCGATCCTGCTGACACTGGGCCCGGCGGCGATCTGGATGGGCGTCATCTCGCTGGCGCTGGTGGCGATCTATCCATTCGCGAAACGCTTTACCTGGTGGCCGCAGATCTTCCTGGGTCTTGCCTTCAACTGGGGGGTGATGCTGGCCTATGCGGCCCATGCGGGCCAGGTCGATCTGGCCCCTGTCGTGGCCTGGCTGGGCGGCATCGCTTGGACCATCTTCTACGATACGATCTATGCCCATCAGGATGTCGAGGATGACGCCCTGATCGGGGTCAAATCCACCGCGCGCCTGTTCGGCAGAAACAGCCCCCGCTATCTGGCGCGCATCGCGATGCTGGCGGTCGCCCTGCTGGGGCTGGCCATCCTGCTGAGCCATCGCAATCTCTTGATCGCCGCTATCGGTCTGGCCGGCTTTGCCGCGCATCTGGCCTGGCAGCTGAAGAATTTCAAGCCGGATCATGGTGATAGCTGTCTTCGCCTGTTCCGGTCGAACCGCGATGCCGGGCTGATCCTTGCGCTGTTTCTCGCCCTTGCCGGGCTGAGCTGATTGCACGCCCGGCGGGCCGACGCTAGAGGGATGCGACCCGCAACAGCCGAAGGCCCATCGCATGGCACCCTTGCGCCGCAGGATTTCCCCGACTTTGGCCACGATCCTCGTCCTCGCTCTGGCGGGCGGGCTGAGCTGGTGGGGCGCGCGATCCACGGCGGCTTTCATCGAAGATCGGTCGTTGCAGGATGTCCAGGTCGCGCTGCGCAGCGCAGGATATGACTGGGCCGGGGTCGAGACTGACGGGTTGCAGGTGCGGCTGACAGGCACCGCGCCAAGCGAGGTGGACCGTTTCCGCGCCATGACGCAGGCCGCCACGGCAGTCGATTCCAGTCGCATCCTGGATCAGATGACCGTCGCCGCCGCCGAGGCGCTGGACCCGCCCGATTTCAAGGTCGAATTGCTGCGCAACCCGCAGGGCATTTCGCTGATCGGGCTGGTTCCGGCCTCGACCGACCGCAACGCGCTGCTGCGGTCGCTGCGCAGCGAAACCTCGGCGCCGAAAGTGACCGACCTGCTGGAGACCGCCGATTACAAGCTGCCCGAGGGCTGGCAGGCGGCGCTGGATTACGGCATCCAGGCTGCCCAGATGGCCGGCAGCGCCAAGATCTCGATCCAACCGGGCGCGGTGACGGTGGCCGCGATCACCGACAGCCGCGCCGAAAAGGGCCGGCTGGAAACCGCGCTGAAACGCGCCGTGCCCAAGGGCGTCAGGCTGACCAGCCAGATCACCGCGCCGCGTCCGGTCATCGCGCCGTTCACGATGCGATTCGTCATCGACGGCGACGGCCCCAGGTTCGAGGCCTGCTCGGCCGCAACCGAAGACGGGCGACAGCGGATCCTTGAGGCGGCGCTGAGCGCGGGGTTGCAGGGCAAGCCGGGCTGCACCCTGGGCCTTGGCGCACCAAGCCCGGATTGGGACGAGGCCGCCGAGCAGGCCATCGCGGCGGTGGCGCGGCTGGGGCAGGGAACGGTCACGATTTCGGACGCCGACGTGGCTCTGACCGCGCCCGAGGCGGTGACGCAGGTGCGCTTTGACGAAGCGGCCGGTCGGCTGGAACAGGCCCTGCCGCGCGTCTTTTCGCTTCATGCCGAACTAGAGCGTGAATCCGGGCAGGATGCCGGGCCGGCGGAATTCATCGCCGCGCTGAGCGGCGACCGGGCGCTGTCGATGCGCGGCCGGATCGCCGACGTGCCGATGCGCGAGGCGGTGGACAGCTTTGCCCGCGCCCGCTTTTCCGAGGTGGACAGCAGCCTGCGCAGCGATGCGGCGGTGCCGGATGGCTGGACGGTGCGCGTGATCGGCGCGCTGGAGGCGATGGCCGTTCTGGAAAGCGGGACCGTTCAGGTCACTCCCGACATGCTGCGGATGGCCGGCACCTCGGGCGATCCGAATGCCGCCGAAAATGCCGCGGCCGCCCTGTCGAACCGGATCGGGGCCGGCGCGCGCTATGCCCTGTCGATCCGCTATGACCGCCGGCTGGACCCGGCGCTGGACCTGCCCGATGGTCAGGAATGTGTGCGGCGGCTGAACCTGATCATGTCCGAATCCGAGATCGGATTCGAGCCGGGCAAGTCCACCATCGCGGGCGATCCGCAGCCGACGCTGGCGCGGCTGGCCGAGGCGATGACCGAATGCGCGGATTTCCAGATCGAGGCCGGCGGGCATACCGATGCGCAGGGATCGCAAGGGTTCAACGCCGATCTGTCGCGTGCCCGTGCGCAGGCGCTGGTGGCGGCGATGGCCGAGGCCGGGATCGACACCGCCAACCTGACCGCACGCGGCTATGGCGAAAGCCAGCCCATCGCCAGCAACGACACCGAGGCCGGGCGCGAGGAGAACCGGCGCATCGAGTTCCGTCTGTTGTCGGAGATGCCGATCCGCAATACCCCGCTGCCGGTGCCGATCCTGCGCGAGGGTGTCACCAGCGAGCCGGTCGCGCCGCTGCAGGGACCGCCCGCGCCGGACATCGCGACCTCCTCGGGAATGGCGCCCGAAGGCGGCGCGGCCACGTCGATCGATGCCGTTCAGGGACCGCAAAGGCCGCAGGCGGGCGAAAGCCGTGCGGTTCCGGCGACCGTCGGGGTCAGCGAACAGGTTCCGGCACTGGACGATCGCGACGAAACCGTTAGGCTTCCGGTTCAGACGCCCGGCGCCGACACGCCCCGCCCCTCGCCCCGGCCCGAGGATGCCGCGACATCCGCGACCGGGCAGGAACAGCAAGACACCACCCCCGCGCCATAGCGAAAACCAGAGCGACCAGAACCAGAGCGCATGAACCGAACCGAATTCATCACCGTCACCGCCATCATCCTGTTCGGCGCCTTCCTGCTGGGCTGGATCGCAAGCTGGATCGTCCATCGCCTGACCCGGCGCACCCGTGCCGACATGTCCGAATTGGACCGAATGGCCCAGCAATTGCACGATACCGAAGAACAGCGCGACCAGGCCGTCGCGCGCCTGGAAGAGGTCGAGGCAGACCTGTCCAGCCGCCTTGCAGGGACCGAATCGGAACTGCAGGCCGCGATGGACGGGCTGCGCGAAAGCCGCGCCGAGGTCGAGGAACTGCGCGACTATATCGAGCGGAAACTGGTCCGCCGCTGAGATCGGTCGCGCAAGCCGGCGAGCCGTGCCGCCGATCCTCGCCCTGCGCGCCCGTCGTCCCAACCCGGCCTGCCGGCGTGCTGAACAAGGCGATGCGCATCAGGATCGCGCCTTTGCGACAAGGGCGGCAGCCGCCGATCGCGATCGTGACGCGCCCGCCGATCGGGCGGTTAGCGGAACATGACCTTGATGTGCAGGGAATGGCTTCTGCTCGACTGCTTTTCACCCAATGGATGCAGCCAATGTTTCAAGAAGGCAGGATACGTTTCGACCTGGAATCATACCGCTTTAGACCGCAGCCCGCCTGCGCGCCTCTGCCCTGATGTTGAAATAGTTTCCCGTCAGGATCAGCGTCGCGCCCAGGATGACCAGAGGTCCGATCGGCTCGTCGTAAAACACCATGCCGACCAGCGCGATCACCGGCAGGCGCAGGAAATCGAACGGCATGACCAGCGTCGCGGGCGCCAGCCGCAGGGCGTTGGCGATGCAGAAATGCGCCGTCAGCCCGGCCCCGCCGATCAGCGCGATCCACAAGGCCGTCTGGCCCGAGGGCAGGGCGACATCCCCGTCCAGCCCGGCAAGGAGAAAGCCCAGGACGGCCTGCATGACCGTCATCCACCACAGGATGCAGGCGACGCCGACCCGCGCGGTCAGCTGCTTGGTGAGGATATAGGTCAGCGCGAAACCCACCGCGCTGCCCGCCGCCGCGATCAGGCCCGGTGTCAAGGGCGCCGCGCCCGGCCGCGCCACCAGCAGGATACCCGCGAACCCCAGGGCGGCGGCAATCATCCGCGCCTGCGTCCACCGTTCGCCCAGAAAGAAGCGCGACAGCACCAGCGCCCAAAGCGGCGCGGTGAATTCCAGCGCGAAGACCTGCGCCAGCGGGATCGAGAAGATCGCGAAGAACCACAGGTTCTGCGCCGTGAAATGACAGATGTTGCGGGCCAGGTGCAGCCCCGGATCGCGCAGGTTGACGACATGCCAGCGGCCGCGCAGCGTGATCAGGCCGCCGACGATCGCGATCCCGACCAGCGAGCGCCAGGCCATGATCTCGAACGTGTCCAGCGACAGCGACACCGCGCGCCCGGCCACCGCCATCGAGGTGAAGGACGCGACCGCACCCAGCATCCAGACCGCCGCGACCAGCGGATTGGCCGGGTGCGGCGCCGGAATATCGGCCCGCGCGCTCATCTCGTGATCTCCGGCATCGGCCCGCATCCCCCTGGCCCGCATGGCTAGCGCGGCCTTGCAGCCGATGCAATCAGGCCGGCCCGGCCGGCCGGCGGGTCATCGTCAATGTGACCCATTCGCCCAGATCGTCGCGCCGGTCCAGCGCAAATCCCGCCGCCTCATAGGCCGCGATGACATCTTGCCCCTGATCGCCGAGGATCCCGGACAGGATGATCTTGCCGCCGGGCGACACATGGCGCGCCATTTCGGGCGACAGATCGATCAGCGGTTGTTTGAGGATGTTCGCCAATACCAGATCGAAGGGCGCGGCCTGTTCCAGGATCGGATGATCGAAACCCGTGGCCTCGATACATTCCACCCGGCCGTCCAGCCCGTTTGCGATCACATTGGCCGCCGCGGTATCGACCGCCACGCGGTCGATGTCGCCGGCCACGACCGTGACCGGCCAGATCCGTGCCGCCCCCATCGCCAGAACCGCCGTGCCGCAGCCGATATCGGCAATCCGATGCGCCTGGTAGCCGTCATCGGCCAGCCGGTCCAGCGCCTCCAGACAGCCCTTGGTGGTGCCGTGGTGGCCGGTGCCAAAGGCCATCGCGGCCTCGATGCACAGGGCCTCGACGCCCTGGGGCACCTTGTCGGCATCATGGGCACCATGGACGAAGAAGCGACCCGCCTCGACCGGTGTCAGTTCGCGCCGCACATGGGCCACCCAATCGACCTCGGGCAGTTCCGAGATCACGAAAGGCTCGGCCCGCCATGCGGCGGCCAGCAGCGCCAGGGCCACCTCGTCCGGGGCTTCGAGGAAATAGAGCCCGACCTCCCAGCGATCCGATCCGTCCTCGATCTCGAACACGCCGGCGCCGACGGGTTCGGGGGTCAGATCCTCGCAGGCCTCGGCCAGCGCCTCGGCGGGTTCGCGGCCGGCAAGATGGGTCAGGGCGGTGAAGGTGGGCATCAGATCGGGTCCGGGTTGGGCAGGGACGCCTCTACCCCTGTCCCCTTCAACCCGCAATAACCGTCGGGATTCTTTTCCAGATATTGCTGATGCGCCTCGGGGGCCGGCCAGAACGCGCCCTTGTCGATGATCTGCGTGGTGATCTTGCCAAAGCCCTCGACCGCCAGCCGGTTGCCGTAATCGATCTTCGAGGCCTCGGCGGCGTGTCGCTGGCTGGAATTGAAGACCATGATCAGGCTGCGATATTGCGGGCCAACATCGTTTCCCTGCCGGTCGCCCTGCGTCGGATCGTGGTTTTCCCAGAACAATTGCAGCAGATGATCGTAGCTGATCAGCGAACTGTCAAAGACCACGCGCACCACCTCGGCGTGGCCGGTATCGCCCTTGCAGACCTGCTCATAGGTCGGGTTCTCGGTCGAGCCGCCGGCAAAGCCTGCCTCGGTCAGCCAGACACCGTCCTGTTGCCAGAACAGCCGTTCGGCCCCCCAATAGCAGCCCATCCCGAAGATCGCCTGATCCAGGCCGTGCGGCACCTCGGCATCCATCGGCCGGTTGAAGATCGCATGAGTCGTCATCGTCGCATCCTTCTGATCGTTGTGCCATAACGCGCCTGCCCGCGCGCCGGTTCGCCGCGACAAGGCGCGATCTTTCCCCTGCCTTCAACCCCCTGCGAGGCGCGACGGCCCCGTGGCGTCGCGCCGGAAGGTGCAGGCCAGGACATGGCCAGCGGCGCGCGGCGGTTCAAGCCGCCTGACGGTTCCACCGGAAGCGGCGATGCCGCGGCCGCTAGCGGCGCGGATGCGCCGCGCGATAGACCGCCATCAGGTGCGCGTCGTCCACGCCGGTATAGACCTGCGTGGTGGACAGGCTGGCATGGCCCAGCAATTCCTGGATCGTGCGCAGATCGCCGCCGGCGGCCAACAGATGTGTGGCGAATGAATGGCGCAGGGCATGTGGCGTGGCACTGGGCGGCAGGCCCAGCGACGCCCGCGCCCGTCGCAACGCCCCGGCGATCTGGTCCTGTCCCAGGCGCCCGCCGCGCACGCCCCGGAACAGGGCCTGATCGGGCGCCAGCCGCCACGGGCATTGCGCCAGATAGGTTCCGACCGCCGCGCGCGCGGCCGGCAGGATCGGCACCTGCCGCTGCCGGCCTCCCTTGCCGGTGATGGTCAGCGCCTCGCGAAAGGGCCAGTCGCGCCCGTGCAGCGCCAGCGCCTCGGAAATCCGCAATCCGCAACCCCAGAGCAACGTCATCACCGCCACGTCGCGGGCCGCGACCCAGGGGCTGCCATGCCCGTCGGCCACGACTTCCAGCGCGTCCCGCGCCTCGGCCGGCGACAGCGGCCGGGGCAGCGACCGGGCGTATTTCGGGCTGCGGCTGGACAGCGCGGGCGACAGGTCGAACCCCTCGCGATCCGAGATCCAGCGCAGAAAACTGCGCACCGCCGATTGCCGCCGCGCAAGCGACCGTGGGCCCAGTCCCCGCGCCCGTTCGGCGGCGGCAAAGGCCCGCATGTCGGTCTGTCGCAGCGCGGCCAGCGATTTCGGCGTGGCGGGCGCGCCCTGATGGCCACCCAGGAAGGCCAGGAAGGCCAGCAGGTCGGCACGATAGGCCCGGATCGTATGATCGGAGCGGTCGCGCGTCGCGGCCTCGGTTTCCAGCCAGCGCGCCAGGGCCGCCGCCATGGCGGGGGCAAGGGCCAGCGGGCCGGGCGCCGCGGTCACGATTTCAGGCGGCCCAGCAGGATCAGCCGGAACACCTGCCCGAAAAAGCGCAGCAGGTCGGTGCCCTGCGCGGGCATGAAGCGCGCCGGATCGGCGCTGCCCATGACCAGCATCGCCCGCGGCCGCCGCGCGCCCAGATCCAGCGGCAGCAGCGCCTCGGACGCCACGTCGCGGCCATGGATCGGGCGGGTGATGGGCGAGGCCGGTCGCAGCACGATGTCGTCGCCGCGCGGCACCCGCCTTCCCGCAGTGACAATCCGGCCCAACGCGCCTTCGGGGGCGATCACCACATCCTCGGGCAGATGCGCGATCTCGGGTTCTTCCTCGACCACCAGCCGCAGGGTTTCGACCCGCAGCAGCGGCGCGATATCGGCCTGGAGACTGTCCACCAGCTCGGTCAGATCGGCCGATTCCATCAGCCCGACCACGGCGCGATGAACGACCGCCGTGCCCGACTGGTTGTCATAGGCGGCGGCGATGACGTTCTCGTGCTGCGACTCGAGCCGGTCCAGCCGGGTCTCCAGCGCCTCCATCGCACGGCCGCGAATGTCGATCACGTTCTCGCCGATCTCGGATTCGCGGGCGGCGACCAGCGCCCGCATCAGGTCGCGATCGGCCAGCAGGATTCCCGGATCGGCCAGCAACCGGTCTCGGGTTTCCGGATCCAGACCCGGATCCTGCTGTGCCTCGGCGGTCGATTCGACGCTCATTCTGCCCCTTTCCGCCGCCTTGCCGCGGCTGTTTCAGCCGATCTTCTGACCGGTCTTTTCCCAATCGGCAGTGAACTGCTCCAGCCCCTTGTCGGTCAAGACGTGCTTGGCCATCGCCTTGATAACGGCCGGAGGTGCGGTAATCACGTCACTGCCGATCTTGGCGACCTCGATGATGTGATTGACCGAACGGATCGAGGCGGCGAGGATCTGCGTCTCGTAGCCGTAATTGTCATAAATCTCGCGGATATCGGCGATCAGGTCCACGCCATCCAGGTGAATGTCGTCCAGCCGCCCGATGAACGGGCTGATGAAGGTTGCCCCGGCCTTTGCCGCCAGGATCGCCTGGGCGGGGCTGAAGCACAGGGTGACGTTGACCATCTGGCCTTCGCTGGACAGCGCCTTGCAGGCCTTCAGCCCGTCCCAGGTCAGCGGCACCTTGACGGCGATGTTGTCGGCGATCTTGGCCAGGTGCTTGCCCTCGCGGATCATGTCCTCGGCCTTCTCGGCGACGACCTCGGCGCTGACGGGTCCGTCCACGATATCGCAAATCTCGCGGGTGACCTCTTCGATGTTGCGGCCGGCCTTCAGGATCAGCGAGGGATTGGTGGTGACGCCGTCCAGCACACCCAACTCATTCAACTCCCTGATGGCATCCACATCGGCGGTATCGACAAAGAATTTCATGGCCCGGCTCCTCTGATAGGCTACGGGCCGGGTGATAGCGCAAAAGCCGTGGCCCGGAAAGGGGCGGCGGGCCGCGCCCGGGAATGGCGCGAAGGGCTGCGGCCGTCCGCGGGCGGGCGCAGCCATGATCGTGTCAGGCCATGCATGATCCGGGCATGCCTTGCATGCGATGTCACGCGCATGGCGGCGTCCGGGCGCCGGTCCCATGGGGCGGATGGGCGCGGCCGGGGCGGGGCTGATACAGTGCGGGCCGACCGCAAGCCCTGGACGGTCGAGAACCCCTTGCAACCTGCATTCCCCGACGTCTTTATCGCGCATGATGCCCGACCCCGCCGCCTTCCTCGCCCCCCGATCCCGCATCGCGGTCCTGACCTGCGAGCCGGTCGGCGTGCTGGACTACCTCGCCCCCGAAGACGGCGTGCGGCAGGGTGCGCTGGTGCTGGTGCCGCTGGGGCCGCGCCGCGTTCTGGGCCTGGTCTGGGGCGAGGGCAGGGGCGATTTCGACCTGGCCAAGCTGCGCCCCGTGGCCCGGATCCTCGATGCCGAACCGTTCCGGCCGGGGTTCCTCGACTTCCTCAGCCGCGCCGCCGACTACACCCTGACCCCGCCGCCGCTGATGCTGCGCATGGCGACCCGCGCCCCCGACCTGGACCAGCCGCCCGCCGCGCGCCGGCTCATCGTGCCCGCCGGCGATCCGCCCGCGCGCATGACCGAGGCGAGAAGCCGCGTCATGGACGTCATCGCCCGCCACGGCGGCGCCGGTTTCGCGCCGTCCGAACTGGCCCAACTGGCCGGTGTCGGCACCTCGGTCGTCAAGGGCCTGGTGGCACAAGGCACGCTGGCCGAGATCCAGGCTCCTCGCGATACCCCCTATCCGCGCCTCGATCCCGGTCGGCCCGGCAAGCCGCTGGCCCCCGATCAGCAGGCCGCCGCCGACACCCTGCGCGCCGCCATCCGCAAGGGTGGCTATGGCACCACCCTGCTGCGCGGGGTCACCGGATCGGGCAAGACCGAGGTCTATCTGGAAGCCGTCGCGGAATGCCTGCGCGCCGGTCGTCAGGCGCTGGTCCTGCTGCCCGAGATCGCGCTGTCGGCGGAATTCCTGGACCGGGTCGAGGCGCGTTTTGGGGCGCGGCCCGGCGAATGGCACAGCGGTATCACCCGGACCGAACGCCGCCGGTTGTGGCACATGGCGGGCCGGGGCGAGGTCGGGCTGGTGGTCGGCGCCCGCTCGGCCCTGTTCCTGCCCTTCCACGATCTGGGCCTGATCGTCGTCGACGAGGAACATGACAGCAGCTACAAGCAGGAGGATGTGGTCTATTACAGCGCCCGCGACATGGCGGTGCTGCGCGCCTCGATCGCGGGGGCGCATGTGGTTCTGGCCTCGGCCACGCCCAGCCTGGAAAGCTGGGTCAACGCGGCCAGCGGCAAATATGCCCGGCTGGACCTGCGAAGCCGCTATGGCGAGGCGGAACTGCCCGACATGGCCGCCATCGACCTGCGCGCCGAGGAGATGCCGGCAGGACGCTGGATCTCGCCCACGCTGGAAGGGGCGGTCAAGACGCGGCTGGCCCGCGGCGAACAATCGCTGCTGTTCCTGAACCGGCGCGGATTTGCCCCGGTCACCGTCTGCCGCGCCTGCGGCGAACAGATCGGCTGCCATCAATGCGACGCGCGGATGGTCGAACACCGTTTCCAGAACCGCCTTGTCTGTCATCAATGCGGCGAGACGCGCCCCATCCCGACCGCCTGCCCCGCCTGCGGGGCCGAGGGCAGGCTGGCCCCGATCGGCCCCGGCGTCGAACGCATCGCCGAAGAGGTCGCCGCGACCTTCCCCGACGCCAGGGCGACGATCCTGTCATCCGACCTGTTCCATTCGGCCCGCGCGCTGAAGGACACCATCGCCCGGATCGCCGATGGCGATACCCAGATCATCATCGGCACCCAGATCGTCGCCAAGGGCCACAACTTTCCCCGCCTGACGCTGGTCGGCGTGATTGACGCCGATCTGGGCCTGCAAGGCGCCGATCTGCGCGCGGCCGAGCGGTCCTTCCAGCTGATGCGGCAAGTCGCGGGCCGGGCCGGTCGCCAGTCGGGTGCCGCGCCGGGCCTTGCGCTGCTGCAGACCCACCAGCCCGGCCACGCGGTGATCCGCGCCATCCTGTCGGGCCATGACGAGGCTTTCTGGGACGCCGAGGCCGCCGGCCGCCAGGCCGCCGGGATGCCGCCCTTCGGCCGGCTGGCGGGCGTGATCCTGTCGCATCCCGACCTTGGCGTGGTCAGCGATTTCGCCCGCCACCTTGCCGCCCATGCCGGACCTCTGGATCACGCCGGCGCCGAATTGTGGGGTCCGGCGCCCGCGCCCATCGCCCGCATCCGGGGGCGTCACCGGATGCGGATGCTGATCCACGCCCCGCGTCAGGCGCCGCTGCAAGCGGCCATCGCCGACTGGCTGGCGCCGCACAAGCTGCCGACCAACCTGCGGCTGGCGGTGGATATCGACCCGCAAAGCTTTCTGTAGGCCGCGCGCCGCGGTTCAGTTCTTCAGCACGATGCAGTTGCCGCCCAGCCGTTTCAGCCTGATGCAGAAGGCATAGGCCTCGCCCCGGCTTTCATAGCCGATCTGGGCGGTATAGACGGGCTGCGCGATTCCGCTCAGGCGCTTTCTGACATAGCCCACGCGCCTGCCATCCAGAAGCGGGCGCAGCGTCCGGTTCAGCCGCGCCACCTGTCCCTGCGCGACCGCGCGGCTGCGATGGCTGGCGACGATCACGCCCCAGGGAAAGACGCGCGGCTCGACGACGAATTCGCGCAGGCCGCGATTGCCGGCCAGCGATTCGCAGGCCGGCCGGAACGGCCGGTCGGGATCCAGAGCCAGCTTCAGGTCCGCCGTCTCGGGCGGATTGTCGCGCCAGCGCCATGCGTTGAATCCGGTGATCGCCTCGACATAGTCCTGCGTCTCGTAGGGCAGCACGGTTTCGCTGGCAATGAACCGCGCCGCCCGTGCCTCGCCGCCGTTATAGGCAATCGCGGCCAGCCCGATATTGCCCGTCATGTCCGTAAGATAGCGAAGATACCACGCCGCCTTGAAGATCGCCTGGGCCGGGTTGAACGGATCGTCCAGATCGTAAAGCCGGGCGGTTTCAGGCATGAATTGCGCGATCCCCATCGCGCCGACCGGACTGATCGCGCCCGGCTCGAACCGGCTTTCCTTCCACAACAGGCGGGCCAGGAAATTCGGATCCAGCCCGCGCTGCGCGGCATTGCGTTCCACCAGCTTGCAGACATCCGCCACATAGCGGGACCGCCGCACGCAATCGCGGCCGTCATCGGTGCAGCGGATCTCGTCGCTTTGCCGGGCCGGGGGGCGGCCGTGGACGGCATCGACGGCGGGCCGGGCGGCGACCGGGGCGGTTGGAAGAAGCAGGATCGCCAGGATCGCAAGGATGCGCGTCACGACAATCTCTCTTTCCGAAAGGAGCCTGCCTTGCGGCCCGGACTCAGCCCTTCTTCGCCTTCTTGCGGGTCTTCTTCAGTTCGACCGCCGCCTCGGCGATCTCGATCTTGGCCTTGTCGGCGGCGCGTTCGGCCTTGCGGGCGGCCTTTCTGGCGTCACGCGCGGCCTGCTTTTCGGCTTTCTTCGCATCCCTTTCGGCCTGCCGGGCGGCCTTGCGTTCTGCGGTGCGGGCCTTTTTCTCGGCCTCCATCTGGGCCAGCCGCGCGGCCTTGCGTTCGGCCTTGCGCGCAGCCTTGCGCGCGGCCTTGCGCAGTGACTTCGCTTCGTTTGCGGCCGCCGTCGAGGCGTCGGGCGCGACCGTCGGGGCGGGCGGTTCGGCCGGGGCCGCGGGCTGGGCGGCGGGTGCCGGTGCCGGTGCAGATGCGGGCTGGGTCGCGGGCGCCTTGGCCTTCGCCACGCGGCGCGAGCCTGTGCGCAGGTCGGTCTTGCGGGTCTCGGCCTTGGCTCGCCCTGCCGGTTTGCGCGTGCTCGACGCGGGGGCGCGGCGCGCGGCCGACGATGCCACAGCGCGCGACGGCTTGTCCCCGGCGGGCTGCTGCCCTGCGGCCTTGGTAGCGGGCGCCAGGGGCAGCTTGCGCTTGCGCCGCTCGAGGTGAAGCCGACGCAGGGCCGTGGCCAGAAGATCGGCCGCACCGGGCCGGCCCTCGGTGACCGGGCCGCTGGCCCCGGTCATCTCGGCCTCGATCTCGGCTATCGCGCGGTACAGCGCCGCATCCTTCAGCGCGCCGATCGCCGGGGCGCGGCTGGCCGCGACCAGCGCGACCTGACCCGGCGTCAGGATTTCCTTTTCCAGCTTGGTGTAATTCGGCATCGCAATCCCCTGGATCCGGCGCAATCCGCTTCGGAGGGTGCGAAAATTCGCGTCCCTTTGCAACGGCAAAGACCCCGGCGCGGTGCCGGGGCCTTGCAAGACGTCGCGTCGCGCGGCCGCCTCAGTATGCGAAGCCCATGCTGTCGACCGGCGCAACGCCGCTGGCGGTGATGACGGTGGTCGTCGGCGCCCCGCCCGCCGTGGCGCCGGGAACGCCGGCATCGGCCGCCGCCATGCCACCACCCTCGGGCTGGACGTAACCCTCGGGCGTTTCGCGCATCGGGCCTTCGATGCGCAGGCTCTCGGCCTGGCTGCGCACCTTCACCTTGGTGCCAAGTTCGACCTGGTTGAACAGATCCATGACATCCTGGTTGAACATGCGGATGCAGCCGGCCGAGGTGGCCTTGCCGATCGAGGACGGATCCATCGTGCCGTGGATGCGGTAATAGGTGTCGCGGCCGCCCTCGTAGAGATACAGCGCGCGCGATCCCAGCGGGTTGTCCAGCCCGCCCGACAATCCGCCGGCGAACTGGCTGTAAAGCTCGGGTTCGGTGCGGATCATGTTGTCGGTCGGGCGCCAGTCGGGCCATTCCTGCTTGCGCCGGATCGTCGCCGTGCCGCTATAGCCCTTGCCGGCGCGGCCGACCGCGACGCCATAGCGCATCGCCACGCCGGGCGCGGTGACATAATAGAGAACCCGCGCATAGGGATCGACGATGATCGTGCCGGGGTCTTCCGGACCGTTATAGGCGACCTGCTGACGCTGGTTGCGTTCGGTCAGATAGGCGGCGCGAACGGCCGGGATATTGACCGGCTCGCCCTGCGGCCCGGTATCGGTGCGGGCCTGATAGACCGCCGGAACCGGCGGACCGGCCAGCAGCGAGGCGGATGTCGTCTGGGTCGTGGGCGCGCAGGCGGCAAGCCCAAGGGCAATCGCCGAAGCAAGGGAAACGAGGCGCAGCATGCGTTCAATCCTTCATTTGTCGCGGACCATCGCCGGCAGAGGCGCGGCCGCAGGCAGCAAGAGTTCGTTCCGGATGTCACCGCCGGCGGCAGAACCGGCCGTGATTCCTGCATGAGGTCATCAGCCCGCCCCATGCGAACAGCGTCAACCCATGCACATTCCGATCAAGCCGATTCGGCCGGTCTTGTTGCCAATGGGCGTCATCTCGATCAAGTTTTTACGAAAAGGGAACAAATCAGCGTGCGTTTGGTTTCACGCAAGTGCGAGAATATGAACGCGAACTTTCAGAAAGGCAGAGTCCAATGGGTCTTATCGTTGCATTGATCGTCGGGGCCATCGCCGGGTGGCTGGCCGGTCTCATGGTGAAGGGGCACGGCCAGGGCGTGCTGATGAACATTGTGGTGGGCATTGTCGGCGCGGTCATCGCGGCCTTCCTGTTTCCTGCGATGGGGCTGGCCATCGGTGCCGAAGGCTCGATCATCGGCTCGATCATCTACGCCACCATCGGCGCGGTCATTCTGTTGCTGATCATCCGGCTGGTGAACCGGGCCTGACCCCGCGGGGGCGGCAACCTCACCGATGTCTCGATTCCCCCGGCCCCTCTTGGCGCCGGGGGCTTTCGCTTGGGGCCACGTCCTTCCGTCTCCGATTTCCCGAGCCCGGCGCAGATCGGCGAAAGGCCGGATCGCGTCGCAGCCTGCGATCCGCTTCGGACCGCATTGCCGTTCCGGGCCGGTCTGACTAGGCTGCGGGCAAACCCGATACAGGCAAAGTCTTGTCCGAGCCCACCGCGCCCCGCCCCTCGGCCCTCGCGCCGTTCCGCCATCGCGACTTCCGCATGCTCTGGAGCGCGACCCTGGTGTCCAATTTCGGCGGGCTGGTCCAGGCGGTCGGCGCGGCCTGGCTGATGACGCAACTGACCGACAGCGCGACGCTGATCGCACTGGTCCAGGCCTCCAACACGATGCCGATCATGCTGCTTGCCATCGCCTCGGGCGCGCTGGCCGACATCTTCGACCGCAAGACGCTGCTGGTCGCGGCGCAATGCCTGATGGCGGGCGTGTCGGTGATCCTGGCCATCGTTGCCTGGCAGGGCTGGCTGACGCCGTGGATGCTGTTGGCCTTTACCTTCCTGATCGGGGCGGGGCAGGCTCTTTACAATCCGCCCTGGCAGGCCAGCATGGGCGATCTGGTGCCGCGCGCCGACCTGCCCTCGGCGGTGACGCTGAATTCGGTTGGCTTCAACATGATGCGCAGCGTCGGCCCGGCCGCGGGCGGGATCATCGTGGCCGCCTTCGGTGCCGCCGCCGCCTTTGCCGTCAATGCGCTGAGCTATGTTCCGCTGCTGGCGGCGCTGAGCCGCTGGAAGCCCGGCATCGCCCCGCGCAACGCCCCGCCCGAAGCCTTCGGCCCCGCCGTCGCGGCGGGCCTGCGCTATGTCGCGCTGTCGCCCAACCTGATGCGGGTGATCCTGCGCGGCGCCCTGTTCGGCTTTGCCGCCGTCTCGGTGCTGGCGCTGCTGCCGCTGGTCGCCAAGAGCCAGCCCCAGGGCGGCTCGCTGCTGTTCGGCTTCCTTCTGGGTTGCTATGGGCTGGGCGCGATCGCCGGCGCGGTGCTGAGCCCGCGCATCCGCGCGCGCCACGACAACGAGATGATCGTGCGTCTGGCCTTCGCAGGCTTCGCCGGTTCGGCCATCGTGCTGGGGCAGACCGGTTCGCTCTGGCTGCACGCGCTGGCCATGCTGCCTGCGGGCGCGTCCTGGGTGCTGGCGCTGTCGCTGTTCAACGTGACGGTGCAATTGTCCACGCCCCGCTGGGTCGTGGCGCGCGCGCTGGCGCTGTATCAGACCCTGACCTTCGGCGGCATGGCGGCCGGATCCTGGGTCTGGGGCAGCGTCGCCGGGGCCGAGGGGACCGGCACGGCGCTGACCCTTGCCGGCTTCGTGCTGCTGTTCGGCGCCCTCATCGGCGTCTGGTTCAAGGCCCCCGAATTCGGCACCGCCGATCTGGACCCGGTGAACCGCTTTCGCGAACCGGCCCTGCGGCTGGATTTGCGTGGGCGATCGGGGCCGATCATGATCATGGTCGATTACCGCATCGCGCAGGACGACGTGGCCGAGTTCCTGCGCCTCATGCGCCAGCGGCGCAACATCCGCCGGCGCGACGGAGCCCGGAACTGGGCCCTTCTGCGCGATCTGGAACATCCTGACCTGTGGTCGGAAAGCTATCACATCGCCACCTGGGACGAATATGTCCGCCACAACCTGCGCCGCACCAAGACCGATGCCGAGGTCACGGTCGCGCTGCGCGCGCTGCACCGGGGCGAGGGCGATCCCGTCGTGCACCGCATGATCGAACGGCACAGCGTCAGTCAGCGGGATGACGTGCCGCTGATGGGCAAGATCGAGGTGCCCTGAAAGACGGGGAAAGAGGGGAAAGAAGATGAGACTTCAGGACAAGGTGGCCATCGTCACCGGCGGCGGCTCGGGCTTCGGGGCGGGGATCGCGCGGAAATTCGCGGCCGAGGGCGCGCAGGTCGTGGTGGCCGACATCAACGAGGCTGCCGCCCGCGAGATCGCGGCCCGGATCGGCGGCCGGGCGATCCGGGCCGATGTGGCGGATGCGGGCAGCGTCGGGGCGATGGTGGCCGAGGTCATCGACGCCTATGGACGGATCGACGTGATGGTGAACAATGCCGGCGTCACCCATCTGCCTACCCCGATGGAAGAGGTTTCCGAAGCCGATTTCGACCGGGTTCTGGCGATCAACTGCAAGTCGATCTATCTGATCGCGCGCAAGATCGTGCCGCTGATGAAGCAGGCCGGGCGGGGCGCCATCGTGAACGTGGCCTCGACCGCGGGGGTTTCGCCGCGGCCGAAACTGAACTGGTACAATGCCTCGAAAGGCTGGCTGATCACCGCAACCCGCGCCATGGCGGTGGAACTGGCCCCTTTCGGCATCCGGGTGAACGCGCTGAACCCGGTCGCGGGCGAAACGCCGCTGCTGAAAAGTTTCATGGGCGAGGACACGCCCGAGATGCGGGCTAAATTCCTGTCCACGATCCCGCTGGGCCGCTTCTCGACACCCGAGGATCTGGGCAACGCCGCCTGTTTCCTGGCCTCGGACGAGGCCTCGATGATCACCGGCGTCGCGATGGAGGTGGATGGCGGCCGTTGCATCTGATGGCGCGGCCGGCGTTTTGCACCCCGGCGGGTTATTCGCCGTTCAAAGCAGGCGGTTCGCCTTTCCCCGACCCTGGCAGCATATGAATTGTCTTGCGGTTCGGGCGGGGATGCCGATGACCGCCCCCGAAGCAGGCGCCTCATCCCGCGCGGATGAGGCGTTTTCCATTTTGCCTTGGTCGTGAAATATCCCCGGGGAGTCCCGAAGGGACGGGGGCGGAGCCCCCTTTTTTGTCTACACCTCGTCGCGCCAGCGGTTGACCAGCGGATAGCGCCGGTCCAGCCAGAAGGCCCTGGTCGAGATACGCGGGCCGGGCGCGGCCTGATAGCGTTTCCATTCGCTGACATAGAGCAGCGTTTCCACCTTCCTGACGGTTTCGGCGTCAAAGCCCCGGGCGACCAGATCCTTCAGGGCCAGATCCTTTTCGACCAGCCCTTCGAGGATCGCGTCCAGCACCTCGTAGGGCGGCAGCGAATCCTGATCCTTCTGGTCGGGGCGCAGCTCCGCCGAGGGAGGCTTGTCGATGATCTGCGGCGGAATCACCTCGCCCTCCGGACCCATCATCCAGTCGCGGTGATTGGCGTTGCGCCAGCGGCAGGTCTCGAACACGCGGGTCTTGTAGAGATCCTTGATCGGGTTATAGCCGCCGGCCATGTCACCGTAGATCGTGGCGTAGCCGACCGCGACCTCGGACTTGTTGCCCGTGGTCAGCAGCATCTCGTTGAACTTGTTGCTGATCGCCATCAGCATCACGCCCCGCAGGCGGGACTGGATGTTTTCCTCGGTGGTGTCGGGCGCGGTGCCGGCCATCAGATGGGCCAGCGCATCGGTCACCGCGTCGCGGGCCCCTTCGATATGGACGGTATCGAGCCGCGTGCCCAGACGCCGTGCACAATCGGCGGCATCATCCAGGCTGGCCTGCGAGGTGTATTGCGATGGCAGCATCACGCAGCGGACGTTTTCCGGCCCGATCGCGTCGGCGGCGATGGTGGCCACCAGCGCCGAATCGACGCCGCCCGACAGGCCCAGCACGACCTTGCGAAAGCCGGATTTGCGCAGATATTCGCGCAGGCCCAGCATCATCGCCTGATAATCCTGTTCCCAGGCATCGGGTTGCGGCGCCATCAGGCCCGGCTGGGCCTGCCAGCCTTCGCCCGTGCGGATGAAATCGACATGGGCCAGCATCTCGGTGAAGGGCGGCAACTGGACCGCCTTCCTGCCGCCGGGATTCAGCACGAAGCTGGCGCCGTCATAGATCTGGTCGTCCTGGCCGCCCACCATGTTGACATAGACCAGCGGCAGGCCGGTTTCGATCACGCGACCGACCATGTGGCCCATGCGCAGATCCAGCTTGTCACGATGATAGGGGCTGCCATTCGGCACGATCAGGATCTCGGCCCCGGTCTCGGCCAGCGTCTCGGTCACGTCGGGATACCAGCCGTCCTCGCAGATCGGCGATCCGATGCGGGCGGGTCCGACCGGATAGGGGCCGCTGATCGGGCCGCTGTCGAACAGGCGCAATTCGTCGAAAAGCTGCTTGTAGGGCAGGTGGTGTTTCAGCACGCGGGCGACCAGCTTGCCCTGCCTGAAGACGAACCAGGCATTATAGAGACCGTCGCCGTCGCGCCACGGACCGCCGATGGCCAGGGCGGGACCATCCGCACAATCCGCGCCCAGCCGCATGATCCGGGCCATGGCGTCTTCGGTGAAGGCGGGTTTGAGCACCAGATCCTGGGTCTGGTAGCCGGTGATGAACATCTCGGGCAGGGCCAGCATGTCGGCGCCGGCCTCGCGCGCGGCCTGCCATGCGTCGCGTGCCTTGGCGGCATTGCCGGGCAGATCGCCCACGGTGGCGTTCAACTGGCCGATGGTCAGGCGGAAACGGTCGGTCATGGCGTGGCCCCGGGCTTCTCTCGCGCCCGTGATAGGGGATGGCGCCGGAAAGGGAAAGTCGGGCTTTGCGCGCGGCGCGGCCATGGGTTAGACCTTTGGCAAAAGACGAAGGGCGTGGCGATGAAACGGGCAGCGGCAGCGGCGACGGCGGGTGCATTGGCTTTGGCGCTGATGGCGGGCGCAAGCGGCGCGGATGCGCAGGTCGTCACCAAGCAATACGATGATGGCGGTGTCTACGAAGGCACGTTCCGCAACGGCCGTCAGCACGGGCAGGGCACCTATACGCTGCCCAACGGCTATGTCTACGAGGGCGACTGGGTCGAGGGCGAGATCCGGGGGCAGGGCAAGGCCACCTTTCCCAACGGATCGGTCTATGTCGGCCAGTTCGTCAAGGGCAAGCCCGAGGGGCGCGGCAAGATCACCTATCCCGATGGCGGCACCTATGAGGGTGACTGGATCGCCGGCGAGATCACCGGCGAGGGGGTGGCGCGCTACGCCAATGGCAGCGTCTACACGGGCCAGTTCGTCAAGGGACTGCATCAGGGCAAGGGCACGCTGACCCAACCCAACGGCTACAAATACGAGGGCCAGTGGAATGCCGGCGTCAAGGAGGGGCAGGGCCGGATCACCTATCCCGACGGCGCGGTCTACGAAGGCGGGATGCTGGCCGGACAGCGGGCCGGCAAGGGCAAGCTGACCATGGCCGACGGCATGGTCTATGACGGCATCTGGGCGGCCGGGCAAATGTCGGGAACGGGGGTGCTGGTCCAGGCCTCGGGCGACCGATACGAGGGGCAGATGCAGCGCGGCCAGCGCGAGGGCCAGGGCGTTGCGACCTATGCCAATGGCGATGTCTATGACGGCAGCTTCAAGGCCGACCGCCGTCACGGCAAGGGCACCTTCACCGGCACCGATGGCTATGTCTACAGCGGCGACTGGGTCGAGGGCCGGATGGAGGGGCAGGGCCAGATCACCTATCCCGACGGTTCGGTCTATGTCGGCCAGATGAAGAACGACCGGCCGGACGGGTCCGGCAAGATCACCTATCCCGACGGCTCGACCTATGAAGGGCAGTGGGCCGAGGGGGTGATCGAGGGTGAGGGCAAGGCCCGCTATGCCAACGGCATGGTCTATGAAGGCAATTTCAGGAACGCGCGCAATGACGGGCAGGGGCGCATGTCCTATCCCGACGGCTATGTCTATAACGGCGCCTGGAAGGACGGCCAGCGCCATGGCGAGGGTCAGGCGACCTATGCCGATGGAACGGTCTATACCGGTGCCTTCGTGGCTGGCCTGCGCGAGGGTCAGGGCAAGCTGACCACGCCGGACGGCTTCGTCTATGAAGGCGGCTGGAAGGCGGGCGAGATCGACGGTCAGGGCGTTGCGACCTATGCCAATGGGGATCGCTACGAGGGCCATTTCGCGGCCGGCAAGCGGCAGGGCCAGGGCGTGATGCGCTATGCCAGCGGGCAGGTTGCCGCCGGCGAATGGGAGGACAACCGCCTGATCGACGCCCAGCCCGCCCCGGCCAAGGGCGAGGCGGGCGGCGGCGGCGCAGCCTCCGGCGATGCCGAAGCGCCCGCGCCCGAAGGATGAATGGTCCCCCTCCACCGAGGTTTGTCCGCCCCGCGGGCCGGGCGCCTGTCGGCCCTGCCGCTTCGCCGGATCGCGATCAGCGAATCGCGAAGGGCTGCTGGAACGACAATTGCCGCTGCGCCAGGCTGGGCGGGGCGGCGGGGCAGCGCGCCCTGCGGACCGCGCGCAGAACCTGCTGATCAACGCGCGCGTCGCCCGAGGAGCCGTTGAGCGACGCGCCTTGCACGCGCCCGTTCCGGCCGACGACGAAATTCACCGCCATTCGTGCCCCGCGCCCGCCCGACACGCGAGAGACGCTGCGCGCCATGCAGGCGCCGATCTGCTGCCGCCAGCTTGCCTCGATCCGGGCCAGTTGCTGCGGGCTGATACCGCCGCCGCCGCCGGTAGCCTCAGGGCTGGCCTGCATCTGCCCGCCCTGACCCGCCTTTGCCGGCACGGCCTGCCGTTGCGGATCGCGCGGCTCGGGCTGCACCTGCCGCCGCGGTTCCGGCTGTGGCGTCGGGCCGGGACGGGCGGCCGGGCGATCCGAGGCGGTCAGCGTCAAGGCCGACGCGGCCTCGATAGCGGGCGGCTGCAAGGGTCGAAGGTCGGGCAGCGCCGTGCTGTCGATCTGCGCCGCCGGTTCCACAGGCGGCGGGGGCAGGTTCGGGCGGAGCTCGGGCGGGGGTGTCGTCGCAGATTGCGGCATCGCGTCCGCCACCAGCGGCGGTCCGGCGGCCCGCGGACGAATCGGCGCCTCCTCTGGCGCGGCTGGCTGGACGGTGTCGGGGACGGGCTTCGTCTGAACCTCGGGCGGGGCCGACCATTGCGACACCATCTGCCGGATCGCGGGACCGCCCGCCGACAATCGCGCAGGCGCCGCCGCGTCCCGCGCCTCGCCCCGCGCGGCGTCGCGCGGCAGCAGCATCGCGCCCGCCGAGACGTGCAGCGCGGCTGCAATGGTGATGAATCCGGCCATCTCGAGAAATCTGCGCACCAGCGTCAGCCCCCGCCGACCACGAGCCGCAGGTCCGCATCAGAAGCGGTGCGAAGGCGTTTCAGCAGGCGTGCGATCCGGACCCCCTCCACCGCCTCGTCGGCGCGGATTTCAAGCGGACCGTCATCGGTCCGCGCCGCGATCAGCGGCCAGACCGCCTCGCCGCGCGCCGCATCATAGGCCAGTTCGCCCCCGGCCGAGACATAGAGAACGCCCCGGGCCTGCGCGGGGATGTCCGATCGGCTGTCGGGCGGTGTCACATCGAATGGCGGCGCCGGCGCGATCTGCGCGGTGAGCAGGAAGAAGATCAGCAGCAGGAAGACGACATTGATCATCGGGATGATCGATTCGCCGCGGCGCCTGCGGGGGGGCATGTCGATGCGCACGGGCCTATTCCACAAGGATCAGGTCGTCAAATCCCGCGTCGCGCAGCAGGTCCATGACCGACACGACACGCTGAAGATCGGCGCCCGGCGCCGGCCGCAGGATCACCGCGCCGCCATCCTGGGGCATCAGCGGCGCCAGCGCCGCGGCAAGATCGGCGGCTGCGACCGCTACGCCGTTCAACGCCAGATCATCGGCGCCGATCCTGACCAGCCGCGGCGCGCCCTGCCATGCGCTTTCGCCGCCGCCGGCCCCGCCGGCGATGGGCAGGACCGTATCCATGCCGAAACGCGACGATAGCATGAAGAAGATTAGCAGCAGGAAAACGACGTCGATCATCGGCGTCAGCGACATGCGCCGTGGATGCCGGCGCGGCCCGAAATCGAAGCCGCCGGTCATTCCGCCGCCTCGAACAGCCGGGCGGCGGGGCGGCCGGGTGCCGGCCTACGCACGAAGATCCGCGTCGCCAGATCCTCGAGATCGGCCTGCAACCGGTCGGCCACCGATTCGAACCAGCTCAACGCCACGCCAGCCGGAATCGCCACGGCCATGCCGGCGGCGGTGGTCAGCAGCGCCTCCCAGATGCCGCCCGCCAGATCCGCGGGATCGGCCCGGTTGCCCGAGCTTTGCAGCACCTGGAAGGCCGCGATCATGCCCAGCACCGTGCCCAGCAGACCCAGAAGCGGCGCGATGGTCGCGATCAGTTCCAGCGCCCGCAATCCCTCGCGCGCGCGATACAGGGTCTGGCGGGCAATGCGGGTGGTTTCTTCGCGCGCGGCCTTTTCGCCGATGGCCGGATCCAGCGAGGTGCCTATCGCCGCCTGCGCCACGCGCGCGCGCGCCGAGGGGCGGTTCCTCACCGCGGCCAAAGCCTCGGCATGGCG
Source organism: Paracoccus sp. L-17 (assembly GCF_056857655.1). Taxonomy (NCBI): domain Bacteria; kingdom Pseudomonadati; phylum Pseudomonadota; class Alphaproteobacteria; order Rhodobacterales; family Paracoccaceae; genus Paracoccus; species Paracoccus sp. L-17. The sequence goes on from NZ_JBSXNM010000044.1 coordinate 100,376, forward strand.
GCCCTGCATCCACAATTCCAGCGCCCGGCGCGAATGGCGGCCGCCCCAGACGCCCAGACGCCACAGCGCCCACAGCTTCCACAGGATCACCGCCAGCGTGGCGACCGACAGCGCCGCGATCAGCCACATCGTCCAGCCGCCATCGCGGATCAGGCCGATCGGCGGCAGCGCGGCAAGGCTCGATCCTAGATCGGACATGACTCAACTCCGGTTCGGGGCAGGATTGGCGGAAAACCTGCGCGGGGCAAGCGGAACACTGGCCTTTCAAGTCGCGCTAGGGTTTTCGACTAAATTTGTCAAGTAATGCGGCGCGCGCATCGGCGGGGTCTTGCAGCGGCTCATGGCTGCGGGCAGGCTTACGCGATGGAGCGTTTTCCCGCGATCATCCTGGCCGGAGGCCGCGCCACCCGGATGGGCGGCGGCGACAAGCCGCTGCTGGATCTGGGCGGTCGGCCGATGCTGGCCCATGTCATCGTGCGGCTGTCGCGGCAATGCGGTCCGCTGGCGCTGAACGCCAATGGCGATCCGGCGCGATTCGCCGCGTTCGGCCTGCCGGTTCTGGCCGATGACCTGCCCGGATTTCCCGGTCCGCTGGCGGGGATCCTGGCGGGGATGGAATGGGCGGCGGCCGTCGGGGCGGCCAGCGTGGTCAGCGTCGCCGCCGACACCCCCTTCTTTCCCGCGGATCTGGCCACGCGCCTGGCGCGCGCGCGGACGGATGCCGGGCCGGTCATCGCCGCCACGCAAGATGCCTCGGGCGCGCTGGCCGATCATCCGACCTTCGGCCTCTGGCCCGTCGCGCTGCGCGATCCCCTGCGCCGGTTCCTGAAGGCGGGACAACGGCGGCTGCGCGATTTCGCTGCGCGTCACGATGCCGGACGCGCGGTCTGGAAAACGGCCGCGATCGATCCCTTCTTCAACATCAACACACCCGAGGATCTGGCGCGGGCCCGCGCCGGCCCCGGCGAAAGGAGCTCCGGATGACGAAACGCGGAATCGATCATGTCGCGCTGACCGTGCGCGACCTGCCCGGCATGGCGGATTTTTACCAGGCGGTCATCGGCCTTGCGCCGCTGGGCGGCGACGGCGAAACCCGCCGGCTGGGCGCGGGCGGGCGGCTGCTGCTGGAACTGCGCGCCGATCCGGCCGCGAAACCGCGCGATCCGCGCCATGCGGGGCTGTTTCATACCGCCTTCCTGCTGCCCGGCCGCGCCGATCTGGCGCGCTGGTTGCGTCACGCGGAAAGCACCGGAACACGGTTGAGCGGGGCCAGCGATCATGGCGTCAGCGAGGCGCTGTATCTGGATGACCCCGAGGGCAACGGCATCGAAATCTATCGCGATCGTCCCGCGGACCAATGGAATCGCGACGGCGACCGGATCGGGATGTTCACCCGCCGGCTGGATCTGGACGATCTGGCCGGCGTGGCGGACGGGCCGTGGCGGGGGGCGCCCGAAGACAGCCTTGTCGGCCATGTCCATTTGCAGGTGGGCGAACTGCCGCCGGCAGAGGATTTCATGCGGGGCGATCTGGGGCTGAACCGGACATTCGAGGCTCCGGGCGGGGCCTGGTATGGCTGGGACGGCTATCACCATCATCTGGCCTGCAATGTCTGGAACAGCCGCGCCGCCGGCCACCGCGATCCGGCGATGGCCGGACTGGCCGAGGTGGTGCTGGCCGATCCGGCGCGTTCGGGCGCGGTGATGACCGATCCCTGGGGTACGCGCTTTCGCGTCGTCTGACGCTTGCAACCCGGCAGCGCAGGACCGAGGCTGAGCAAGGCGAAATATGCGACGGAAGGGCCCGGCGATGGCGATCAAGACCGCTCAGGATATCCACGATTTCTGGTTCTCGGACCAGATGCGCAGCCACTGGTTCAAGAAGTCGGACCAGATCGACCGCCGGATCATCCAGCTTTTCGGCGAAACCTACGAGGCGGCGCATGGCGGCCGGCTGGACCACTGGATGCGGGATCCGCAGGGGGCTCTGGCCCTTGTCATCGTGCTGGACCAGTTCCCGCGCAACATGTTCCGCGGATCGGGGCGCAGCTTTGAAAGCAACGATCTGGCGCTGCGGCATGCGGGCGCCGCGCTGGATCATGGTTTCGATCAGCAGGTGGAGGCGACCGCGCGGCAGTTCTTTTACCTGCCCTTCATGCACAGCGAGGATCTGCAGGATCAGGATCGCGCGGTCAGGCTTTACGAGGCTCTGGGCGACGAAAGCTCTTTGCGGTTCGCCCGCCAACATCGCGAAATCATCGCCCGCTTCGGCCGCTTTCCGCATCGCAACGCGGTCCTGGCGCGCGAATCGACACCGGACGAGACCGAGTTCCTGAAAACCCATCAGGGGTTCTGAACCGCGACGCGGGCGCGAAACGCCTGCGCCGGAAACGAAAAATCCCGCCGCTCTTGCGAACGGCAGGATTTTTGTGGTGCCCAGGAGAGGACTCGAACCTCCACGCCTTGCGGCACACGGACCTGAACCGTGCGCGTCTACCAGTTCCGCCACCTGGGCAGGTGGTGAGCGGGGTCTCTAAAGCCAGTCGCCGAGGGCGTCAATGGGGCCGCGCGAAAATTTTCGCCGCCGCTTCACGTCGCCGCGCGGCCCGGACCGCGCCGGGCAGGCTGCGGCTTGTCGGCGGGCGCCGGCTTGGCTATTGATCGCAGCGACAGGCGGCACGAAGGAGGCAGCGCTCATGGCGAAACTGGTCACGATCTATGGCGGGTCGGGCTTTGTCGGCCGACAGGTCGCGCGGCTGATGGCCAAGCGCGGCTGGCGTGTGCGGATCGCCGTGCGCCGACCCGACGAGGCGTTGTTCACACGCACCTACGGCGCGGTCGGTCAGGTTGTGCCGGTCCTTTGCAACATCCGCGACGAATTGTCGGTCCGCGCCGCGATGTCGGATGCCGAGGCGGTGGTCAATTGCGTCAACATCACGCAGGCGCAGGGCAAGAGCACCTTCGACAATATCTTTGATGAGGGTGCGTCCCATATCGCGCGAATTTCGGCCGAGACGGGGGTGGCGCGGATCGTCCACATTTCGGGGATCGGCGTGGATCCCGACTCGGACAGCCGCTATGTCGCAGCCAAGGCGCGGGGCGAGGCGGCGGTGCTGGAACACCGGCCCGATGCAGTGATCCTGCGGCCCTCGGTGATCTTCGGGTCCGGCGACAACTTCTTCAACCGCTTTGCCGCGATGTCGCGGCTGGGGCCGGTCATGCCCATCGCGGGGGCGAGGACGCGGATGCAGCCGGTCTTCGTCGATGACGTTGCACTGGCCGCGACAAAGGGCGCCACCGGAGAGGCGGAACCCGGAATCTATGAACTGGGTGGCCCCGACGTGATGACCCTGCGCGAAATCGTCGCCCGGACCCTGACCGTCGTTCACCGCCGCAGGCTGGTCCTGAACATGCCGTTCTGGATCGCCCGGATCGGTGCGACGATGCTGGACGGGGCGCAATACGTGTCTGGCGGGATGTTCACCAATACCGTGCTCAGCCGCGACCAGCTTGCGCTGTTGCGTCAGGACAATGTCGTTTCGCCAGAGGCCAGAGGTCTGAAGGATCTGGGAATCCAGCCGACCGCCGTCGAGGCGGTGCTGGACGATTATCTTTGGCGCTTTCGCCCGTCCGGGCAATATGACGCGATCAAGGATTCCGCCAAGAACCTGCGGAGCCTGTGATGGAATCCGATCCGATTGGCGCTGCGGTCCTCGGGATTCTCGAGGGCCTGACCGAATTCATCCCCGTTTCCTCGACCGGCCATGTCCTGCTGGCCGGGTATTTCCTGGGCTTCGCCTCGCCCGGCCGCGCCTTCGAGGTGATGATCCAGCTTGGCGCGGTGCTGGCCATCCTCAGCGTCTATTCGGCGCGGATCTGGTATTACCTTTCCACAGCACCGCGCGACGCCAGGTCGCGCCGCTTCATCGCGGCGGTGCTGCTGGCATTCGCTCCGGCGGTGGTCGTCGGCGTCGCGGCCTACGATATCATCAAGAAGGTCCTGTTCGAGACACCCGTGCTGATCGCCGTCATGCTGATCCTGGGCGGAATCGTGCTGCTTTTCGTCGATCGCTGGGCAAAAAACCCGCGCTATCAACGGGCCGACGAGTTCCCGCTGTCGATGGCCTTCAAGATCGGTGTGATCCAGACCCTTTCGATGATCCCCGGTGTCTCGCGGTCCGGTTCGACCATCGTCGCGGCGCTGCTTCTGGGGGCGGACCGGCGATCGGCGGCCGAATTTTCCTTTTTCCTGTCCATGCCGACGATGCTGGGCGCCTTCGTCTATGACTTCTACAAGAATCGCGATGTGCTGGACGCGGCGGCGATGGGGGACATCGCCATCGGCTTCGTGCTTGCCTTTCTGACGGCGGTCCTCGTCGTGCGGTGGCTGCTGGGTTACGTCTCGCAGAACGGTTACGCGCTGTTCGCCTGGTGGAGAATCGTCGCCGGAAGCCTTGTCCTGCTGGCGCTTGCGGCTGGTAGGTAAGTGTTACTGACCCAAATCCGGCTCGGTTTGGTCAGGTTTTGTCGTGCAGGGGCAGAAATCTTCAATTTAGGTCAGTGTAACTGACTTTTATTTCCCGCGCCCTTGGTTTATGCGGGCTGCGGGAGTTTCTGTCTTTGGAAGGTTGCGCAGCCATGGCCACGCAGAAGATGTTGACATTCGTCTCGACCCCGCGCGAGATGCCGGAAAAGCGCGCCGCGGCGGAACGGGCCGAGGATTTTCACGAAATCTACCGCGAATACGCCGCCGCCAAGGCTGCCGAGCAGGCCGGGCGATGCAGCCAGTGCGGCGTGCCCTATTGCCAGAGCCATTGCCCGCTGCACAACAACATCCCCGACTGGTTGCGGCTGACCGCCGAGGGCCGTCTGGAAGAGGCTTACCGAGTCAGCCAGGCCACCAATACCTTCCCCGAAATCTGCGGCCGCATCTGCCCCCAGGACCGGCTGTGCGAGGGCAATTGCGTGATCGAGCAATCCGGCCACGGCACCGTCACCATCGGCGCGGTCGAGAAATACATCACCGATACCGCCTGGGACCGGGGCTGGGTGACGCCGTCGGTCCCGCGTCGGGAACGCGCCGAAAGCGTCGGCATCATCGGCGCGGGGCCGGGCGGCCTTGCTGCCGCCGACATGCTGCGCAAGCAGGGATTCCAGGTCACCATCTATGACCGTCACGACCGCGCGGGCGGGTTGCTGACCTATGGCATCCCCGGCTTCAAGCTGGAAAAGGACATCGTCATGCGGCGCAACAAGCTGCTGGAGGAAGGCGGCGTCGAATTCGTGCTGAACTGCAATGTCGGCGAGGATATCAGTTTCGACGCGATCCGCGGCAAGCATGATGCGGTCCTGATCGCCACCGGCGTCTACAAGACCCGCGATCTGGACATCGACAATGCCGAGGCTGGCGGCGTCGTCCGCGCCATCGACTATCTGACCGCGTCCAACAAGGTCGATTTCGGCGACGACGTCCCCGATTTCGAGGATGGAGAACTGAACGCACGCGGCAAGCGCGTCATCGTCATCGGCGGCGGCGACACGGCCATGGATTGCGTCCGCACGGCCATCAGGCAGGGCGCGCAATCGGTGAAATGCCTGTATCGCCGCGACCGGGCGAACATGCCCGGCAGCCAACGCGAGGTCGCCAATGCCGAAGAGGAGGGCGTCGAATTCGTCTGGCTGACCGCGCCCGGCGCCTTTGCCGGCCATGTGACCGGCGAGGCCGCGGCGGCGCAGGAACGCGACGTGGACGGCCTGCCCCAGATCGCCAGCGTCCGGGTCCGCAAGATGCGGCTGGGCCAGCCCGATGTCAGCGGCCGTCAATCGCCCGAACTGATCGAGGGCGCCGATTATGACGAGCCCGCCGATCTGGTCATCAAGGCGCTTGGCTTCGAACCCGAGGAACTGCCCCGGCTGTGGGGCGTGGACGGTCTGGAGGTGACACGCTGGGGCACGATCAAGGCCGATTTCCAGACCCACCTGACCTCGGTCCCCGGCGTCTATGCGGTGGGCGACATCGTGCGCGGGGCAAGCCTTGTGGTCTGGGCGATCCGTGACGGGCGCGAGGCGGCCGAATCGATCGCCAATTTCCTGACCGGCGAGCAGCGTGTCGCCGCCGAATGAGCGAGGTATCAGGGATGCAACGGACAAGCACGGAATGGACCGGGAAATCCACGGCGGCTGTCGCGCGGGTCGGCGCGCGGCGTGACGACGGGCGGGGCGCGCTGACCTGGCTGGCGGCGCTGATTCTGCTGGCCGGGTTTCTGGCCGCGATTCCACTGCCGGGGCGGGCCGCGATCTATACCCCGCCGCAAGGCTGCCGGCTGGATTACACGGTCCAGAACCGGGGCTGTTCGGTCGTGCAATATTACCGCTGCGACGCCGATCCCAAGGGCGATCAGCGCAGCGCCACCTTTGGACAGGAGGGGCTGACCCACCTGTCCCATATCGACGACCAGACCCGCTGGCTTGAAAGCACCGATCCCCAGACCGGTCTGCAGGACGTGCTGGAAAAGGGCGCCGCCGACGATGCCAGCTTCGACACGTTGCTGAACACCGGTTATGACGATTTCGATTTCTGGACTGTCTCGAACACGGGCGAAAGGCTGCGGCACGTCGGCTTTGACGAACTGACTGGCGAAACCGTCACCATCGACGGGGTCACGCTGGAAAAGACCCGCTTCCAGCTGACCACCTTCAGCGAGAGCGGCGAGGTTCTGATCGAACGCAAGGGCCAGCAGTTCATCAGCCGCAAGATGCGCCGTTTCTATGGCGGCATCGAGCAGCAGCGCGACTGGACCGGGCAGCAACTGAACACCGATGACAGCCCCGTGCTGTTCAGCTTTCCGGGCGAAAAGGGCTTTGGCGACACCACGCCGCAATTCGACTGCGATCAGCTGATGACTGGCCTGCTGTCTTCCGAGGACGACGCATGAGCGGGCGGCAACGGGGCCATTGCCTGTGTGGCGCGGTCACGATCGAGGCCGTCCTGTCCGATGAGATCAGCGGCTGCCATTGCGACAATTGCACCCGCTGGTCGGGCGGCATCCAGTTCGGGATCGAGGCGACGGATCTGACCGTGACGGGACCGGTCAAGACGCATCGCTCGTCTCGGTTGGCAGAGCGGGCCTGGTGCGATATCTGCGGCTCGGCGCTGTGGTTCCGCTATGTCGAGGGGCACGATGCCGGCTATCACGAAGTCATGCCCGGATTGTTCCCCAATGCCGGCGGCGCGCGGCTGACGCGCATTGTCTATGCCGATCGCGCGCCCGACGGATATGCGCTGGCGGGCGATCATGCGCGGATCACGCGCGCCGAATACGAATCCGAAAATCCTCATCTGGAGGCTCCGCAATGACCGAGTTTTCGCCCGAGTGGCAAGCCGAGGAACAGGCCCGCCGCGACCGGATGGCCGCAAGCGGCCTCTATCGCGCCGAGGACGAACATTCGTCCTGCGGGGTGGGCTTCGTCGTCGATCTGGACGGCAAGCCCAGCCGCAAGGTCGTGCAGCACGGCATCGATGCGCTGAAGGCGATCTGGCATCGCGGCGCGGTCGATGCGGATGGCAAGACAGGCGATGGCGCCGGCATCCATGTCCAGATTCCGGTGCCCTTCTTCTATGACCAGGTTCGCCGCACCGGGCACGAGCCCGACAACGACAAGCTGATCGCGGTCGGTCAGGTGTTCCTGCCGCGGATCAATTTCGCCCAGCAGGAAACCTGCCGCACCATCGTGGAATCCGAGGTTCTGCGCATGGGCCATTATATCTATGGCTGGCGCCACGTGCCGGTGAACACCGCCGTTCTGGGCGAAAAGGCCAATGCCACCCGCCCCGAGATCGAACAGATCCTGATCCGCTGCGAGAAGGACATCGACCATGTCCAGTTCGAACGCGAATTGTATATCATCCGCCGCCGGATCGAGAAGGCCGCGATCGCGGCCCAGGTGACGCAGCTTTACTTCTGTTCGCTGTCCTGCCGGTCGATCATCTACAAGGGCATGATGCTGGCCGAACAGGTGGCGGAGTTCTATCCCGACCTGAAGGACGAACGCTTTGAATCGGCCTTCGCGATCTATCACCAGCGCTATTCCACCAATACGTTCCCCCAATGGTGGCTGGCCCAGCCCTTCCGGATGCTGGCCCATAACGGCGAAATCAACACCCTGAAAGGCAACCTCAACTGGTTGCGCAGCCACGAGATCCGCATGGCCAGCAACGCCTTCGGCGAGATGGCCGAGGATATCAAGCCGATCGTGCCGGGCGGGTCGTCGGATTCGGCGGCTCTGGATTCGGTGTTCGAGGTGATGGTCCGTTCGGGCCGTTCGGCGCCGATGACCAAGACCATGCTGGTGCCCGAAAGCTGGTCCAAGGCCACCACCGACATGCCGAAACCCTGGGCCGACATGTACGCCTATTGCAACGCCGTGATGGAGCCGTGGGACGGGCCCGCGGCGCTGGCCATGACCGATGGTCGCTGGGTCTGCGGCGGGCTGGATCGCAACGGCTTGCGGCCGATGCGCTATGTCGTCAATGGCGACAACCTGCTGATCGCCGGCTCCGAGGTCGGGATGGTCCCGGTCGACGAGGCCAAGGTCCGCGAAAAGGGCGCGCTTGGGCCGGGCCAGATGATCGCCGTCGACATGTGGGAGGGCAAGCTTTACCACGATGCCGAGATCAAGGACCGCTTGGCCGGAAGCCAGCCCTTTGGCGAATGGATCGAGAAGGTCGTCGATCTGAACGACATGATGCGCGAATTGCCCGAACGGGCGCGGTTCGGCGGCGAGGATCTGCGCCGCCGCCAGAAGGCCGCCGGTTATACGCTGGAAGAATTGGAACATGTCCTGGCGCCGATGGCCGAGGACGGCAAGGAATCGATCGCCTCGATGGGCGACGACACCCCGCCGGCGGTGCTGTCGAACCAGTACCGGCCGATGAGCCACTTCTTTCGCCAGAACTTTTCCCAGGTGACGAACCCGCCCATCGACAGCCTGCGCGAAACGCGGGTGATGAGCCTGAAGACCCGGTTCGGCAACCTCAAGAACGTGCTGGACGAAAGCAGCGCGCAGACCGAGATCCTGATCCTGGAAAGCCCGTTCATCGCCAATGGCGAGTTTTCCGAGATGGTGAAGATGTTCGGCGAGAACGTCACCCATATCGACTGCACCTTTCCCGATGACGCGGGGCAGGACGCGCTTGGCGAAGGGCTGGCCCGGATCCGGGCCGAGGCCGAGGATGCGGTGCGTTCGGGCGCGGGCCACCTGGTGCTGACGGATGAACATCAGGGCTCGGACCGGGTCGCGATGCCGATGATCCTGGCGACCAGCGCGGTCCATTCCTGGCTGACGCGCAAGGGGCTGCGGACCTTCTGTTCGGTCAATGTGCGCAGCGCCGAATGCATCGATCCGCATTATTTCGCGGTATTGATCGGATCGGGCGCGACCACGGTGAACCCCTATCTTGCACAGGATTCGATTCAGGACCGGATCGAACGCGGCCTGCTGGAGGGCAGCCTGATCGACAACATGCGCCGCTATCGCGACGCGGTGGACGCGGGTCTTCTGAAGATCATGGCCAAGATGGGCATCTCGGTCCTGTCTTCCTATCGCGGCGGCCTGAACTTCGAGGCCGTGGGCCTGTCGCGCGCGATGGTCGCGGAATATTTTCCCGGAATGCACTCGCGCATCAGCGGCATCGGCCTGCACGGGCTGCAAGCCAAGATCGAGGCGCTGCACCAGAAGGCGTTTCACGCCGAGAATGTCGAATTGCTGCCGGTGGGCGGCTTTTACAAGCTGCGGCGGTCGGGCGAAAAGCACGCCTGGGAAGCCAATACGATGAAGATGCTGCAACTGGCCTGCGAAAAGGCCAGCTATGACATCTGGAAGCAGTTCAGCGCCACGATGCGGGCCAATCCGCCGATCCATATCCGCGACCTGCTGGACATCAAGCCGCTGGGCAAGGCGGTGCCGCTGGAAGAGGTGGAAAGCATCACCTCGATCCGCAAGCGCTTCGTGACGCCGGGCATGTCGCTGGGGGCGCTGTCGCCCGAGGCGCACATGACATTGAACATCGCCATGAACCGGATCGGCGCAAAGTCGGATTCGGGCGAGGGCGGCGAGGATCCGGCCCACAGCCAGCCCCTGTCCAACGGCGACAATCCCTGCGCCAAGATCAAGCAGGTCGCCAGCGGCCGCTTCGGCGTGACGGCGGAATATCTGAACGCCTGCGAGGAACTGGAAATCAAGGTGGCCCAGGGCGCCAAGCCCGGCGAGGGCGGGCAGCTTCCGGGGATGAAGGTCACCAAGCTGATCGCGCGGCTGCGTCATTCGACGCCGGGCGTGACACTGATCTCGCCGCCACCGCATCACGATATCTACAGCATCGAGGATCTGGCGCAGCTGATCTATGACCTGAAGCAGATCAATCCGCGCGCCAAGATCACCGTGAAGCTGGTCGCCTCTTCCGGTGTCGGCACCATCGCGGCTGGCGTGGCCAAGGCCAAGGCGGACGTGATCCTGATCTCCGGCCATAATGGCGGCACCGGGGCCAGCCCTGCGACCTCGATCAAGTTCGCCGGCCTGCCCTGGGAAATGGGGCTGACCGAGGCGCATCAGGTTCTGGCCATGAACCGGCTGCGCGAACGGGTGACGCTGCGCACCGATGGCGGCCTGCGCACCGGTCGCGACATCGTCATGGCGGCGATGATGGGGGCCGAGGAATACGGCATCGGCACCGCGGCCCTGATCGCGATGGGCTGCATCATGGTCCGCCAGTGCCAATCCAACACCTGCCCCGTGGGTGTCTGCACGCAGGACGAGAAATTGCGCGCCATGTTCACCGGCAGCGCCGACAAGGTGGTCAACCTGATCACCTTCTACGCGCAGGAGGTGCGGGAAATCCTGGCCAGCATCGGCGCACGTTCGCTGGATGAGGTGATCGGCCGGGCCGATCTGCTGACCCAGGTCAGTCGGGGCGCAGCGAATCTTGACGATCTGGATCTGAACCCGCTTCTGATCACCGTCGATGGCGCGGACAAGATCGTCTATGACCGCACCAAGCCGCGCAACGCGGTTCTGGACACGCTGGATTCCGATATCGTCAAGGACGCCGCCCGCTTCTTCGAGGATGGCGAGAAGATGCAGTTGTCCTACGCGGTTCGCAACACGCTGCGCACCATCGGCACGCGCACGTCCAGCATGATCGTGCAGAAATTCGGGATGCGCAACAACCTGCAGCCCGACCACCTGACGGTGCGGCTGACCGGCAGCGCCGGGCAATCGCTGGGCGCGTTTGCCGCGCCGGGGCTGAAGCTGGAAGTGTCCGGCGATGCCAACGACTACGTCGGCAAGGGCCTGTCCGGGGGCATTATCACCGTGCGCCCGCCGATGGCCTCGCCGCTGATCGCGGCCGAGAACACGATCATCGGCAACACCGTGCTTTATGGCGCGACGGCAGGCTATCTGTTCGCGGCCGGCCGCGCGGGCGAGCGTTTCGCGGTGCGCAATTCCGGAGCCCATGTCGTGATCGAGGGCTGCGGCAGCAATGGCTGCGAATACATGACCGGTGGCGTCGCGGTGATCCTCGGCAGCATCGGCGCCAATTTCGGCGCCGGCATGACCGGCGGCATGGCCTATCTGTATGATCCGCAGGGCGTTGCGCGCGACTACATCAACACCGAGACGCTGGTTCTGTGCCCGCTGACGCAGGACCATTGGGAGACTGAACTGAGGGGCCTGATCGAGCGGCATCTGAAAGAGACCGGTTCGCGCCGCGCCGCCGACATCCTTCAGGACTGGGATCGCGAGAAGGCGCGTTTCCTGCAGGTCTGCCCCAGGGAAATGCTGGCCCATCTTCCGCATCCGATCGAGGCGGACGACGCCCCGCGCGCGGTGCCGGCGGAATAGCCGGCTCGTCGCCCGCCCGCGCCGCGCGACCGGTCGTGGCCGCCTTTCCGACCCTGGCGGGAACCCGCGCCAGGGCGGCGGGTTGCTGTTGCAGGCGGGCTTGCCAAAGCGGAGGATCTTTCGATGTCAGAACTGATCGCCATCGCGTTCGACGACGAGACAACCGGTTTCGAATTGCGGACCGAACTGGTCAAGATGCAGAAGGAATACCTGATCGAGCTTGAGGACGCGGTGGTCGTGACCCGCCCGTCCGAGGATGATATCCAGTTGCATCAGGCCGTGAACCTGACCGCCGCCGGCGCGGTCGGCGGCGGCTTCTGGGGCGCGCTGGTCGGACTTGTGTTCCTGAATCCGCTGCTGGGGGCGGCCGTGGGCGCGGGGGCGGGCGCTCTGGCCGGACGTTTCAGCGACATCGGCATCAACGACGATTTCATGCGCGATGTCGGTCATTCGCTGCAACCGGGCGGATCGGCGGTTTTCATCCTTCTGCGCAAGATGACCGCCGACAAGGTGCTGGCCCGTCTCGAGGGCTTTCACCATCGCGGCCGGATCCTGCAAACCTCGTTGTCCCAGGAGGATGAACAGAAGCTGCGGGATGCGCTGTCGGGCGGCGGCGTGCCGCCCGTCCCGCCGGCATCGCCCGCCGGTTGATCCGCGCAACCCGCGCTTGACGGCCCGAGGCGCGGCGTGACAAAGCCGCCCTCATGATCCTGCGCGCCCTCATCAGACCGCCTGCCGCGGATCCGGCGGATCCCCGGCCGGGCGGGCGCCGCCGCTGGCGCCCGCTGCGGCGGCTGGCGGTGTGGATGCGGTGGTTCGCGCTGCGCGTGTTCGTGCTGATGGCGATGCTGGTGGGGATCTATGCCTTCATCAACCCGCCGACGACCCTGACCATCGTCGGCGAGGCGCGCAAGCGGCCGATCACGCCGCGTGTCTGGGTCGATCTGGGCGACGTATCGCCCCAGATGCGGCGGGCCGTGGTCGCCGCCGAGGATGCGAATTTCTGTCGCCACTGGGGTTTCGACATGGACGAGATCCGGCGCGTCGTGGCCTCGGGATCCAGCCGGGGGGCCTCGACGATCAGCCAGCAGACCGCGAAGAACGTCTTTCTGTGGCAGGGCCGAAGCTGGCCGCGCAAGGCCCTGGAGACAGTCTTCACACCGCTGATCGAAGCCTTCTGGTCCAAGCGGCGGATCCTCGAGGTCTATCTGAACCTGGCCGAATTCGGACCGGGCGTCTTTGGTATCGGGGCGGCGGCGCGCGAATTCTATGGCACCACGCCCGATCGACTGGACGCGGTTCAGGCGGCGCGGTTGGCGGCGGTCCTGCCCTCGCCCAAAACGCGCGATCCGCGGCAAGCCTCGGCCCGGTCGCGGTCCATCGCCGATGGTGCGGCCACGATTCGCCGCGATGGGCGGGCGGATTGCTTCTAGCCGGGACCGCCGTGGTTGAAACACCGGGTATCGGGGCGTATCAAGACGGCCGATCGTCACGAGGAATGCCGAGCAGCCGATGAACACCAACACGCAGACCACGCGGCTTTATCATTCGACCCTGTCGCCCTTTTGCCGGAAGGTCCGCCTGGTTCTGGCCGAAAAGAAGATCGAGGTCGAACTGGTCGAGGAGAAATACTGGGAGAATCCGCCCGATCTGAAGCGCCGCAATCCGGCCGGCAAGCTGCCGGTCCTTCGTTTCCGCGGTACCATGCTGGCCGAAAGTCAGGCCATCGTCGAATATATCGACGAGGTCGTGTCCGAATCGCCGCTGATGCCCAGGGGTGCGCTGGACCGGCACGAGGTGCGCCGGCTTTGCGCCTGGTTCGACGACAAGTTCAACAGCGAAGTCACCCAGCCCATCCTGAACGAGCGGGTCTGGAAGAAGATCCTGCGTTCGGGCTATCCGGACAGCCGGGCGGTCAAGGATGGCCTGCGCGCGATCAAGGAGCACATGGATTATCTGGCCGGACTGCTGGAAGACCGCCGCTGGCTGGCAGGGGGCGCGATGTCTCTGGCCGACTTCACAGCCGCGGCGCATTTTTCCTGCCTGGACTACATCTCGGACGTCGATTGGGATCGGTCCGAGGTCTTGCGGGACTGGTATGCAACGATCAAGTCGCGCCCGGCCTTCCGGGGCGTCCTGGCCGATCAGGTGCCCGGCATCCAGCCGGCCCCGCATTATGCCGAACTCGATTTCGGATAGGCAAGCCGATGCGGGATTGCGTCCCGCGACGGCCGGGGGGCCGGCCCCCCGGACCCCCCGGGGTATTTCGGCAACGCAGATGAAAGAGGCGCTGGCGGCCGAGGCGCTGGCCGCCGGGTTTGCCAAGATGCGGGTGGCGCGACCCGATGCCATTCCCGAGGCGGCGGGCCGTTTGCGTGCGTTCCTGCAGGCCGGGCGGCACGGCCAGATGGGCTGGATGGCCGAGCGCAGCCATTGGCGAGGCGATCCGGCCGCCCTGTGGCCCGAGGCGCGGTCGGTGGTCATGCTGGCCGATCTCTACACGCCGGATCACGATCCGCTGGCCGTGCTGGAGGCGCGCGACCGGGCGGCGATCAGCGTCTATGCGCAGGGGCGGGATTATCACGATCTGGTCAAGAAGCGTCTGAAGCGGCTGGGTCGCTGGATGCTGACGCGCCATCAGGACGAGGCGATCAAGGTTTTCGTCGATACCGCGCCGGTGATGGAAAAGCCGCTGGCGCAGGCTGCGGGGCTGGGCTGGCAGGGCAAACACACCAATCTTCTGGCCCGTGATCTGGGTAGCTGGTTTTTCCTGGGCGCGATCTTCACCACGCTGGATCTGCCGCCCGATCCGCCGGAGGACGAGCATTGCGGGTCCTGCCGGGCCTGTCTGGACATCTGTCCGACCGGGGCCTTCCCGGCGCCGTTCCAGCTGGATGCGCGGCGCTGCATCTCTTACCTGACCATCGAGCACAAGGGGCCGGTCGATCCCGAATTGCGGCCCCTGATGGGCAACCGCATCTATGGTTGCGACGATTGCCTGGCGGTCTGCCCGTGGAACAAGTTCGCGCGCGAGGGATCGGAGATGCGCTATCGCGGGATCGCGGGGGCACCGACGCTGGCGGAGCTGGCGGAGCTGGACGATGCCGGGTTCCGGGCGCGGTTCGCGGGCTCGGCGATCAAGCGGATCGGGCGCAACAGGTTCATCCGCAACGTCTTGTACGCCATCGGTAATTCCGCCGATCGCCGGCTTGCGCCCGTGGCACGGAATCTGCGCGGCGATGCCGATCCGGTGGTCGCGGAGGCCGCCACATGGGCCGAGGCGCGGCTGACTGAGCGTTAGAGCAGGAAATCGTCGCTGTCGAGGCCAAGCTGGCCGTCCAGCCGGATATGCAGGTCGGCCCGCCCGTCACCGTCGAGATCTGCAAAGACATGGGTGTCGCCACCCGATTGCGTCCATCGAAGCTGGTTGTCACCGGAAAAGCCGCGCCTGCCGACAAATTGCAGTCGCAGGGCCGACAGATCCAGGAGGTCGATGCCGGGCCGGAAATCCTGGATGAAATCGGGCGATCCGATGCGGCTGTCGCTGACGGAATCAAAGCGGAAACGGTCGCGACCCGAGCCGCCTTCCAGTCGGTCCGCCCCCGCGCCCCCGATCAGCCAGTCGTCGCCCGCGCCGCCGATCAATCTGTCATTGCCAGCCCCGCCCCAGAGGCTGTCATCGCCGGTCTGCGCCGACAGAACATCGTTGCCGTCCGAACCGCCGATGCGGTCGTTGCCGCCCCCGCCCAGGATCGTGTCATCGCCCTGCTGCCCGGCCAGGTAATCGTTGCCATCATCGCCGTAGAGCCTGTCGTTCTGCGTGCCGCCATACAATCTGTCCGCCCCCGCGCCGCCGATCATCACATCGTCGCCGGATTCGCCGTAAAGCCGGTCATTGCCGCCGCGTCCCTCCAATCGGTCCCGGCCGCTGCCGCCACGGATGAAATCGTTGCCGGAATAGCCGTAGAGCCGGTCATCGCCGGCCTGCCCGTAAAGCCGGTTGTTGCCCCTGCCGCCACTGAGCCAGTCATCGCCGTCCCCGCCGACCAGGGTGTCGTCGCCATCCTCGCCGCGCAGTTGGTCATTGCCGCTGCCGCCCTCGAGCCAGTCGTTGCCGTTGCCGCCGAAGATCGTGTCCCGGCCCTCTTCTCCGAAAAGAAGATCGCGTCCCGAACCGCCGTCAAGCCGGTCTCTGTCCTCGCCGCCGCGCAGGAAATCGTTGCCGGAATATCCGAACAGCCGGTCGTTGCCCGATTGCCCGTAGAGCCGGTCGTTGCCGCCGCCACCGCTGATCCAGTCATTGCCATAGCCGCCGATGACGGTGTCGTTGCCGTCATCTCCGCGCAGTTCGTCGTTACCGTTTCCGCCTTCCAGCCGGTCGTCATCCGCGCCGCCTTGCATCAGGTCGTCGCCATTGCCGCCGTTGAGATAGTCGTCGCCGTCCTCACCCTCCAGCACATCGTTCCCGGTGCCGCCGTACAGCCGGTCATTGCCCGCCCCGCCGCGCAGCGTATCCTGGTTGGCACCGCCATCCAGCCGATCGTCACCGTCATGGCCGCCCAGCAGGTCGTCGCCGCCGAAACCGTAAAGCTTGTCGTTGCCGGTTCCGCCCGATAACCGGTCGCGCCCGGACTGGCCGATCAGCGTGTCGCGGCCGGCGCCTCCGATCAGGTAGTCATTGCCCGATACCGCCTCCAACCGGTCATTCCCATCGCCGCCGATCACGGTATCGTCGTCACCGCCCCCATAAAGCAGATCATCGCCATTCCCCCCTGCCAGCCAATCTCGACCATCGCCGCCCTGCACGATGTCGTTGCCGTCATTCCCGCCCAGCCGGTCGTTGCCGTCTTCGCCCGCCAGCAGGTCATTGCCCTGCCCGCCATAGATCATGTCGTTGCCGGGGCCGCCATAAAGCCGGTCATCGCCCGCATCGCCATAAAGCCGGTCGTTCTGGTCCTCGCCCAGCAACGTGTCCTGTCCCGATCCGCCACGCAGCAGGTCCTGGTCGGCGCCGCCGCGCAGCATGTCGCGCCCGGCCCCGCCGATCAGGGTGTCCCGGCCGCCGCCGCCGCCAAGCAGGTTGTCGCCCGCCGTCGCCTCCAGCAAATCGTCGCCGTCATTGCCCCAAAGGGTGTCGTTGCCGTTCCCGCCTGTGATCACGTCATCGCCGGAATTGCCATAGACGCGGTCGTTTCCGTCGCCGCCTTCGATGCGGTCATTGCCGCTGCCGCCGTAGATGTAATCGCCGCCGGCTTCGCCATAAATCTGATCGTCCTGGTTGTCGCCGAAGATCGTGTCCCGGCCGGCACCGCCATAAAGCAGGTCAGCGCCGTCATGTCCGCGCAGAAGGTCTTCGCCGTCTCCGCCGAAGACCGTGTCCGCACCGCCGCCGGCCGCGACCGTATCATTGCCCGCCTTTGCCTCGATCCGGTCCGGGCCGGCCTGTCCCAACAGGCGGTCCGGAGCCTCGGAGCCAAAGATCCAGCGGCCGACGGTCGAGGGCACCTCGGACGGGTCGATGGTGGAGGGGTCCAGTTCGGGCACCCAGTAATGGGCGATCGGGAACATCTCGTTGCCGAAATCTGATGCAGCCAGCGTGGTGCCATCGGCGGAAAAGATGTCAATGACCGAATTGCCGTAGAAAATCTTGATGCCATAGCTTTGCGGCGCGAAGGTCAGTTGCCATGTGCTGCGGATCATGCCCAGCATCGACAGATCCAGCCGGTCGACGCCCTTTTCGTAGTCGAGGATCGCAATCCGGCCGTCAAAGCGTGTGGCGACGAAGATGTCGGCGCCGGCGCCGCCGGTCATCGACACGCTCTGGCTTTTCGAGACAAGGATATCGTCGCCGTCCCCGCCGAACAGGCGCGTCGTGCCGTCGCGGGCGACGATCAGGTCATCGCGGGCGGTGCCGCCGGCATTGCCGGTCGTGCCGCTGCCGGTCATGCCCAGCCGGCCCGGATCGAATTCAAGCTGTGTGATTCCGGTCTCGGTGCCGCTGGCGACGAACAGCGCGATCTTGCCGCCCATCACCTGCGCCTCGATATCGCTGACATCGGCAAGGGTCAGCGCGTCCGTATCCTCGATCGTGGCCAGATGCAGAAGCCGTCCATCCGGCAGGACCGTGAAGACGCTGATCCCGTCATCGGCGCCGCCGGCAAAGACATAGGCGCGCCCATCCACCACGGCCGTCGCCATCGCGGTCGCGGACTGAAAGCGCGTCGTCCTTTCATCGATGACGTGATCGACCGCCGTCACCTCGCCGGTCGAGGAAAGCTGGAAGACCGACAGCGAGGACGAGGTTCCGCCCGCGACGATCAGAAAGGATTTGCCGCCGAACTGGACCGCCTCGATGTCGGTCGGGATGTAATAGCCGGTTCCCTGCGCCGAGGCATGAACCTTGCCACCATCCAGAACGCCGTCCTCGCCCACCAGGTGGGTCGAGATGAAATTGCCCAGGCCCGAGATCGCGACCAGCATCCGCTGGCCCTGGACCGTCAGGCCGATGATCTTGTCCAGCGCCGCGTCCGGCGGGGCGCTGCTGATCGGGATGCTGGCCGATGACGTATCCAGAAGACTTCCGTCATCGCCGATGCGACGCGTTTCCAGCGTCAATGTCCGCGCATTGGCCGAATAGAGAAATCGCCCCGCCTCGGTCTCGAACGTGCCGATCGCGCTGATCGCGGCGCCCGGTCCGGACCCGCCCAGGATCGTGCGGAAACTGCCCAGATCGCCGTTCGCGGCGACGGCGATTCCCAGATCCGCGGCCCCGCCCAACTGCCCCAGATGCAGTTGTGGCCCCTGGGCCAGGGCGAGAACGCTGATTTCGGGATTGCCCTGATAGCTGAATTTGTCGCCGAACGCGATGCTGTCGATGCGTGTCAGCGGCGTGCCCGATCCGTCGGTCGCAAAACTGGCGATCCCGCCCTGGAACGTGTTGCTGCTGACAAGCACCAGCCGTCCGCCGAACCAGACAATCGCCAGATCGGTGAGGTTAGACAGAAAGGCGTTGTCCGCGGTCCCCGTCGTGACCACGTGGCTATAGGTGAGCATGGTTCAACCGGCTGAGTTGGGCCGTCGGAGAAGGCTAGGTCAGGCGATTTAACAGGGCCTTAAACCGCGCCGCCGCGCCATCCGGATCTGATTTGCATTTTATGCAACCCGATGCCGCGGGGTGAGCGGGTCAGGTTCGGGGTGACGGCGCATTCGCAGCAGGCCGACCGAACGCCAGCGGACCATAAAGGATCAGACCCGGCTGCGTCACCCGCGTCCGGGCCATGATCCGGGCCAGGCTGTCAATGTCGGTGCGCAGCAGCCGCTGTTCGGGATGGCCGACCGCCTCGGCGAACAGCGCCGGGGTGGTGCCGGGCAGGCCGTGCACGCGCAGACCTTTCGCCAGTTCCGGGAAACTGCGCTGACCCATGAAGACGACGGTGGTGACCTGCGGATCGGCCAGGGCTGCCCAGTTGATGTCCTGCGGCAGATGGCCGGTCACGTCGGCACCGGTCACGAATTGCAGGCGCCGGGCGGTCAGGCGGCGGGTCAGCGGAATCGACGCGGCGGCTGCGGCGGCCGCGGCCGAGGTCACGCCGGGCACGATCTCGAACGGGATACCGGCCTCGGTCAGGGCCACGATCTCTTCCTCGAGCCGCCCGAAAATTCCCGCATCCCCCGATTTCAACCGAACCACGCGGCGGTTCCGGCGCGCATGTTCGACCAGCAGCGCGTTCACGTGTTCCTGCCGCGCCGAAGGCCGCCCTGCCCGCTTGCCGACCGAGATCATCTGCGCCGCCGGATCGGCGTGGTCCAGCACCGGCCCCGAGGCGAGATCGTCGAACAGGACCACATCGGCCTCGGACAGTCGCCGCGCGGCCTTCAGCGTCAGCAGTTCGGGATCGCCCGGCCCGGCCGAGACGAGCGAGACGAAGCCGGGGCGAAGGGCGGATCGGATCACGGGCAGGACTTTCGGGGTGGCGGGTCTGATCCAGCTATACCACCGACGGCGGGGCTGACAATGGCGCGCCCGGCCGGCTCCTTGCGCTTTGCTTGAAACTTTCGGCCGTTTCATGCGTGTCTTTGCAGGCAACTAACAGGGTTGGACGATGACGGTAATCTGCTGGTTTCGACGTGTGCTGCGGCTGGACGATCATCCCGCCCTGGTCGCGGCAGCCGGTTCGGGACCGGTCATCCCGCTTGTGATCCTGGATCCGGCAGAGGCGCGCGATCATCCGGCCAGCGCCCAGCGTCAGGCGCTGTCGCTGCCCCGGCTTCAGGCCGCGCTGCATGGCCGCAACAGTCGCCTGATCCTGCGCCGGGGCGATCCGGCCGAGGTTCTGGAACGGATCGCGCGCGAGACCGGCGCCACGGCAATCCACACGACCGAGGGCTTCCCCTTTGCCAGCGATCACGGGTTGAAGGCGGCCGCCCTGCGCGGCGGGGCCGCGTTGCACCTGCATCCGCTGGCCGATCTGGTGCCGCGCGGCTCGGTCACGACGCAGCAGGGCGGCATCTACAAGGTCTTCACGCCATTCTGGCGGGCGCTGCGCACGACCCGGATCGAGGCGCCGCTGAACCCGCCCTCGCTGACCCTGCCCGAGACATGGCCCGACAGCGACGGCACCGACTGGCCCGAGGCGAGGGCGGTAATGGATCGCGGCTGGCCGGTCGTGGCCGATCATGTCCAGCCCGGCGAGGATGCCGCGCGCGACCGGCTGGACGATTTCCTGCACGGGCCGGTGCGCGACTACGCCGATCACCGCGACCAGCCCTGGCGGGACGGCACCTCGAACCTGTCCGACGCGCTTGCCGTGGGCGAGATCAGCGCCCGGCGTATCTGGCATGTCGGGCAGGCGGCGCGCGAGGCGGGGCGGCAGGGGGTCGAGGGTTTTCTTCGCGAGGTGGCCTGGCGGGAATTCGCGCGGGAATTGTTCCACGAGATGCCGCAGATGGACCAGACCTGCTGGCGCGAGGAATGGAATGATTTTCCGTGGAAGCGCGACAACAACGACGCCGAAAATTGGCGACGCGGCCTGACCGGCGTCGCGATGGTCGATGCCGGGATGCGCGAGCTGTTCGTGACCGGACGGATGCATAATCGCGTCCGCATGATCGCCGGCAGCTATCTGACCAAGCATCTGCTGACCGATTGGCGCGTGGGCCTGGACTGGTTCGCCCGCACGCTGATCGACTGGGACGCGGCCTCGAACGCGATGAACTGGCAGTGGGTGGCGGGATGCGGGCCGGATTCCGCCCCCTATTTCCGTGTTTTCAACCCCGACACCCAGGCCGGAAAATTCGATGCCGCCGCGCGCTATCGCGACCACTGGCTGAAGCCTGATGCCAGGGGCGCGCAGGCTTTCGCCAGGGCGGCCCCGCGGTCGTGGCAGATCGATCTGGACCGGACGCCGATGCCTGCGATCTCTCTGTCGCAGGGCCGATCACGGGCGTTGACGGCTTACAAGGATTTCAAGGATTAGCATGATGAAGATGATCATCCTCTATTTCTCGACACTGATCGTGTTTCTTGCCGTGGATGTGGTGGGGATCAGATTTCTGATCCGGCCGATCTTCGAGCGTTCCATCGGCGATCTGCTGGCCGATCCGTTCCGGCTGGGCCCGGCTGCGGCCTTCTATGCCTTCTATGTGGTGGGGCTTTTGTATTTCGTTTCGGTCCCGGCCTTGCGGGACGGAGCGCCGGTGCAGGCTTTGCTGGCCGGCGCGCTGCTGGGGCTGATGTGCTATGGCACTTATGAATTCACCAGCCTTGCCATCATGCGCGACTGGTCATGGGCGCAGGTTGTCGCGGACACCGCCTGGGGCGGTTTTCTGACCGGGCTCTCGGCCTGGGCTGGTGTGACGATCGTCCGCATGGTCGGCTGATGCGGGCGCTGGTTCTGGGCGCTTCGGGCGGGATCGGCGCGGCGGTCTGCGATCGCCTGGCCCGGGACGGCGCCAGGGTGACGCGCCTGTCGCGCCGCGATGACGGGTTGGATCTGACAGACCCGACGACACCGGGCCCGCTGGCAGCCCGGCTGGAGCGGCCGTTCGATCTGATCTTCAACGCAACGGGCGCGCTGGTGATCGGCGGCCATGAACCGGAAAAAAGCTTCGCGGCAATCGACGCGCAGGCGATGGCGCGGCAATTCGCCCTGAACGCGACCGGCGTGGCGCTGGCGATCCGCCATTTTGCGCCGCTTCTGCGCGACAAGGGGCGGGCCGTCTTTGCCTCTCTGTCGGCGCGGGTCGGCTCGATCGGCGATAACGGGTTGGGCGGCTGGGTGTCCTATCGCGCAGCAAAGGCCGCGCAGAACCAGATCATCCGCACCGCCGCGATCGAATGGCAGCGGCACAATCCCGACAGCATCTTCGTCGCGCTGCATCCGGGCACGGTCGAGACACCCCTGACCGCAAAATATGCCGCCCGCTATCGGACCATCACGCCCGACCGCAGCGCCCGCGCGCTGCTGGACGTGATCGCCGGGCTGACGGCGCGGGACAGCGGCGGGTTTCGCGACTGGAAGGGCGAGGTGGTGCCGTGGTGATCGGCCTGGCCGTCGCAAGGGACGTGACAGCCTGACGGGCGCCCGCCGCCCGCGCCGGCGCTGCGAACGGCCTAGTCGCCGTCGCGGCTGAGCCTTCGGGTCAGGCGCAGCGAGGCGGCATAGGGCAGGGCGCGGATCAGCTTCAACGTCCGGGTCAGGCGATGCGGAAAATGGATCTCGAACTGCTTGCCGGCGAGCCCTTTCATGATCGCGGCGGCGGCCTTGTCGGCCGGCATGATGGCCGGCATCCGGAACCGGTTCCTGCGCGTCATCCGGGTGTCGACGAAGCCGGGGCAGATCAGCCGGACATCCACATCCGGTCGTTCGGCGCGCAGGCTTTCGGCCAGATTGATCACCCCGGCCTTGGTCGCGGAATAGATCTGGCCCTGCGGCAGCCCGACATAGCCTGCGACCGATCCGCACAATGCCAGCTGACCGTGCTTGCGCAGCAGCCTCGGTCCGACCTGTGCGATGTGAAAGCTGCCGGTCAGGTTCACGGTGACAAGCTGCGCGGCCTTCTCCGGATCCAGATCGGCGATCCGTCCGGGATCGTAAAGCGCCGCCAGATGCACGATCCGGTCCAGCTTGCCGCCCGCGGCGATCGCCGCCGCCGCGGCCTCGATCGAGGCGCGGTCGGCCACGTCGAGCGGCAGGATTTCGGCCTCGCCGGCTTCGGCCGCGACCTCTGCCAGCTTGTCCCTGCCGCGTGCCGACAGGATCAGATCCGCCCCTTCGCGGGCATAGGCCAGCGCCAGTTCGCGGCCGATCCCGTCGCTGGCGCCGATGATCCAGATCCGTTCAGCCATGGGACATGCGATATTGAATGACATCGGTGCGCCCGACGCTGAACGATGCGGCGCAGGCGGCAAGATAGAAACGCCAGACGCGGATGAATCCCTCGTCAAATCCCATCTCGCGGATCCGGGGCAGGCTTTCGTCGAAGCGGGCCAGCCAGTCGCGCAGGGTACGCGCATAATCCAGCCCGAAGTTGAACGTCTCCTCGATACGCAGCCCGACCGCCCGCGCCTCGGCCTCGAACCGGGTGGGCGAGGGCAGCATTCCACCGGGAAAGATGAAGCTGCGGATCATGTCGGGTCCGGCGCGATAACGGTCGAAATAGCGGTCGGCCACGGTGATTGTCTGCACCATCGCCCGGCCCTTCTGCGACAGGACCTGCGCCAGCTTGCCGAAATAATCGCGCCAGTAGCGTTCGCCGACCGCCTCGAACATCTCGATCGAGACGACATGATCGAAACGGCCGCTTTCGTCGCGGTAATCCTGCAACGCGATCTCGGCATTGCCGTCCAGCCTGCGCCGCGCGTATTCGGCCTGCTCGACCGACAGGGTCAGGCCCTTGGGCGCGAAATCGCCCCGCGACAGGGCGCGCTCGGCAAAGCCGCCCCAGCCGCAGCCGATTTCCAGCAGCCGCCCCGATTCGCCGGCCAGATTGTCGATGATGCGATCGTATTTTCGCTGCTGCGCGGCGCCCAGATCATCGCCATCGCTGAACAGCGCCGAGGAATAGGTCATGCTGGGATCCAGCCACAGCGAATAGAAATCGTTGCCCAGATCGTAATGCGCCGAGATATTGCGCCGCGCCCCGGTGCGGGTGTTGCGGTTCAGCACATATAATGCCCGCAGCGCCAGCATCCGCAGGCGGTTGCCATAGATATACCGCTCCAGCGCGTCCTCGTTCAGCAATGCCAGCGTCAGCAATGCCTCGAGGTCGGGGGTGTCGCACCAGCCGTCGCGATAGGCCTCGGTCATGCCGATGTCGCCCTTGGCGGCCAGCGCCGGAATGGTGCGCCAATCATGCACGATCAGCGCGGCCTCCGGCCCCGGAGCGGTGCCGCCGAAATGATGGACCTCGCCCTCGGGCGTGACGACGCGCAAGGTGCCGAGCCGCACCTTGCGGGCGGTGTCAAGAAATTCTCGTGTCAACTGGCGCTGAAACAACATGAACGACCCCCCAGTTCTTTCATTCTTCCCCGTCGCGATCCAGACCGGTCGCCTCTGACCTGCGGCCGGGACGCTGCGGCGGTTTTGGCAGATAACGAAGTCCACGGGCACGAAGTTTCACGGCCTGCCAGTGGATCAGGCCTATCACCTTCTGCGCCTGGAAAGGATGGCTCAGGGCGGCCCGGCGCAGTGCCGCCCGGTCCAGGGATTGCGCCGGCCCGACCATCGAGGTTCCCAATTGCCGGCTGCCCTCCGCGCTGGTCCAATCCACCCAGGCGCCGAAGCGGCCCGGCCCGCTGTCGAAGCGAAACAGATAGCGACCTTCGCGCGGCAGGAACGGCGAGACGTGGAAAATCTTTTCGCCCCCAAGCCGGTCCTCGCGGCGGATCGGCCCCCGGTCGGGCCGGTGGCACAGATAGAAATGCCGCTCGCCGAAGGTATTGGATACCTCGGCCAGCACCGCGCGCAGGTCCTGCCGGTCATCGCGGCACAGCCAGAAGCTGACCGGGTTGAAGCCATAGCCCGACGTGCGCGGTGCGGTGATCAGTGTCACCTCGCGCGCCTCGGCCAGTCCCGCATCCGACAGCACCCCCAGGATGAAATCGCGCAGGGATGTGCCGTCGCGATCACCGTAATCCCGGCGCCGCAGCGACCACAATCCGGGCCGGTCGATGGCCAGCGGCAGATCGCCTGCATCGATCCGGTCCACGGGCAGCGCCAGAAACGTGGTGCGATAGCGGAATTCGCGCGCCACGTCGCCGCGCCTGCCGTGCCAGATCCGGGCGGGTATCAGCGCGCCGTCCCACAGATCCGTCATGCGGCCTGCGCCTCGTCGGCCCAGGGGTCCTGTCCCAGAGGCCAGGCGATTCCCATCGCCTGCGCCACCCGCAGCGCCGACAGCAGTCCGTCCTCGTGAAAGCCGTATCGCGTCCATGCCCCGGCATAATAGACCCCGCCGCGCCCCTGAATCGAGGGCAAACGAACCTGCGCCGCCATCGTGGCCGTATCGAATTGCGGATGCGCCATGAGCGTCTCGTCATGGATGCCGCGCGGCTCGGTTTCCGGATTCAGGGTCACGATCAGAGGGCTTTCCGTTTTCAGGTTCTGAAGCCGGTTCATCCAGTAGGACAGGCTGACCGGCTGGTGCGGGTCAGGCCGTCGCCGCGCCGTGATATAGTTCCAGGCGGCCCAGGCGGCGGGGCGTCGCGGCATGAAGGCCGGATCGCTGTGCAGCACCATCCGGTTGGGCTGCGTGCGAAACACCGACAGGACGGCCCGCTCCTCGGCGTCGGGATGATCCAGCATCTCCAGCGCCTGCGGGGCGTGGCAGGCAAAGACCGCGCGGTCGAAACGCTGGGGCCCGTGGGGGCTGACGACGGTGACGCCCTCCTTGTCCCGGATCACGCGGAAAACCGGCGCGGCCATCGCGACGCGCGCCTTCAGCCGTGTCAGGATCGCATCGACATAGGCCCGCGCGCCGCCGGTCACGGTCAGCCAGTTCGGCTGCCCCGATGGCGACAGCAGACCGTGATTGTCGAAGAACCGCACGAAGCTGGCGGCCGGGAAATCCAGCATGGCGCGCGAGGGGGTGGACCAGATCGCCCCCGAGATTGGCAGCAGGAACATGTCGCGGAAATCCGCGCCCAGCCGCAATTCATCCAGCATCGCGCCCAGCGAATGACCGCTGGCGCCAAAGCGCGTCGCGTGGCGGAAGAAACGCAGGATGTCGCGCAGCATCAGCAGGTGGCGCGGATCGACGGCCCGCCGCCTCTGCGCGAACAGGGCCGCGGTGTTGCCGGTGCCGTATTCGTAGCGGCCACCCCCGAAACTGGCCGAGAAGGTCATGTCCGACGGCTCCAGCGCCACCCCCAGATGTTCCAGCAAAGGCACGAACAGCGGATAGGTGCGGCGGTTGCAGACGATGAAGCCGGTATCGACGCGGGCGCCCATCGCCTCGACCGTGCGGGTATGGCCGCCGGCACGAGGCTCGGCCTCGAAAAGGGTCACGTCATGATGCGAATCCAGAAGCCACGCGGTGCCAAGCCCGGATATGCCGCTGCCGATCACGGCGATACGGCGGCGGGGGCCCGGCAGGGCCGGCCGGGCTTCGCGGGGATGGGCAAGTCTGGTCACGAGGCTTCTCCTGCTGTCGGAACCAGACACGGCTGCCGGTGCGAAAATGGTGCAAGGCGCGCAGATTTTGCGATCCGTCGCAAAGCGGCCCTGCGCGCGACGATCCGGATTTTCCGGCCTCAGTCCAGCGGCTTCAGGCCGGCCTCGATCTGTGACCGGCGATCTTCCAGGAACGGCGGCAGCGACAGCGTCGTGCCCATCGTGTCGCGCGGCTCGTCGGCATCGAAGCCCGGTCCGTCGGTGGCAAGTTCGAACAGGTTGCCCGCCGGCTCGCGGAAATAGAGCGAACGGAAATAGAAGCGGTCGATCTCGCCCGACGTGGCGACGCGGGCGGCGCCGAGACGTTCGGCCCAGCCGCTTAGCGCAGCCTTGTCGGGCACGCGGAAGGCCACGTGATGCACGCCGCCCGCGCCAAGCCGTGCCCGGGGCAGGCCGGGCTGGACGGCGACATGCAGTTCCGCCGCCGCCCCGCCCGCCCCCATCTCGAAGACATGGACCTGCCCCGCGCCGTCGGGGGCGGGATAGTCGCGGACGCGGCGCATCTTCATCACTGTTCTCAGCAGGGCTTCGGTCGGGGCCAGTTCGGCCACCGAGATCGTGACCGGCCCCAGGCCGTGGATGCGGTGCTCGGCCGGAACCGGGCTGTCGGGCCAGGGCGTGCCCTCGGGGTCGGGCGCGGCGATCAGTCGCAGGCGCTGGCCTTCGTGATCTTCCAGATCCATCCCTGCGCGGCCGTCGATCAGGGTGACGCCACCATGCGGGACACCGCTGTCGCGCAGCCGCGAGGCCCAGTAATCCAGACCCGATTCGGCCACGCGCAGGCCGGTCAGGCTGATCGAATTGGTGCCGCGCCGGTCTTTTGCGGCCGGTAGATCGAAAAAGGTGATGTCGGTTCCCGGATTGCCCGCGCCGTCGGCGTAAAACAGATGATAGGCCGAGACATTGTCCTGATTGACCGTCTTCTTGACCCGGCGCAGGCCCAGGATCCGGGTGTAGAAGCGGTTGTTGCCGGGCGCGTCGGCGGTGATTGCCGTCAGATGGTGAAGTCCGGTCAGTTGCATGGGCTATTCCTCGGGTTTTCTCTCTGGCGCCCTGTCTGGCGGCCGGGGGCTTGTCCGCGCCGGGCGAAGGGCACAGGATGGTCCGGCCGCGATGAAACAGCGTCGGGCAAGGGGGTGATCATGCTGGTGGATCCGAATGCGCCGTTCTTCCGGCCGCTCTGGGTGCGTGTCCTCTGTGTCATTCTGCCGCTGATCTGGGCGGTGGTCGAGCTGCGGTCGGGCGCAGTGTTCTGGGCGATCCTGTTCGGCGCGGCGGGGTTGTATCTTGGGTTCGAATTGTTCCTGCGCCGCAAGGGCGATTAGCGGGATAACCCCGGGGCGCCCTCGATCCAGGCAAAACCGTTGGCGGGCAGCGACAGGATCCCCTCGCCCAGCATGGCCGAGGATGGACCGGTCAGGGCCGTGGCGTCGGTTTTCAGCCGAACCGGCCTTGCCGACAGGTTGAAGACACATGTCACGGCCTGTCCCTCGTGATCGCGGCGGAAAGCAAGGATCGGCTCGGCCAGCTCCAGAAACTCGGTCCTGCCCCATCGCAGCGCCGGCGTGGCCTTGCGAAACGCGATGATCGCGCGATAGGCGGCCAGCACGCTGTCATTGTCGGCCTGCTGGCCCGCGACTGCGCGCGCGGCCTGCGGTTCCTTGACCGGCAGCCAGGGGATCCCGGTCGAGAAGCCCGCATTGGCCTGCGTCCTGTCCCAGACCATCGGCGTGCGGCAGCCGTCGCGTCCCCTGACCTCGGGCCAGAAACGCAGCGCCGGGGGGTCGGTCAGTTCGGCATAGACCAGATCGGTTTCGGTCTGGCCCAGTTCCTCGCCCTGATAAAGGCTGATCGCGCCGGGAAACGACAGCAGCATCGCCGCCGATTGCCGGGCCAGCGCGTCGGGGTCGGTGGCATGGCCGGCCCAGCGGGTGACGTGGCGAACCACGTCATGGTTCGAGAAGGACCAGCAGGAATGACCGTCGGGGGCGCCTTTGCGGACGCCCTCGATCGTCTTGCGGAAATGCGCCGCGGTGAAATCGGGGCTGAGCATCTCGAAGCTGTAGCACATGTGCAGCCGGTCGTTTCCGGCGGTGTATTCGGCCATGATGTCGATGGCGGTCTGGCCGCCATCGCCGACCTCGCCCACCATCATGCGGCCGTCATATTCGTCGGTCAGCGCCCGCATCCGTTTCAGGAAGGCGATGTTGTCGGGCCGGTTCTTGGAATAGATGTGGCGTTGATAGCCATAGGTTTCGGGCCCGTCATGGTCGGGATTGGGCGGGTTGTCGCGCAACCTGTCGTCGTGGAAATAATAGTTCACCGTATCCAGCCGAAATCCGTCCACGCCTCGTTCCAGCCAGAAACGCATCGTGTCCAGCAGCGCGTCCTGCACCGGCCTGTGGTGGAAATTCAGATCCGGCTGCTGGATCAGGAAATTGTGCAGGTAATACTGGCGCCGTCGCGGCTCCCATTCCCAGGCCGGGCCGCCGAAGACCGAGGGCCAGTTGCTGGGCGGCGTGCCGTCCGGGTTTGGTTCCGCCCAGACATACCAGTCGGCCCTGGGGTTCCCGCGGTCCTGGCGCGACTGCTCGAACCAGGGATGCTTGTCGCTGGTATGGCTGAGAACCTGGTCGATGATCACCTTCAGCCCCAGGTCATGAGCGCGGGCAACCAGCGCGTCGAAATCCGCGATCGTGCCGAACAGCGGGTCGATGCCGGTATAGTCGGACACGTCATAGCCCATGTCCTTCATCGGCGAGGTGAAGATCGGCGACAGCCAGATCGCGTCGGCGCCCAGATCGGCCACATGGCCCAGCCGCCGCGCGATCCCCTTCAGATCGCCGATCCCGTCGCCGTCGTCGTCCTGAAAGCTGCGCGGATAGATCTGGTAGATCACGGCGTCGCGCCACCATTCTTTCATTGGAAACCCCGGCCATGACCTGTGTGTTGGGGTCAAGTCATGCATGAGAGTAGCCGGAAGGCCAACCGGAGTTTAGCGTCAAGCCAGACATTGCCCGAATCTTCGCGGCGGTTAGAGTGGGGACCATGGGAAAGACCGACCAGCCTTGCCCGCTGAACAGGCACGATCTGGATCTGCTGAGCGCGGGTCGTCACGATCGACCCTTCGACATCCTCGGCCCGCACGCCCAGGGGCGGCAGAATCGGATCGTGGCGTTCATGCCCGATGTCTCCGCGCTAGGCGTCGTCACGCAGGCCGGCGGCGAGATCGCAATGGAACGTCTCGAGGGCGACGTGTTCGCGGCGGTGGTTCCCGCCGGCCCATACCGGCTGAAGGCCAGATCGGGCGGCGGCGTGGAATGGGAATTCGACGATCCGTATCGCTTCGGCCCGGTTCTGGGCGATGTGGACCGCTATCTGATCGGCGAGGGAACGCATCGTCAATTGTGGCAGGCCCTCGGCGCGCATGTGATGGCGCATGAGGGCGCGCAGGGCACGCATTTCGCGGTCTGGGCGCCCAATGCCCGGCGCGTCTCGGTCATCGGGCAGTTCAATCACTGGGACGGTCGCCGCCATCCGATGCGGCGGGTGGGCGACAGCGGCGTCTGGGAAATCTTTCTTCCGGGCATCGCCGAAGGCGCGCTTTACAAATACGAACTGGTCGGCGCCGATGGCGGCGTCCTGCAGAAGGCCGATCCGGTTGGCTTCGGCAGCCAGCATCCGCCCGAAAAGGCCAGCGTCGTGCGCGACATTTCCGGATATGGCTGGGGCGACGCGGCCTGGATGGCTGGCCGCGTCGAGGCCCAGGACCGGACCGCCCCGATCAGCGTCTACGAGGTGCATCTGGGATCCTGGCGGCGGCGGTGGGACGATCATGGCCGGCCCCTGTCCTACAAGGAGCTTGCCCGCGATCTGATTGCCTATGTCAGCGATATGGGTTTCACCCATCTGGAACTGCTGCCGATCAGCGAATTCCCCTTCGACGGCTCATGGGGCTATCAGCCGGTGGGGCTTTATGCGCCGACGATCCGGTTCGGGCCGCCGCATGAATTCCGCGATCTGGTCGAGGCCGCGCACGAGGCCGGGATCGGCGTGTTGCTGGACTGGGTGCCGGGCCATTTCCCCACCGACGGGCACGGGCTGGCCCGCTTCGACGGCACGCCGCTTTACGAACATGCCGACCCGCGCGAAGGGTTCCATCAGGACTGGAACACGCTGATCTTCAATTACGGCCGAACCGAGGTCCGGAACTACCTGATCGCCAACGCCCTGTATTGGCTGAAGGAATATCATCTCGACGGGCTGCGCGTGGATGCGGTGGCCTCGATGCTGTATCGCGATTATTCACGCAAGGCCGGCGAATGGGTGCCCAACAGGCATGGCGGGCGGGAAAACCTGGAGGCCATCGCCTTCATCCAGGCCATGAACGTCGTCACCTATGGCGAGGTGCCCGGCATCATGAACGTGGCCGAGGAAAGCACGTCTTTCCCCAAGGTCTCGGCCCCGGTCGATGCGGGGGGGCTGGGCTTCGGCTTCAAGTGGAACATGGGCTGGATGAACGACACGCTGCGCTACATGCAGCAGGATCCGGTCCATCGCAAATATCACCACGATCAGATTACCTTCGGCCTGATGTATGCGTTTTCCGAGAATTTCGTCCTGCCGATCAGCCATGACGAGGTGGTCCATGGCAAGGGCAGCATGTTGCGCAAGATGCCCGGCGACGAATGGCAGCAATTCGCCAACCTGCGCGCCTATTACGGCTTCATGTGGGGTCATCCGGGCAAGAAGCTGTTGTTCATGGGCTGCGAATGGGGTCAGCCCGAGGAATGGAACCACAATGGCGAACTGAACTGGCACGCCGCCGGGCAGCCGCTGCACAAGGGTGTGCAATCGCTGGTCCGCGATCTGAACCGGCTTTATCGCGAAACGCCTGCGCTGCATGTCAAGGATTGCGATGCCGAGGGGTTTCAGTGGATCGCCACCGACCCGGCGCAATCGACCTATGCCTGGGTCCGGCGCGGCGGGGATGGCGACAGGCCGGTCGTGGTCCTGTGCAACTTTACCCCGGTCCCGCGCGATGGGTTCAGGATCGGCGTCCCGCAGAAGGGCCGCTGGCGCGAGGCGATCAACACCGACGCCGAAATCTACGGCGGCAGCGGCACCGGCAATCTGGGCGAGATCCAGGCGGACGGTCCGCCGCAGGACGGCCAGCCGGCTTCGGCCGAGGTCGTCCTGCCGCCGCTGTCGGTGGTCATTCTCGTGGCCGAGTGAGTTTTCAGGAGGGGAGTTTCGAAGATGGCAGAGACGAAAAGACTGAACCGCCGCGCGATGGCCTTCGTGCTGGCCGGGGGGCGTGGAAGCCGGCTTAAGGAACTGACCGACCGGCGCGTGAAGCCCGCCGTCTATTTCGGCGGCAAGACCCGGATCATCGATTTCGCGCTGTCGAACGCGATGAATTCCGGCATTCGCAAGATCGCCGTGGCCACGCAATACAAGGCCCACAGCCTGATCCGCCACGTCCAGCGCGGCTGGAACTTCTTTCGCGCCGAACGCAACGAATTCATGGACATCCTGCCCGCCAGCCAGCGCCTGTCCGAGGAACATTGGTATCGCGGCACCGCCGATGCGGTCACGCAGAACATCGACATCGTGGACAGTTATGATGTCGACTACATCGTCATCCTGGCCGGCGATCACATCTACAAGATGGATTACGAGGTCATGCTGCGCGAACATGTCGAAAGCGGTGCGGACGTCACCATCGGCTGCCTGACCGTTCCGCGGATGGAGGCCACGGCCTTCGGCGTGATGGCGGTGGACACGGCCGGGCGCATCACCTCGTTTCTGGAAAAGCCCGCCGACCCGCCGGGCACGCCCGACGATCCCGACAAGGCGCTGGCCTCGATGGGGATTTACGTCTTCAGATGGGATTTCCTGCGCGACCTGCTGACAAAGGATGCCGAGGATCCGGATTCCAGCCATGATTTCGGCAATGATCTGATCCCCGACATCGTGAAGAACGGCAAGGCGATGGCGCATCGGTTCGACGATTCCTGTGTGCGCGCGCCGGGCGCGCCGGCCTACTGGAAGGATGTGGGCACCGTCGACGCCTTCTGGCAGGCCAATATCGACCTGACGAATTTCACCCCCGAGCTGAACCTCTGGGACACCGAATGGCCGATCTGGACCTATTCCGAAAGCGTGCCGCCCGCGAAGTTCATCCATGACGAAAAGGATCGGCGCGGGATCGCGGTGTCGTCGATGGTATCGGGCGGATGCGTCATCTCGGGCACCGAGATCCGCAATTCGCTGCTGTTCACCCAGGTCCATACCAATTCCTATGCCTCGCTGGATCACGTCGTGGCGCTGCCCTATGTGACCGTCCATCGCCGCGCGCGGCTGACCAAGGCGGTGGTGGATGCCGGCGTGGTCATCCCCGAGGGCCTTGTCGTGGGCGAGGATTCGCGCGAGGACGCGAAATGGTTTCGCGTCAGCGAGGGCGGCGTCACGCTGATCACGCAGGACATGCTGGACAGGCGGGCGGCCTCTCTTTGATGCGGGTGCTGTCGGTCGCCTCGGAATGCGCGCCGCTGGTCAAGACCGGCGGGCTGGCGGATGTGGCGGGCGCGCTGCCCGCCGCGCTGGCCGCCCGGGACGTGCGGATGCAGACGCTGCTGCCGGGTTATCCGGCGGTGATCGGGGCGCTGAAGGATGGCGCGGCCGTCCAGACCTTCGACGACCTTTTCGGCGGCCCCGCCACGCTGCTGGCCGGTCGCGCTGCGGGGCTGGATCTGCTGGTCATCGACGCGCCCCATCTTTATGCGCGGCCGGGCAATCCCTATCTGGGCCCGGACGGGCGCGACTGGCCCGACAATCCCGAACGCTTTGCCGCGCTGTCGTGGGTTGGCGCGCGGATCGCGGCCGATGGCGCGGCGGAATGGCGGCCGCAGATCGTCCATGGCCACGACTGGCAGGCCGGGTTCGTGACCGAATATCTGCGGCAGATGCCGGCTTCGGACGTGCGCAGCGTGCTGACCATCCACAACATCGCCTTCACCGGCAATGCCGATCCCGGCCGGCTTCACGCGCTGCGGCTGGATCCGGCGCGGTTTCACAGCGATGGCTATGAATATTGGGGGATGATTTCGGCGCTGAAGGCCGGGCTGGTCGGGGCGGATGCGCTGACGACCGTATCACCCACCTATGCCCAGGAATTGATGACCCCGGAATTCGGCATGGGACTGGACGGCGTGATGCGACACCGGCGCGCGGCACTGACCGGTATCCTGAACGGCATCGACGAATCGGCCTGGGATCCGGCCACCGATCCCGCGATCACCAATTACAGGCGTCCGCGTGGCAAGGCCGCCAACAAGGCCGCCCTGCGGGCCGAGTTCGGCCTGCCCGATGCCGATGGCCCGCTTTGCGTCATCATCTCGCGCATGACCCAGCAGAAGGGGCTGGATCTGCTGCTGGAGGCGCTGCCTGCGCTGATAGACGAGGGCGGGCAACTGGCGGTGCTGGGTTCGGGCGATCCGCAGCTTGAAAACGCCTTCCGCGCGGCCGCCCTGGCCGATCACATCGCCGTCCGCATCGGCTATGACGAGGCACTGTCCCACCGGATGATCGCGGGGGGCGATGCGATCCTGGTCCCGTCGCGCTTCGAGCCTTGCGGCCTGACCCAGCTTTACGGGCTGCGCTACGGCACCGTGCCACTGGTCGCGCTGACCGGCGGGCTGGCCGATACCGTCATCAACGCCTCGCCCGCCGCACTGGCACGTGGTGTGGCAACAGGCATCCAGTTCAGCCCGGTCGATGCCGCAACGCTGCGGAACGCGCTGTCGCGCCTGTGCACCCTTTACAAGACCCCGCAAACATGGTCCCGAATCCAGGCGAATGCGATGGCGCAACCTGTCGGCTGGGATCAATCCGCGCAGGCCTATGCCGACCTCTATGCCGGGCTGACGACGACCAGATGAAAAATCCGATTGCGATGAAGGCCGGCCGCCCGACGCCGCTGGGGGCCACGTTCGACGGCGCGGGCGTGAATTTCGCCCTGTTCTCGCAGCATGGCGCGCGCGTGACATTGTGCCTGTTCGACGAGCGCAACCGCGAGACCGGGCGGATCGACCTGCCCGAACGCGATGGCCATGTCTGGCACGGCTATGTGGCCGGGCTGCGGCCGGGGCAACGCTATGGCTTTCGTGTCCATGGCCCCTATGACCCGCATCAGGGCCACCGGTTCAATCCCAACAAGCTGCTGATCGACCCCTATGCCAAGCGCCTGACCGGCAGCCCGCGCAATCATGACGCGCTGTTCGGCTATCGCGCCGGCCACGCCGACGAGGATCTCAGCTTCGATCGCCGCGACAGCGCCCAGTACATGCCCAAATGCGTCGTCGTCGATCCCAGCTTTTCGTGGGGCAAGGACCGTCCGCTGCGGACGCCCTGGACCGAGACCGTGATCTACGAGGCGCATGTGAAGGGTCTGACCGCCGGACGCAAGGACATTCCGGCCCGCGGGACGTTCCTGGCCATGGCCTCGGATCCGATTCTCGATCACCTGAACGCGCTTGGCGTCACCGCGATCGAATTGCTGCCGGTCCACGCCTTTGCCGATGACCGTTTCCTGACCGACAAGGGGCTGACGAATTACTGGGGCTACATGTCCTATGGCTTCTTCGCGCCCGAGCCGCGCTACATGTCGGGCGGCGACATCGCCGAATTTCAGCAGATGGTCGCGCGGTTCCACAAGGCCGGCATCGAGGTGATCCTGGACGTGGTCTACAACCACACCGCCGAGGGCAACCGGATGGGGCCGACCTTGTCCTTTCGCGGGCTCGACAACGCCTCTTACTACCGGCTGGGCGAGGATCGGCGCTATTACGTCAACGATGCTGGCACCGGAAACGTGCTGGATCTGGACAATCCCTTCGTGCTGCGACTGGTGATGGATTCGCTGCGCTACTGGGTCGAGACGATGCATGTCGACGGATTCCGTTTCGATCTGTGTTCGGTTCTGGGGCGCACGCAGGGCGTCTTCGACCGCGACGGACCATTCTTTCGCGCGGTGCGTCAGGATCCGGTGCTGAATCGCGTCAAGCTGATCGCCGAGCCCTGGGATATCGGGCCCGGCGGCTATCAACTGGGCGCCTATCCCGAGCCCTTCGCGGAATGGAACGACCGGTTTCGCGACCAGGTGCGCGGCTTCTGGCGCGGCGATGCGGGTCTGGTGGGAAAGCTGGCCAAGCGCGTGGCCGGATCAGCCGCGCGGTTCGACCATGACGGCCGGCCCGCAACCTCGACCGTCAACTTCGTCGCCGCCCATGACGGCTTCACGCTGATGGATACGGTCAGCTACGAGCACAAGCACAACGAAGCCAATGGCGAGGAAAACCGCGACGGCCACGACCACAACCTGTCGGGCAATTGCGGGGTCGAGGGGCCCTCGGATGATCCCGCCGTGGCCGAATGCCGCGCAAGGCGGCGGCGCAACCTGATGGCGACGCTGCTTTTGTCGCAGGGCACACCGATGATCCTGGCGGGCGACGAGCTGGGAAATTCGCAGGGCGGAAACAACAACGCCTATTGCCAGGACAACGAGATCGGCTGGGTGGACTGGTCCCGATCGGACCCGGATTTTCTGGATTTCTGCCGCCGCGCCATCGCCTTCCGCAAGGCCCAGCCGATCCTGCGGCAGCGGCGCTTCCTGCACAGCCAGCCGCGCGAACAGGACGGCCTGCCCGACCTGTTCTGGCACCGCGCCGACGGCCAGCCGATGACCAGTGAAGACTGGGCCGACCCTGAATTGCGCCTGCTGGCGGCCGAGATGCGGATGGCCTCGGGGACACCGGATTACGCGG
The DNA here is from genome assembly GCF_056857655.1 of Paracoccus sp. L-17. Classification (NCBI taxonomy): domain Bacteria; kingdom Pseudomonadati; phylum Pseudomonadota; class Alphaproteobacteria; order Rhodobacterales; family Paracoccaceae; genus Paracoccus; species Paracoccus sp. L-17. Next base: position 136,775 of record NZ_JBSXNM010000044.1, read on the forward strand.
CCTTGCCGGGGGCGGTCTTCGTGGTCTTCAATGCCGGTCCCCAGACAAGTGTGCGCCTGCCCGACACCAATGGCGACGGGCCCTGGCGGCGGCGGCTGGACAGCGCCCGCGACGACGAGCCGGACGAACAGGCCGGCGGCGTGGAAACCATCGCCGAAAACAGTGTCGCGGCCTTCGTTCTGGCGCCGCCCCGGACCGCGGCGGGCTGATCATGGCTGGCCTGCGGCGGGTCGCGCGCTCTTTTCAAGGCCATCGAAAGCTGGCAACACGTTCTCGCGGTCCGGTTGCGGGAATCGCCGCCTGACCCGATCGCCCGCCGCTGCCGCAACCGCGCGGCACGCGGACCCGTGATCCGCGCCTACCCAGGATGAGGCCCGACGTGACCCAGCTTCCCTCTGCGCAAGACCTTCGTGACCGGATCCTGCATCACCTGACCCATACCCAGGGCCGGGGCGAGGAGTTCGCCTCGACCTTCGACTGGCGCCTTGCCGTCAGCTATACCATCCGCGACCTGATCGTGACGCCGTGGATGGCGGCGCTGCGCGGGGCGCGCGACCAGGGCGCCAAGCGGGTCTATTACCTGTCGATGGAATTCCTGATCGGCCGGATCCTGGGCGATGCGATCGTCAATCTGGGTCTCGACCAGCGGATGGACGAGGCACTGACGATGCTGAACCTCGACAAGCAGGAAATCCTTGACGACGAACCCGACGCGGCCCTTGGCAATGGCGGTCTGGGACGGCTTGCGGCCTGTTTCATGGAATCGCTGTCCTCGCTGTCGGTGCCGGCTTTCGGCTATGGCATCCGCTACGAACACGGCCTGTTCCGCCAGCGGTTCGAGGCGGGGCAACAGGTCGAGACGCCCGAGGATTGGCTGAACCAGCCCCATCCGTGGGAATTCGTGCGCCTCGATTACAGCTTCACGATCGGCTTCAAGGGCCATGTCGAGGATCTGGATGGCCGCGCGGTCTGGCATCCGGGCGAAAGCGTGATCGCGCGGGCCTATGACATGCCGGTGGTCGGCTGGCAGGGCGGCTGGGCCAACACGCTGCGGCTGTGGGGGGCGCATCCGACCACGCTGCTGGACCTGCGCCGCTTCAACGCCGGCGATCACACCGCGGCGGCCGAACCCGAGGCCCTGGCCCGCACGATCAGCCGCGTGCTCTATCCCGATGACGGCACGGAATCGGGCAAGGAATTGAGGCTGAAACAGGAATATTTCCTGACCTCGGCCGCGCTTCAGGACATCCTGCGCCGCTTTCTGGCCGAACATGACGATCTGTCGCAACTGCCCGACAAGGTGGCGATCCAGCTGAACGATACCCATCCCGCCATTGCCGGACCGGAACTGATGCGGCTGCTGATGGACGATCACGGGATGGATTTCACCACCGCCCGCGATCTGGCGCGCGGGGTGCTGAACTATACCAACCACACCCTGCTGCCCGAGGCGCTGGAACGCTGGTCCACCTGGCTGATGGGCCGGGTCCTGCCGCGTCACATGCAGATCATCCAGATGATCGACGACGATCACCGCACATCCAGCGGCCGGCCCGACCGGGTGGCCATCGTCGATCACGACGAGGTGCGGATGGGCGAACTGGCCTTCATCATGGCCGGCAAGGTGAACGGCGTCTCGGCCCTGCATACCGACCTGGTCAAGGACACTGTCTTCGCCGATCTGAACAAGCTGCATCCGGGGCGGATCGTGAACCAGACGAACGGCGTCACCCCCCGCCGCTGGCTGCGCATGGCCAACCCGGCCCTGGCGCGGCTGCTGGACGACACGATCGGCGAGGGCTGGACCGGCGATCTGGACCAGCTGGCCGGGCTGGAACCCCATGCCGGCGATCCGGCTGTCCTGGAACGCCTGCGCAAGGCCAAGCGCGCCAACAAGGTCTGGCTGGCCCAAGGGCTGCTGGCCGATCTGGGCGTGAAGGCCGACGCGGACGCGATCTTCGACGTGCAGATCAAGCGGATGCACGAATACAAGCGGCAATTGCTGAACATCCTGGAAGCGATCGCGCTGTGGCGGCGCATCCATGACAACCCCAACGGCGACTGGACGCCGCGCGTCAAGATCTTCGGCGGCAAGGCCGCTCCGGGCTATTGGCTGGCCAAGACGATCATTCACCTGATCAACGACGTGGCCTCCACGATCAATGACGACCCGGTCACGCGCGATCTGTTGCAGATCGCCTATCCGCCGAATTACAACGTCTCGATGGCCGAGGACCTGATCCCCGCCGCCGACCTGTCCGAACAGATCTCGACCGCGGGCAAGGAGGCCTCGGGGACCGGCAACATGAAATTCACCATGAACGGGGCGCTGACCATCGGCACGCTGGACGGTGCGAATGTCGAGATCCGCGAAAAGGTCGGGGCCGAGAATTTCTTCCTGTTCGGCCTGACCGCCGAGGAAGCGGCGGCCGAGGTCGCGCGCCCCGGCCATGCCCGCCGCGCCATCGAGGCCAGCGAGGATCTGAAAGCTGCCCTGCAGTTGGTGGCCGAGGGCCGGTTCTCGGGCGGGCGGGCGGATTCCTATTTCGCGCTGCTGGACCGGACCTGGAACGACGATCCCTTCCTCGTGGCATCCGATTTCGAGGAATATTTCGCGGCGCAGCGCCGGGTGGACGCGGCCTATCGCGACCAGGCGGAATGGGATCGCATGGCCTGTCTGAACATCGCCCGGTCGGGCTTTTTCTCGTCAGACCGGACCATCCGTGGCTACATGGCCGATATCTGGAACGTGAAACCGGTCACGATGTGAACCGGCGCAACGGGGGCGGCGCCCTGCCGTTCCGACAGTGTGCCGGCGCCGGCGCCGGGGCGCTGCCGGACGCGGATTGGGCGCAGGCGCACGCCTGGCTGAACCGCAAGGCTTGCCGTTCGCAAGGATCATGGCTCTGGTCACAGAGGCGCGGGGTCTGGTAAGCGGGGCCGGTGGATCGGCGGGGGTGGCATGGCGGATCAGGATACGGGTTCGGTCGCGATCGTGCGGCGCAAGGCGGCGACCGCGCCGCGCCACCTGCGGCAGGTTCTGTCGCTGCATGATTTCGAACCGCTGGCAAGGCGTCGCCTGCCGCGCTCGGTCTTCGGCTATGTCAGCGGCGGGGTCGAGGCCGAGGTGACGCTGCGCGCGAACCGCGCCGCCTTCGACCGGATCGCCCTGCAGCCGCGCATCCTGCGCGACGTGTCGGTCCGGTCGCAGCGGCTGGCCCTGTTCGGTCAGGATCATGCCGTGCCCTTTGCCGTCGCGCCGATGGGATTCAGTTCGCTGGCCGCCTATGATGGCGACGTGGCCCTGGCCAGGGCGGCGCGGCAGGCGGGCAGCTTCGCGATCTGTTCGGCCGCCACGCTGACGCCGCTGGAACGGGTCGCGACCGAGGGCGGCAGCGGCTGGTTTCAGTGCTACATTCCCGGCGACCGGGCCCGGATCGAGGGATTGCTGGCCCGCGTCGCGCAGGCCGGCTTTCACACCCTGGTCGTGACCGGCGACGTTCCCGTCGCGGCGAACCGCGAAAACAATGCCCGAAACGGATTCGACGCGCCGTTTCGCATCACGCCGCAACTGATCTGGCAGGGCCTGACCCATCCGCGCTGGACCATCGGCACGCTGGGCCGCGAGATGACCGCGCGCGGAATGCCGCATTTCGAGAACATGGAGGCGGTGCAGGGTCCGCCGCTGTTCTCGCGCGATCTGGTCCGTTCGACCATCGCGCGGGACCGGCTGAATTGGGACGACCTGCGCTTTATCCGCGACCGCTGGCAGGGGCGCCTGCTGGTCAAGGGCGTGCTGCATCCGGCCGATGCGCAGACGGCCGCCGAGGCCGGGTGCGACGGCATCATCGTGTCGAACCATGGCGGACGTCAGCTTGACGGCTCTGTCGCGACGCTGGAGGTGTTGCCCGCGATCCGCGCGGCGGTGCCCGACATGGCGGTGATCTTCGACAGTGGCATAAGGCGCGGCACCGACGTGCTGAAGGCGTTGATGCTGGGCGCCGATTTCACGCTGGTCGGGCGGCCGTTCCTGTATGCGGCGGCGACCCACGGGGTCGAGGGCGTGCACCACGCGATGCGGCTGCTGGCCGATGAGGTCGATCGCGACATGGCGCTGCTGGGCGTGTGCAGCATCGCCGAGTTGCGCGATCAGATGCCGCTGCTGCTGCCGGCGGACTGGCGCGGCTGAGAACCGGCCCCGGCTTAGTACATGGCGATGCCGGGGAACAGGATCAGCATCGCCACGGCCAGCACCTGCAACAGGATGAAGGGCATCAGGCTGCGAAAGATCTCGCCCAGCGATATGTCGGGCGGGACGACCGATTTCAGGTAGAAGGCGGCCGGCCCGAAGGGCGGCGACAGGAAGCTGACCTGCATGTTCATCGCGAACAGCACCCCGAACCAGACCGGATCGAAGCCCAGCGTCTTGATGATCGGCACGAAGATCGGCATCGTCAGCAGCGCGATCCCCACCCAGTCCAGGAACATGCCCAGCACGAACAGGATCGCCATCATGAACAGGATGATGATCGTCGGGTTCTCGCTGATGCCGGTGATCAGTTCGGACACGAACTTGATCCCGCCCATCAGGTTGAAGACGCCAACCAGGGCCGAGGCGCCGATACCGATCCAGACGATCATGCCCACGGTCTGCAGCGTCTGCATGGCGGCGCCACGCAGCAGCGACCAGGTGAATTCGCCGCGCAGCATCGTGGACAGCATGACCCCGGCGACGCCGACCGCGCTGGCCTCGGTGACCGAGGCGATGCCGCCATAGATCGAGCCCAGCACCATGATCACCACCACGATGGGCAGGAACAGCCCCTTCAGAAGCCGCAGCTTTTCGGCCAGCGGGACAGGTTCGCGGACCGGATCGGGAACGGCGCCCGGCGTCAGGTAGGCGCGGGCCAGCACATAGGACACATAGAACAGCGCCAGCATGAAGCCGGGGATGAAAGCCGCGGTGAACAATTCCCCGATCGAAACATTCGCGGTCAGCCCGTAGATGATCAGCACGATCGAGGGCGGAACCATGGTGCCCAGGCTGCCGCCGGCGCAGACCACGCCGATGGCCAGGCGGCGGTCATAGCCCTGTCGCAGCATCTGGGGCAGGGCGATCAGGCCCAGAAGCACGATCTCGCCGCCGATGATGCCGGACATGGCGGCCAGGATGACGGCCACGAAGATCGTCTGCACCGCGACGCCGCCCCGGATACGGCCCCCGATCAGGCGCATCGCGTCGAACAGATCGCGCGCGATGCCGCTGCGGTCCAGGATCGCGGCCATCAGCACGAACATCGGCACCGACACGAAGACGAAGCTGGAGACGAAGGAATAGACCCGGCTGGTGATCAGCGGCACGACGTTCGGGCCGAACCAGCCAAGCGCGAAGATCAGCGTGACCAGCAGCGTCACGAAGGCCAGCGGAATACCCGTCACCAGAAGCGCCAGCAGCATCACGAACAGCAGGCCCGTCCCGGCCTCGATGCCCATCGATTGCAGCGAACCGAAAATCTCCATCAGCGGCGCGCCCTTGCGTAATTCACGGCGAGGATCACGAATTGCACGGCCATCACGGCCAGCGCGATCATCAGCAGGATCTTCAGGATGCCCGGATAGGGCGGGTTCCACGCGCTGCCCGAGGTTTCCAGGCGAAAGCTGCCATCTGGCCGCCATGCCGCGCGCTTGACCATCTGCCAGGCCGCCCATGCAAAGGCACCCGCCGACAGCGCGCAGACGGTCGAGATGACGATGTCGAACAGCCGCCGGATGCGCGGCGGCAGGATGTCGTAGATTAGAACGACGCGGATATGGCGGTCGCGAGAGGCGCAGAGGATGCCGCCGAAGACGAAGGCCGTGGCGCAGAGGAACACCGTCGTCTCATGTGCCCAGATGGTCGGCGAATTGAAGACATAGCGCAGGATCACCTCCTGGATCAGGATCAGCATCGAGGCGACCAGACCAAGCGCGGGCAGGATCGCCACGCGGTCGATCCAGCGGCCGAAGGCGCCTGCTTCGGGAATCGCGTGATGGTCCTCTCGGACGATCTCTTCCGGCTCGGTCATCTTCGCCCTCCGCTGCTGCGGGACCGGGCGACGCATGGCCGCCCGCTCCCTGGCGCTTATTGCTGAACCAGACCCTTCTCGTTCAGATAGGCGGTCAGCGTGTCATAGACCTTCTGCGCGGCGGGCGATTGCGAGGCCACCTTTTCCCACTCGCCCATCGCGATCTTGCGGAACTTGGCGCGTTCTTCGTCGGACCAGTCGTGAATCATGATCTTCCCGCCTTCCTTGGCGGCGGCGACGGCCTTTTCGTCCGCCTCGGCCAGCGCCTTGATCTGGCGCTGCGCAAAATCCGCGACAGATTGCGTCATCACCTGCTGAAGATCCTCGGGCAGTTCGTCCCACTTGGCCTTGTTCATCGAAATTTCGACCAGGGGCAGCGAATGGAAGCCCGGATAGACCGGATGCGGCGCCACGTCGTTCAGCCCCTGCGCCTGATTGGTCGAAAAGACCGAATAATCGGCGGCGTCGATCACATTCTTGTCCAGCGAGGTAAAGACCTCGGAGCCCGGCAGGTTCACCGGGGCCGCCCCGGCCGCGGCAAAGACCTCTTGCACCAGCCCTTCGGGCGCGCGCATCTTCAGGCCCTTCAGGTCGTCCACGCCGTCCAGCGGCTTGGCGCTGACAAAGGCTTCAAGGCCGGGCGTGGTGGCGCCGATGAATTGCAGGCCATAGGGGTTTTCGATCTCGTTCAGCAACTCCTTGCCGCCGCCATTGGCGACGAAATCCAGCATCTGCTGCGGATCGGACCATGCGCCGACCGGGTTGCCCATCAGCCCGAAGGCCGGGTCCTTGCCGGCGAAATAGCTGAGGTCGGTGACGTGGCCGTCGATGATCCCGGTCGCGATGGCGTCCTGGGTTTCGTTATAGGCGACGATCGAATCGACCGGCAGCAGGTCGATCGCGATCCTGCCATCCGATTTCTGGGCCACATCCTCGACCCAGGTCTTCTGCAACTCGAAATTCGGGTTGCCGGCCGGGTCCGAGGACTGGAACTTGAATTCGTATTCGGCGGCAAGGGCGGGCGCGGCCAGGGCCATGACGGCGGTGGCGGCCAGAAGCGTCCGGCGGGTCAGGTTGGTCATTCTTTCTCTCCTCCTGTGGCAGTCGTCACGGCCGCCAGCGCGGCGACCGCGATTTCGGTGATCCGGTCGGGCGGATTGGCCACGTCGATCCAGATCGCGTTTTCGGTCGTGGTATCAGGTGGCTGCAAGGCGGCCAACTGGCTGTCGATCAGGCTTGCCGGCATGTAATGGTCGCGCCGCGCCTGCATCCGGGCGGCGATGATGTCGCGGTCGCCGTGCAGGAACACGATGTCCAGCGGTCCGGTCCTTGCCCGCAGCCGGTCGCGATGCGCACGCCCAAGGGCCGAACAGGCCAGCACGGCCCGCTTCTGCGCCGCAACCACGGCGTCTCCCAGCCGGTCCAGCCAGCCCCATCGCATCTCGTCGGTCAGCGGCAGTCCGGCCCGCATCCGCGCGACGCTGGCGGAATCGTGGTAGCTGTCGGCCTCGATGAACCGGCCGTCCAGGGATTCGGCGATGGCCGCGGCAATGGTGGATTTGCCCACGCCGCAGATGCCCATGACCAGAACCGGACGCTGTTGCATGACCGATGCCCTCCCCTCTTCGCGGCCATCGTGCATGACAGCGCTGTCATCCGTCAAGACGCTTTTCTTCGCCACGGAACCGCGTAATCTGCCAAATGATGGAGAAATCGCGAAAAACGACCCTTTCGGAAGTGGCGGTGGCGGCGAATGTCAGCCCTATCACCGTCTCGCGCGCATTGCGCAGTCCCGAAAAGGTCTCGGCCGAGGCGAGAGAGCGAATCACGCGCGCCATCGCCGATCTGGGCTATGTTCCGGACCCGGCCGCCCGCGCGCTGGCCTCGGGACGGACCGATGTGGTGGGGGTGCTCATCCCCTCGGTGTCCAACAACGTGTTTTCCGATGTTCTGCATGGCATCTATGACGGAATCGCGGACAGCACGCTGTCGGTGCAGCTGGGCACGACCGGCTATTCGCCGCTGGCGGAAGAACGGCTGATCCGGGTCTTTCTGTCGCAGCGGCCCTCGGGGCTGATCGTTGCCGGGCACGAGCAATCGCCCGCCGCGCGGCGGCTGCTGGCCGAGGCCAATTGCCCGGTCGTGCAGATCATGGAGATCGGACCCCAGCCCATCGACCTGGCCGTGGGCCTTTCGCATTTCGACGGCGCGCGCGCTGCCACGGCGCATCTGCTGGATCGCGGTTACCGCGCGCCGGCCTTTCTGGGCGCGCAGATGGATCCGCGCAGCCAGCGTCGGCTGGCGGGGTTCCGCGAGGGTATTCGCCTGGCCGGTCGGGACGGGCCGGACCGCGTGGTGACGACGCCCGAACCGTCTTCGGTCAGCCTCGGCTGTCGGCTTCTGGCCGATTTGCTGGCCCGCCACCCCGAGGCTGACGCGGTTCTTTGCAACAATGACGATCTTGCCCTTGGCGTGCTGTTCGAGGCGATGCGGCGCAATTTGCCGGTTCCCGACAGGCTGGGCATCTGCGGTTTCAACGATCTGGAGATGATGGCTGCCGCCCAGCCGCCGCTGAGTTCGATCGCCACCGACCGGCATGGCATGGGCCGCATGGCGGTGCACCTGATCCGCCAGCGCCATGGCGGCACCGGCCCGGCCCGCGGTCACGCCCTGGATCTGGGTTTTGCCTTGCGCGCACGGGAAAGCACCGCGGGGCGCCGCGGCTGACCGCGCCGCGGCGGATCGCCGGCGCGGGCGCTTGGTCAGTCGCGGCCTTTTTCTAGATCGCGGTCCTTCCGGACGCCGGGCGGGGGTTGTGGAAATCGCCGTCGCGCCAGATCGCGCGAAGGGCCAGCGCCGCGTCAAGCCGGACCAGATCGGCGGCGCGCCCGGCGGCGATGCGGCCCAGCCTGTCGCCCGCGCGGATCAGATCGGCGGGGATCGAGGTGGCCATGGCCAGCGCGCGTTCGGGCGCCGCGCCCGCCTGTCCGACCAGCGTCGCGATGGCGCGGTCCATGCTGAGATCGGCGCCGGCCAGGGTGCCGTCTTCCAGCGTCAGCCGGCCGTCCCGGCGCAGGATCCGCCGTCCGCCCAGCCGCATTTCGGCAGCGTCGGTGCCCGCGAAGGCCATGCAGTCGGTGACCAGGAACAGACCCTCGGCGCGCGCGGCCAGCGCCACCCGCATCGCGGCGGGGTGGACATGGATGCCATCGGCGATCAGACCGGCATGGGCATCGCCCGCCAGCACCGCCCCGACCAGGCCGGGGCTTCGGTGGCCAAGCTGGCTCATCGCGTTGAAAAGATGCGTGGCGCACGCCGCGCCCGCGGCAAAGGCGGCACCGGCTGCGTCAAGATCGCAATCGCTGTGGCCAAGGCTGACGATGGCTCCGGCGCCCGAAAGCGCCGCAACCTGTTGCGGGCTGACGCTTTCGGGCGCCAGCGTGACCATCAGCGCGGGCAGGGCGCGCGCAGCCCCGCACAACCGCGCCAGATCGTCGTCCTGCATCGGCCGGATCAGCGCGGCGTCATGGGCGCCCTTGCGGCGCGGGTCCAGATGCGGACCTTCCAGATGCAGACCCAGAAAGCCGGGAACCCCGGCGCGCGCGGCCTCGATCCCGGCGGCGATGACGGCGGCGGTGGCCTCGGGGCGGTCGGTTATCAGCGTCGGCAGGATACCCGCGCAGCCCAGGTCGCGGTGGCTGGCGCAGATCGCGCGCAGGGCGGCAAGATCCGTGCCGCCATCCACCATCAGTCCGCCCCCGCCATTGACCTGAAGATCGACGAATCCGGGCGCGAGGATGCCGCCGATGCGATGGGTGACCGCGCCGGCCTTGGCCTCGGGCAGGATCGCGGCAATGCGGCCGTCCTCGATCACCAGCGCCCGGCCGTCCAGAAACCCTGCGCCGTCGAAGATGCGAGCGCCCGCGATGACCTGCCGCATCAGACCGTCTCCGTCACCTTGCGCAGGTGCGGGGGCTGGTCGGGATCGAAGCCGCGCCGCCATGCCAGCGCCTCGATGAAGGCATAGAAACTGGCGATCAGCGCCAGCGGCGCGATCAGCGGGTGAAGGCCGGGTTCCGAGGGCAGGCGCACAGCGCCCGCCACATCGGCGCCGGTCAGAAAGACCTCGGCCCCCTGCGCGGTCAGCCGTTCGGCGGTGGCGGCCAGCCGCGGCAGGGCGGCATCCTCGATCCCCAGGGCGAGGATCGGAAACGGCGGCTGGACGATGGCAGCGGGTCCGTGCAGCACCTCGGCTGCGCTGTAGCCTTCGGCGTGGATGCCCGCGACCTCCTTGAACTTCAGCGCGGCCTCGTTGGCGATGGCGATGGCCGGGCCGCGGCCCAGAACGAAGCACCGGCTGGCCCCGGTCAGCCGGTCGACCAGTGGCGACCAGTCCAGCGCCACCGCCCGCGCCAGAGCCTGGGGCGATGCCGCGATGGCGTCTTGCAGGGCGCGGTCCCGCTGCCATTCCGCCAAGAGCGACAGGCCCGCCAGCACCGAATTGACGAAGGTCTTGGTGGCGGCGACGCTTTTTTCCTCGCCCGCTGCCAGCGGCAGGCAATGGGCCGATGCGGCGGCCATCGGACTGTCAGCGTGATTGGTGATCGCGATCGACAGCGCGCCGCCCGCCGTGGCCGTCTGCACCATCTCGACGATGTCGGGGCTGCGGCCCGATTGCGAGATGCCGATACAGGCGCCGCGGGGCAGGCGCAGCGGCCGGCCATAGATCGAGGCGATCGAGGGTCCGACAGAGGCCACGGGTATCCCCGCCACCAGTTCGACCGCGTATTTCAGATAGGTCGCCGCGTGATCCGACGATCCGCGCGCGATGGTCGCGATCACCGCCGGATCGCGGGCGCGCAAGACATCGGCGGCGGCGACCACGGCCTCGTGCGATTGCGCCAGAAAGCGGGCGGCCGCATCGGGGATTTCGGCCACTTCGCGGGCCATGTTGCTTTGGCTCATCTGCTGGTCCTCTCGGCTCTGTCGCTATCGGGATGCATCTTCAGCTCCACCGCGAAATCATAGGCGTCGCCGCGATAGAGCGAGCGGGTGAATTCGACCACCGCGCCCGAGGCCAGATAGGCCACGCGTTCGATCCGCAGGCCGGCGACGCCGGGGGCGACGCCCAGCAGGTCGGCGTCGCGGCGGCCGAGATTGGCGGCCGAGATGCGCTGGACCGCGCGCAGCGGGCGCTGCCCGCGCGATTCCAGCAAGGCGTAAAGCGAGGTCTGGACCGATTCGGGGTCGGGCAGGATCGTGGCCGGCAACGAGGCCATTTCCACCGCCAGCGGCACGCCGTCCGAAACCCGCACCCGTTCCAGCCGCGCGACGCGGTCGCCCGTGGCAAGGCCAAGCGCCATCACCTCTTCGGGGCTGGGCGAATGCAGCCCGCGCGCCAGCCAGCGGCTGTCGATCTGCCGGCCGCGCCGGGCCATGTCCTCGGTGAACGAGGTCAGCAGCGACAGCGCCTGTTCCAGCCGTTCGACGCGGGGCGCGACGATGGTGCCCGATCCGCGCCGCTGGATCAGTTGGCCCGAGCCGACCAGCGCCTCGATCCCCTTGCGGATGGTGACGCGCGAGAGGCCGGTCATCGCCGCCATCTCGCGTTCGGGCGGCAGGCTGTCGCCGGGTTGCAGGCGGCCCGAGGCGATGGCCTCGGCGATGCGCCGGTGCAGTTGCAGATAGCGCGGGCCGGCCGCGCCGTCATCGAACTGGCCGGGCTGGAAAAGATCGCTCATGCCGCGCCCGCCATCTGCCGCGCCATCAGCACCGCGCCGTCAAGACTGTTGCCGATGGCTGCCTTGACCGGCCAGGGGTCGCCGAGGCGCGCGGCGTAATGCGGCCCCAGCCCGCCCAGGAAGACGACGGGCAGGCTGTCGCCGGCTTGCAGGGTGGTCAGGATTTCGCGGATCCGGGCGATGGCCGCGCCGAAGATGCGGCTGGCGGCGGGGTCGTCGGATGTGACGATGCGCGGCGCCAGCGCACCGAAATCGGCTGGACGCGCGGTGTTGCCGAAGGCGATGATGCCCTCGATGCCGCCGAACTGGTCCAGCATGTCGCGCAGCAGCGGCGTCATCGGCAGCAAGCCGTCGGCGGCGCGCATCGCATCGGCCAGCAGGCAGCGGCCCAGCACCGCGCCGCTGCCCTCGTCGCCCATCAGAAAGCCGCGGCCGCCGACCTGCCGGATGGTGCCGCCGCGCTGGATCGCGAAAACCGATCCGGTGCCAAGCGCGGCAAGGATGCCGTCCTGCGATCCAAGGGCGCCGCGCGCGGCGGTGATGCCGTCGTTGACGATCTGCATCCGGGCGAAGGGCAGAAGGCCCGCCAGTCGGTCACCCGCCGTCCGCATCGCGCCGCCCGCCAGGCCCAGGGCCGCGATCAGGTCCGAGGCCCGCGCGCCGCTGCCCTCCAGCGCCTGGGCCGTGGCTGACAGGATGTTGGCCGCCGCGCCCTGAACATCGGTATTGATATTGGCAGGCCCGCCGGTTCCACGCCCGATAACGGTGCCGTCCGCATCGGCCAGCGCCGCGCGGCAGCCGGTTCCACCGCCATCGATTCCCAGAAACAGCGCCATTCGGGCCTCCTCGCTGCGCAGAATACCAAAGCAATACCAAATGAAAAGACGAAACTGAATCGGGCTGTTTCCGCCCATTTCAAAGCCGGATTGATTCAGGGGGTTTACAATTGGTATTGCTTTGGCATCATGCAACACCAGAAGCCGGATTCGACCGGACATGCCGCGTCGCGACCGCACGCGGCCTTCAACCAGGGAGATTTTTCATGACGAGAATGCTTCGCCTCGGGCTGCTGACCAGCGCCCTGCTGGCCGGCGCCGCCTCGGCGCAGGACGCGACGCTGACCATCGAAAGCTGGCGCAACGACGACCTGCAGATCTGGCAGGACACCATCATTCCGGCCTTCGAGGAGGCCAATCCGGGCATCAAGGTCAATTTTGCGCCGAGCGCGCCGGCGGAATACAACGCGGTGCTGAATTCCAAGCTGGATGCGGGTTCGGCCGGCGATCTGATCACCTGCCGCCCCTTCGACGCCTCGCTGGAATTGTTCAAGAAGGGGCAGTTGGCGGATCTGAGCGATCTGGCCTCGATGGCGAATTTCTCGGACGTGGCGAAATCGGCTTGGCAGACGGATGACGGCGCCTCGACCTTCTGCGTGCCGATGGCCTCGGTCATTCACGGTTTCATCTACAACAAGACCGCTTTCGAGGAACTGGACCTGACGCCGCCGGAGACGGTGGATGAATTCTATGCCGTTCTGGACAAGATCAAGGAAGACGGCAGCTATATCCCGATGGCGATGGGCACCGCCGATCAGTGGGAAGCCGCGACCATGGGCTATCAGAATATCGGTCCCAGCTACTGGAAGGGCGAAGAGGGCCGCAAGGCGCTGATCGAGGGCGGCCAGAAGCTGACCGACGAGGGCTGGGTCGAGCCGTTCCGGCAATTGGCCAGGTGGAAGGATTATCTGGGCGACGGGTTCGAGGCGCAGACCTATCCCGACAGCCAGAACCTGTTCACGCTGGGCCGCGCCGCGATCTATCCTGCGGGAAGCTGGGAGATCGGCGTCTTCACCCCGCAAATCGGAGGCGCGTTCGAGATGGGGGCCTTTCCGCCGCCGGTGCCGGCCGCGGGCGATGGCTGTTATATCAGCGATCACACCGACATCGCCATGGGCATGAACACCAAGACCAGGTATCCCGAGGCGGCCAAAACCTTTCTCGAATGGGTCGGTTCGCCTGAATTCGCCACGCTCTATGCCAATGCGCTGCCGGGCTTCTTCTCGCTGAATGCGACGCCGGTCGAGATGCAGGATCCGCTGGCCCGGGAATTCGTCGGCTGGCGCGAGAATTGCCAATCCACGATCCGGTCGACCTATCAGATCCTGTCTCGCGGCACGCCGAACCTGGAAAACGAGACCTGGAACGCCAGCGCCAACGTCATCAACGGGACCGAAACGCCCGAAGATGCGGCGGCACGGCTGCAGGAGGGGCTGGCCTCGTGGTACGAGCCGCAGCAGAAATGATCCGCTGCCGGTCGTGACGACCCGCCAATGGCCGGGGGGCCTTCCGCCCCCCGGACCCCCCGAGGGTATTTTCGCAACGAAGAAGAGGTGAGGCGTGGCCCGGCGAAAGGAGTTCCGCTGGCATATCGCGGTGTTTCTGGCGCCCGCGGTGCTGGTTTATACGGCGATCATGATCGTGCCGCTGATCGGGACGCTGAACCTGGCCTTGTGGGGCGAAAGCGAGGCGGGGCCGGTCTTCGTCGGTCTGCGGAACTTTGCCACCCTGTTCGGCGATCCGCGGTGGTCGGCATCGTTCTGGAACGCCTTGGCCAACAATGCCTGGTTCTTTCTGGTGCACATGCTGGTGCAGAATCCGGTGGGCGTGATGCTGGCGGCGCTGCTGTCATCGCCACGTCTGCGGATGGCGGCCTTCTATCGCACCGCGATCTTCATTCCGACGATCCTGTCCTTTGTCATCGTCGGCTTCGTCTGGAAGCTGATCCTGTCGCCGATCTGGGGCATCGCGCCCGGGATGCTGGACGCGGTGGGCCTGAAGGCGCTGTTCGCGCCCTGGCTGGGCAAGGAGCAATATGCACTGACGACGCTGGCGCTGATCTCGGTCTGGCAGTTCGTCGGCATCCCGATGATGCTGATCTATGCCGCGCTGCTGTCGATCCCCGACGAGGTGATCGAGGCGGCCGAGATGGACGGCGTCACCGGCTGGGCGCAGTTCCGCAAGATCAAGCTGCCGCTGATCCTGCCCGCGATCGGGATCATCTCGATCCTGACCTTCGTGGGAAATTTCAACGCCTTCGATCTGATCTACGTGACGCAGGGGGCGCTGGCGGGACCGGATTTCTCGACCGACATCCTGGGAACGTTCCTCTATCGCACCTTCTTCGGCTTCCAGTTGCAACTGGGCGATCCCAACATGGGGGCGGCGATCGCGACGGCGATGTTCGGGATCATCCTGGTCGGTGTCTGCCTGTACCTGTTCGGGATCCAGACCCGGCTGCGGCGATACCAGTTCTGAGGATGCGGGCATGAGCGCAAGACATTCCCCCGCCCGCAGCATCGCCGCCCATGCGATCCTGATCCTGTATACCCTGATCGCGCTGTTCCCGGTCTTCGTGATCGTCATCAACAGTTTCAAGTCGCGCCGCGCGATCTTTGCCCAACCGCTGTCGCTGCCGACATCCGAGACCTTCGATCTGATCGGCTATCGGACGGTGCTGAAACAGGGCGATTTCCTGCAATATTTCCAGAATTCGATGATCGTGACCCTGGCCAGCCTGTTCTTCGTGCTGCTGTTCGGCGCAATGGCCGCCTTTGCCCTGTCGGAATACCGGTTTCGCGGCAACCTGCTGATGGGGTTGTATCTGGCGCTTGGGATCATGATCCCGATCCGGCTGGGAACGGTGGCGATCCTGCAAATGATGGTGGCCTCGGGGCTGGTCAACACCCTGACCTCGCTGATTCTCGTCTATACCGCGCAGGGGCTGCCGCTGGCGGTGTTCATCCTGGCCGAATTCATGCGCGGCGTGTCCGACGATCTGAAGAATGCCGGGCGGATCGACGGGTTGTCGGAATACCGCATCTTCCTGCGGCTGGTCCTGCCGCTGATCCGCCCCGCGATGGCCACGGTCGCCGTGTTTACCATGATCCCGATCTGGAACGACCTGTGGTTTCCGCTGATCCTGGCGCCTTCCGAGGCGACCAAGACGATCACGCTGGGAAGTCAGGTCTTCATCGGGCAGTTCGTCACCAACTGGAACGCGGTTCTGGCGGCGCTTGGGCTGGCCATCGTGCCGGTGCTGGTCCTGTATCTGATCTTCTCGCGCCAGCTGATTCGCGGCATCACCGCAGGAGCCGTCAAATGATCCGTGTCATGATCGCCGGAATGGGCAACATGGGTATCAGCCACGCGCTGGCCTGTCACGAAAGCCCTGATTTCCGGATCGTCGGGCTGGTCAATCGCAGTATTCCCGATCTGCCCGATTCGCTGCGGGATTATCCGCTGAGCCATGACTATGCCGAGGCGTTGGCGCGTCTGAAACCCGATCTGGTGGTGATCGCGACCTATTCCGACAGCCATGCCGATTTCGCGGTGGCGGCGATGCGAGCGGGGGCGCATGTCTTTGTCGAAAAGCCGCTGGCGACGAATGTGGCGGATGCGCGGCGGGTGGTGGATTGTGCCGCCGCCACCGGGCGCAAGCTGGTCGTGGGCTATATCCTGCGCCACCATCCCGGCTGGCAGCGGCTGATCGCCGAGGCCCGCGCGCTTGGCGGACCCTTCGTGTTCCGCCTGAACCTGAACCAGCAAAGCAGCGGGCCGTCCTGGGCGGTGCACAAGGCGCTGATGCGGACGACCTCGCCCATCGTCGATTGCGGGGTGCATTATGTCGATGTGATGTGCCAGATCACCGATGCGGCCCCCGTCGAGGTGCGCGGCATGGGGCTGCGGCTGTCGGACGAGATC
Source organism: Paracoccus sp. L-17 (assembly GCF_056857655.1). Taxonomy (NCBI): domain Bacteria; kingdom Pseudomonadati; phylum Pseudomonadota; class Alphaproteobacteria; order Rhodobacterales; family Paracoccaceae; genus Paracoccus; species Paracoccus sp. L-17. The sequence continues at coordinate 153,341 of NZ_JBSXNM010000044.1, forward strand.
GCGCCGGACATGTATAATTACGGCCAATTCCAGGTTCTGTTCGCGGATGGCTCGGTCGGCTGGTACGAGGCCGGATGGGGGCCGATGATGTCGGATGCCGCGTTTTTCGTGAAGGACGTGGTCAGCCCGAACGGCGCTGTCTCGATCCGGATGCCGGCCGATGCGCGGTCGGACGATATCGACACGCATACGCAGACCTCGACCCTGCGCATCCATCGCGTGGGGCGGGGGCACGAGGATCTGTCGATGCAGGGCGAGCCGGGACACCAGGAATTGTGCGATGCCGAACTGGCCTTCGTCGCGCGGGCGATCGCCGGGGATCTGGACCTGACGCGGCACATGCAGGACGCCGTGCAATCGCTGGCGGTCTGCCTTGCGGCGGATGAAAGCGTGCGCAGCGGCGCGCCGGTCAAGTTGTGAAGGGGGCGGCGATGGGCGCGCTGACACTGGCGAATGTCACCAAGCGCTTCGGCAAGGCCGAGGTCATCAGGGGCGTGGATCTGAGCGTGGAACCGGGCGAGTTCTGCGTCTTCGTCGGCCCGTCCGGATGTGGCAAGTCGACGCTTCTGCGGATGATCGCGGGGCTGGAAGACGTGACCTCGGGCGATGTGCTGATCGAGGGGCGGCGGATGAACGACGTGGCCCCGGCCAGGCGGGAAATCGCCATGGTGTTCCAGACCTATGCGCTTTATCCCCATCTCAGTGTGCGCGACAACATGGGGCTGGCGCTGAAACAGCTTGGCACGCCCAGGGCGCAGATCGTCGAGGCCGCCGACAAGGCTGCCGGAATGCTGGATCTGGCACCGCTGATGGATCGCAGGCCCGCGGAATTGTCGGGCGGGCAAAGGCAGCGGGTCGCCATCGGGCGGGCCATCGTGCGAACGCCCAGGCTGTTCCTGTTCGATGAGCCGTTGTCCAACCTGGACGCCGCCCTGCGCGTGGCCACCCGGATCGAGATCGCGCGGCTGCATCGCGAACTGGGCGCGACGATGGTCTATGTCACCCACGATCAGGTCGAGGCGATGACGCTGGCGGACAAGATCGTGGTTCTGCGCGACGGGCGGGTCGAACAGATCGGCCGGCCGATGGATCTGTACAACGATCCCGACAACACCTTCGTCGCGGGCTTCATCGGCTCGCCGCAAATGAATTTCCTGAAGGCCCGGCTTCTGGGGCTGGGGTTCGAGACACTGGGGATCCGCCCCGAACATCTGGCGATCTCGGCCGGGGCCGGGCAGATCGAGGGGCAGGTCAGCCATCTGGAAAAGCTGGGCGGAGAAACGCTGACCTATGTGCGCACCGAGGATCACGGCCTGCTGACCGTGCGGCAATTCGGCGAGCACGACCATCCCGTGGATGGCACGGTCCGGGTCACGCCCGATCAGGAACGGGCGTTCCGGTTCGACGCGGAAGGCAGGCGGCTGCGGGACTGACCGGGCGCGATCGCCCCGATGGCGGGCTGGTCATCCCCTGAATGGTTCCACGACAACAGCGCAACCGGTGACTACCTGTCGTCGCCGAACAGCCCGCGCAGCCCGCGTGTGACCAGGTTGCCAACCTTCGGGCGGGGCTGGGCCATGAAGGGCAGGGGGCGGCAGACCTCCATGGCGGCGATGCCGACGCGCGCCGTCAGGGCGCCGTTCACCACGCCCTCGCCGAAGCGGCGGCTGACCTTGGCCAGAACGCCACCGCCCGCGACCGTGTGGATCAGATCATCGCCCGCCGCCACGGCGCCGGTCGCGACCAGATGGGTCATCACCGTCCGTGCCAGCCGCCATCCTCCGACCGCGCCGGCGCGGCCGCCATAGATCTCGGCCATGCGGCGGATCATGCGCAGATTGGCTGCCAGCGCCGCCGCGACATCGGCCAGGGCCAGCGGGATCAGCGCCGTCGCCGCCGCCACAGTCCGGGATGCCGCCTCGATCTCGCGCCGCGCCTCCTGGTCCAGCGCGGCCAGCAATTCCGTCTCGGCCATCGTCAGCAGCGTGCGCGTGTCGAAGGCATCGGCCCGATTGTCGGCCAGCCGCTTGCGGCCCCATTCCATCTGCGGGCGCTTGTGATACAGGCGCAGCAGATCGTCCACGACCCGGCGGGCCTGATCCAAGCTGTCGTCGGCCAGCGCGGCACCTGCCTGTCGCTGGATGGCGTCGATCTTCGCGAACCGGGCCCAGGCCCGATATTCGCGCCATGCCATGCCAAGCGCGGCCAGCGTGAACAGCCCGAACAGGGCGATCCCGATCCAGCCGAGGATCGGATAGCTGTCCAGAAGCCGGTTGATGAAATCCAGCGCGGCGATGGACAGAAGAAAGGTGAACAGCGCCACGCCCGTATTGATGAAGAACCGCGTCAGCTTCGAGGGCGGCCGGCCGACGAGACGGGTCACCATTTCCATCGTGCGGGGGCGGGGCAGGGCCAGATCGGCCTCGTCTATGGGGGTCGCGTCGGCGGGGCTGGGGCCGTCCTCGCGCGGTTCGTGCCGGGCGGCGCGGGGTGCCTCGGGCCCCGCAGCCGTTCCGGGCGCGTCCAGCTCGATCAGAACCGGGCCGCGTTTGCGGGCAGAATCGTCGGTCACAGTCGGTCTCCGATCAGGAATTCCACGGCACGGTCCAGCCGGATATGGGGCGGGCCGTCGCCCGGACGCGCGGTCATCGGCGCCGGCGCAAAGTTCATGATGGCGTAATCGCCGTCCAGCCAGCCCTGCGCGCCCTCGCGCGCGGGATGCAGCAGCGCCGCCGGATCGGCGGGCAATTCGCCGGGATAGAAGGCCGCCTGACGCCCGTCCAGCAGCCGGCCGCGCACGGCGGGCAGTTCCTCGTTTTCCTGCCGGATCATTTCCTCGGTCGTTGCGCGCAGGGCGGCGATGGACATGGCCTCGGTGCGCGCGCCGCTGAAATCGGCGCGGTCGCGGGCCTCGCGGAGCATGGCCGACAGGATCGCGGTCAGGCGGTTGTGCTGGATGTGGTGCAGATGGTCGGCCTTGGTCGCGGCGAACAGGATGCGTTCCACGCGCCGGGTGCCCAGAAGCTGGGCCAGCCAGCCGGCGCGGCCCGGGCGGAAGGCGGTCAGGATATCGGCCATGGCGCGGCGCATGTCTTCGACCGCGCGCGGGCCCTGATGGATTGCGCCCAGCACATCGACCAGCACCACCTGACGGTCGATCCGGGCGAAATGGTCGCGGAAGAAGGGTTTCACGACCCGCGACTTGTAGGCGTCGAAGCGGCGGCGGAATTCGCGACCCAGCTTGCCATCGCGCAGGGTGCCCGGCAGCGGCGCAAAGGTCAGGGCGGGCGATCCGGCCATCTCGCCCGGAATCAGGAAACGCCCCGGCGTGCAGTCCGAAAAGCCCGCATCGCGGGCGGCGTTCAGATGCGCGGTATAGGTCTGGGCCAGGGTCTGGGCGGTCGGTTCGTCGAACCGCGTGCCGTCGATCCCCGACAGGGCTGCCATGTAGTCCTGCGCGCCGGGCCGGCCCTGCATCCGCGCCATGACCTCGTCCGACCAAGTCGCGAAATCGCGATCCATCAGCCGCAGATCCAGCAGCCACTCGCCCGGATAATCGACGATGTCCAGATGCACGATCTGCGGCCCGCGCAGGCCGGACAACAGCCCCTTGCGATCGATCCGCAGGGACAGGCGCAACTGGCTGACATGGCGGGTGCCGTCGGGCCAATGCGGGCCGGGGCCGGTCAGCGCCGCCAGATGACGTTCGAAATCGAAGCGGGGGATGGTGTCGTCGGGCTGCGGTTGCAACCAGGCGGCCTTCAGGCTGCCATCGGCGGCGGCGCGCAGCGCGTGCATCCGGCCGCGATCCATCAGGTTCGCGACCAGCGAGGTGATGAACACCGTCTTGCCCGCGCGTGACAGGCCGGTGACCCCCAGCCGGATCACCGGATCGCCGAGGCCAAGACCCGTCATCAGATCGCTGCCGATACCCATTCTGCCTGCCACCCTTTTGTCGTTGCCCCGAAGATAGGGGCCATGCGCGCGATTTCATAGATCGCGGCGCGGGCTTTCGCGCGGGCCGGGGCTTTGGCATAACCCTGCGGATGTCCGACCGCCTGCCCATCGAAGACGTTCTGCCGGCGCTTTGCGCGGCCCTGGCCGCGCATGGCCGCGCGGTTCTGGTCGCGCCTCCGGGGGCGGGCAAGACGACGCGGGTGCCGCTGGCCCTGCTGGATCAGATCGCGGGCCGGATCGTGATGCTGGAGCCGCGCCGACTGGCCGCCCGCGCCGCAGCCGAGCGTCTGGCCCATGGTCTGGGCGAGGGCGTCGGCGGGCGGGTCGGGTATCGCATCCGCGGTGAATCGGTGCCGGGAAGCCGGATCGAGGTCGTGACCGAAGCCATCCTGACCCGGATGATCCAGTCCGACCCCTCGCTGGAAGGCGTCGGCTGCGTGATCTTTGACGAATTCCATGAACGCAGCCTGAACGCCGATCTGGGCCTTGCGCTGGTCTGGGAGGCGCGAGGCGCGCTGCGCCCGGATCTGGCCGTTCTGGTCATGTCGGCGACGCTGGCGGCCGGGCCGGTGGCGGCGCTGATGGACGACGCCCCGGTCCTGCGTTCCGAGGGGCGGGCCTGGCCGGTCGAGACGCGCTGGCTGGACCGGCCCTTGCCGGCGGGGATGCGGCTGGCCGCCGAGGCCGCGCGGCTGATCCTGCAGGCCGAGGCGGAGACCCGCGAGTCAGGCGGCACGATCCTGGCCTTTCTGCCCGGCGAAGGCGAAATCCGGCGTGTCATGGGGCAACTGGGCGCGACGGATTGCGAGGTTCTGCCGCTCTATGGCGCGCTGGATGCCAAGGCGCAGCGGGCGGCCCTGTCCCCGCCGGGTGCACGGCGGCGGATCGTGCTGGCCACCGCCATCGCCGAGACTTCGTTGACGATCCCGCAAGTGCGGGTGGTGGTGGATAGCGGCGCGGCGCGGCGCGCGCGCTTCGCTCCGGGCAGCGGCATGTCGCGGCTGGTGACCGAGCGGGTCAGCCGGGCCGAGGCCGATCAGCGCCGCGGCCGGGCCGGGCGCGTCGCGCCGGGACTATGCTATCGGATGTGGGCCAGGGCCGAGGAAGGCGCGCTGCCGGCCTTTGCCCCGCCGGAAATCGCGGTGGCGGATCTGGCCGGGCTGGCGCTGGAACTGGCGGCCTGGGGGGCGGAACCGGGCGATCTGGCCTTCCTGACCCCGCCGCCACGGGCGGCGCTGGCCGAGGCGCGGGCGCTTCTGGCGGATCTGGGCGCGCTGGACGCGGCCGGGCGCATCACCGGCCACGGCAAGGCCCTGGCGCGGCTGCCGCTGCATCCGCGTCTGGGCCACATGCTGCTGGCGGCCGGTCCGGATGCGGCCGAGCTGGCCGCCCTGCTGTCAGAGCGCGATCCGCTGCGCGGGGCGGGGGTGGATCTGGCCCTGCGGCTGTCGCTGCTGCGCGACCCCGGGGGATTTTCCGAACGGCATCCCGGCGAGGTCGACCGGGCGGCGGTTCGGCACATCCGGCACCAGGCGCGACGGCTGCGCCAAATGATTGCGTCCCGCGACGGCGGGGGGGCCGTCTGCCCCCCCGCACCCCCCCGAAGGTATTTGCAAAGAGTGCGAGATGCCGGGGTCTGGGCGGCACTGGCCTTTCCGGACCGGGTGGGCGTGCGGCGGTCGGGTGACGAGGCGCGCTTCGTGCTGTCCGGCGGCAAGGGCGCCGTGATCGAGCCATCCGATTCCCTGGCCGGTCAGCGCCTGATCGTGGCGGTCGATCTGGACGGCGATCAGCGCGAGTCGCGCGTGCGGCTGGCCGCGGCACTGGACGAGGCCGAGCTGCGGGCGGTTTGTGGCGCGCGGATCGAAGAGGTCACGCTTTGCGAATGGTCCCGGCGCGAGGGCCGCGTGCTGGCGCGCGTGCAGGAGCGGCTGGGGGCCTCGGTGCTGACGGACCGGGCCTGGGCCGAGGTGCCGCCCGAGGCTGTGGCGCGGGCGGCGCTGGAGGGATTGCGGCAGGAGGGGCTGGTCTGGAGCGCGACTGCTGCGCGGCTGCGCGCGCGCATCGCCCGGGTGGCCGGGCTGGGGCCGGTTGATGATGCCGCCTTGCTGGAGGATGGAGTATGGTTGTTGCCCTGGTTGGGGAAGGTCAGGAATCGGACCGACCTGCGGGCGCTGGATCTGATGCCCGCCTTGATGGCGCGGTTGGGATGGGAGGGTCAGCGGCGCCTGGAGGCCGAGGTTCCAGCGCATTTCACCACGCCTCTGGGGCGCAGGGTGGCCATCGACTATGACCATGAGACACCCTCCATCTCGGTCAGGTTGCAAGAGCTATTCGGCGTCACGCGGCATCCGGTGGTGGCCGGCCGGCCGCTGCGCATCAGCCTCTTGTCGCCGGGCGGCAAGCCGGTGCAGGTGACGACGGATCTTCCGGGTTTCTGGGCTTCGTCCTATGCCGAGGTGCGCAGGGAGATGCGCGGTCGCTATCCCCGCCACCCCTGGCCCGAGGATCCGCGCGAGGCCGATCCGACGATGCGCGCCAAGCCGCGGGGAACGTGACGCCGCAGATGCGGCTATCGGATGCCGGCCCCGGATCGCGGTCAAGGCATCTTGGTCACGGGTCCGGCGGTTCTGGCTGCGCATGCTGCGGAAGGCCGGCAGATCGCGTTCCGGGGGCAGTCGGGAATTGCGGAACGGAGGCCGCAAAAGATCGCCGCTTGCTGCCATGCCGGAAGCGGCCCTGCCCCGGATTTTGCCATGGCCTGTCGCTCAGCAAGGTTCTTTCCATGCGTCGATGATCGCCACCGCTTCCTTCGCCGTCTCGACATATTGGAACAGGGACAGATCCGCGTCGCTGATCGTCCCGGCCTCGGCCAGTGCCTGCCAGTTGATGATCCGGTCCCAGAACGCGGCGCCGAACAGCAGGATGGGGACCGGTTTCATGCGGCCGGTCTGAATCAGGGTCAGGGTCTCGAACAATTCGTCCAGCGTGCCGAAGCCGCCCGGAAAGACGGTGATCGCCCGCGCTCGCATCAGAAAGTGCATCTTGCGGATCGCGAAGTAATGGAAGTTGAAGCACAGGGCGGGTGTCACATAGCGGTTCGGCGCCTGTTCGTGCGGCAGCACGATCCCAAGGCCGATCGATTGCCCCCCGGCCTCGTCCGCACCCAGATTGCCGGCCTCCATCACGCCGGGGCCGCCGCCGGTGCAGATCACGAATTCGCGGCCATAGCTTTCCATGCTGCGCTGCGTCATCGCATGGGCAAAGAGCCGGGCTTCCTCGTAATATCGCGACAAATCCGCCAGCGCCCCCGTGCGCGCGCCGTCTGCATCGGCGGGGGCGGGGATGCGGGCGCCGCCGAACATCACGACGGTCGATTCGATACCGCGCTCATCCATCACCATCTGCGGTTTCAGCAGTTCCAGTTGCAGCCGCACGGGCCGCAATTCCTCGCGCAGCAGGAAATCCCGGTCCGTGAAGGCAAGGCGGTAGGCCGGAGCACGGGTCTGGGCGGTGTCGAGCGTCCGGTCGGCGCGGTTGGCATCCTCGTCGCTGTGGGGCAGGGGATGGGCGCGGTCGCGGTCGTCACTCTGGGTCATCGGGGCCTCGTTCGGGGCGGCACGCGGATTGCGCGGCCCGTTCCCGACGCTTATAGCCCGAGGCGGATGTTTTCCACCCGGACACGACTTCAGAGAGAGGCCGCCATGACCGACCAGCTTGAACAAGCCATCGAAACCGCCTGGGACGACCGCGCCACGATCACCAGCGCCACCGGCGGCGCGGTGCGCGAGGCCGTCGAGGAAACGCTGAAGGCGCTGGATTCGGGTGCGTTGCGCGTGGCCGAAAGGCGCGGCGCCGACTGGCATGTGAACCAATGGGCCAAGAAGGCGGTGCTGCTGTCCTTTCGACTGAACGACATGGAACAGATGTCGGGCGGGCCGCAGGGCGGCGGCTGGTGGGACAAGGTCCCGTCGAAATTCGAGGGTTGGGGCGACAATCAATGGCGCGCGGCCGGGTTCCGCGCGGTTCCGGGTGCGATCGTGCGGCGCAGCGCCTTCATCGGCAAGGGCGCGGTGCTGATGCCTTCCTTCGTCAACCTGGGCGCGCATGTGGGCGAGGGAACCATGGTCGATACCTGGGCCACGGTCGGATCCTGCGCCCAGATCGGCCGCAACGTCCACCTGTCGGGCGGCGTCGGAATCGGCGGCGTGCTGGAGCCGTTGCAGGCCGGCCCGACCATCATCGAGGATGAATGTTTCATCGGCGCGCGTTCCGAGGTGGTCGAGGGTTGCATCATCCGCGAAGGCTCGGTCCTGGGGATGGGCGTGTTCATCGGCCAGTCGACCAGGATCGTCGATCGCGAGACGGGCAATGTCATGTATGGCGAGGTGCCGGCCGGTTCGGTCGTCGTCGCGGGGTCCATGCCTTCGAAGAACGGCGTGAACCTGTATTGCGCGGTCATCGTCAAGCGGGTGGATGCGAAGACGCGGGCCAAGACCTCGGTCAACGAATTGCTGCGCGATTGACGCTTTTCATCGACGCCGATGCCTGCCCGGTCAAGGCCGAGGCCGAACGGGTCGCGACCCGGCTGCGCGTGCCGATTGTGCTGGTCTGCAATGGCGGGCTGCGGATGCCCGCCCATCCGCTGGTCAGCCTGAAGATCGTGGCCGAAGGCCCGGACGAGGCGGACCGGTGGATTGCGGATCAATGCGGGCCGGGCGATGTGGTGGTGACCTCGGATCTGCCGCTGGCGGATCGCTGCCTCAAGGCCGGGGCACAGGTCGTCCGGCATGACGGCGAGGTACTGACGGCGTCGAATATCGGGCCGCGCCTGGCCAGCCGCGATCTGATGGCCGACATTCGCGCGGCCGACCCGTTTCATCAGGGCGGAGGCCGGACTTTCGGCAAGGCGGACCGGGCACGGTTCCTGCAATCGCTGGACGGCCTGCTGGTGAAGGCTCTGCGCCGCTAGCGGGTGCGCGCCTGTTTGTCGTTCGCTGCCTGTGCCGCCTTTCATGGCCGGTGCAGGGCGGAGCCGGTCGGTCAGGTCTGGCCGGTCAGGGCCATGATCAGCGGAAAGGTCGCGATGCTGCCGATGGTCGAGATCAGGATCGCGGCCGAGACCCGCTGCTGCGCCACCCCGAAATACTGCGCAAGAATATAGACATTGCCCGCCACCGGCAGCGCCGCGGCGGCGATCATCACGCCTGCGGCGAAGGGCTGGACCCCCAGCAGCCAGGCCGCGATTCCCACCGCTGACGGATGGAGCACCAGCTTGGCGAAACCAAGCCAGCCCGACGCCGCCAGTCGCCGCGCCTGCCGGCCCGCAAGGCTGGCGCCGATGGCAAACAGCGCGCCCGGCGTCGCCGCCGCGCCCAGCAGAACCAGGAATTCGTCCAGCGGTCCAGGCATGGGCAGGCGCAGGCCGGACCAGACCAGCCCCGCCGCCATCGACAGGATCATCGGATTGGCCACGATCCCGCGCAGCACGGGCAGCACGGTCGTCAGCCGCAGCCCGCCGCTGCGCGCGGCGTGGATGATCAGCGTGATCAGCGTCGAAAACACCAGCATGTCGATGACCAGAACCATCAGAACCGGACCCACGGCCTGTGGACCCAGCAGCATGACCAGCATCGGCACGCCCAGAAAGCCGGTATTGCCGATCATGCAGCATTGCGCCTCCATCGCTGCCTCGGGCGTGGGCAGCGCTCGGGCGCGGGCCACCGCGAAGCCGGTCAGCCAGATCAGCGCCGAGCCCGACAGATAGGCCGAAACGAAGCGCGGATCGAACAGTGCCGCCAGATCGAGATTCGCCGCAAAGCGGAACAGCATTGCCGACAGGGCGAAGAAGAAGACGAATTTCGTCAGCCAGGCGGCCGCCTGTTCGGGGAAAAAGCGGGTCCGGGCGGCCATCCAGCCCAGTCCGATCAGCCCGAAGAAAGGCAGCGTCTTCAGGAATACGGCCAGCATCAGAAGACGGACATGATCTCGGACAGCGCCTTCTTCTGCTTGGCGGCGGCCGGCACCGTCGCATCATCGGCGGGCAGGCCCACCGGCAGGATCATCACCGGCTTTTCGCTGTCGGGCCGAGCGCATAGATGATTCAGGAACTTCATCGGGTTGGGCGTATGCTCCAGCGTTACCAACCCGGCGTGATGGATCGCGGCGATCAGCATCCCGCAGGCGATGCCGACGCTTTCGGGAACGTAATAATGCTTGTGTCGCTGGCCGTCGCGCATCCCGTATCGCTGGGCGAAGACGACGATCAGCCAGGGCGCGGCGGTCAGATGCGGCTTGTCGGGCCCGGTTCCCACCGGCTCCAGCGCCGCCAGCCAGGCATCGCCGCCGCCGCCGGCATAGAAGGCGCGTTCCTCCTGTTCGGCGGCGGCGCGGATGCGGGCCTTCATCGCCTCATCGCGGATCGCCGCGAAATGCCACGGCTGCTGGTTCGCCCCCGAGGGCGCGCTGCCGGCGGCGTCGATGCAAGCCGCGATCACCTCGGCCGCGACCGGCGCATCGCTGAAATCGCGAACCGAATGGCGCCGCCGCATGTAGTCGCGAAAGGCGCGCGCGGCCCGAAGCGAGGCATCGGGCGGCAATTGCACGCGGTCGGGCAGGGCCAAGGGCCGGTAGGTCAAGCGTTCCCCCATCGCGACGGGGCCATCAGCCGGATCCGATCAGCACCCCCGTCGCGAAGACCAAACCACCGCCCACCACCACTTGCAAGGCCGCCCGCCAGAAGGGCGTCTGCATCCAGCGGTTCTGGATCCAGGCGATCGTCCACAATTCGATGAAGACGACGACAAAGGCGATGATGGTCGCGGTCCAGAAATGCGGGATCAGATAGGGCAGCGCATGGCCCAGCCCGCCAAGCGCGGTCATCACCCCCGAGGCGATGCCCCGCTTCAGCGGCGATCCGCGCCCCGACACCACCCCGTCATCCGAGGCGGCCTCGGTGAACCCCATGCTGATTCCGGCCCCAAGGCTGGCGGCCAGCCCGACCAGAAACGTCGTCGCCGGATCCTGCGTGGCGAAGGCGGTCGCAAAGATCGGCGCCAGGGTCGAGACGCTGCCATCCATCAGCCCGGCCAGTCCGGGCTGGACCCAGGTCAGGATGAAGTCGCGATGGGCCACGTCCTCCTCGGCCTCGCCGGCCTCGTCGGTCAGATGATCCCCTGCCAGTTCGTCCGCCCGTGCCTCGTGGCCGCGTTCGGCCGCGGCCAGATCGCCCAGCAGCTTGCGCGTGCCCGCGTCCGAACTGGCCTGCGCCGCGCGGGCATAGAATTCGGCCGCGTCATGTTCCATCAGCGCCGCCTCGGCGCGGATCGACCGAAGCGACAGATTCTGCATCATCCAGGCAGGGCGGCGGCCGTAATAGCCGGCCACGTGTTCGCGCCGGATCACCGGGATCGCCTCGCCGAACCGGACCCGATGCGCCTCGATCAGGCGGCGGCGATGATCGTCTTCTTCCGCGCCCATCCCTTCGAAGACCTGCGCCGTCGCGGGATAGTCGGGCCGCAGGAAATCGGCCCAGTTGCGATAGATGCGGGCGTCATCCTCTTCCGAGGAAATCGCCAGCGCCAGCACCTGCTGTTCGGTCAGGTCATCAAATCTCTTGCGGTTCGACAGGATCGGCAATCTCATCTTCGGTCCTCAAATATTCCCGGGCGTGAGGCCGCTTGCGGCCGAGGGGGCGGAAGGTCCCCTTTCCACGGTGAATTCATGCGCGCCATCGCCCAGTTCGCGCATCTCGATCATGACATGGCCCGCCTCGGCGCAGAAATGCGGCACATCGACCACCGCCATCGGATCGGTGGCGACCAGCCGCAGCCGCGTGCCCGCGGGACGATCCAGCAGGATCTTGCGCAACCGCAGGACCGGCAGCGGACACAGCAGGCCGCGCGCGTCGATGACCGGGATCGCGGTCACGATTCCCCCGTGGTCCGTGCAAGGCACCAGCCGGCCAGTTCCGCTGGATCGACACGTTCGCCCATGCCGTCGCAGAAGCCGGCGAAGGCGTCGCGCTGTTCCGGCGGCACATGCAGCAGGACCGGAAGGCCGTCGGCCACGGCCTGGGCGATCACGGCGCGGAAACCGCGTCCGACGGCCTCTTGCCGGCCGAATTTCGGAACGATCAGCAATTCCGCCCCCGCCAGTCGCGCGCCGACACGGGCGGCGGCCATTTCCAGCGCCCCCGGATCCAGGCGGCAGCCGGCCGAGCCCCCGCCCAGCGATTGCGAGATCCGGATCGGGCGGTCTTCTTCGCCGATGACCAGAACCTCCATGTCGCAGGCGCAATCGGCGCCCTGATCGATGTTGATCTGGATCGCCCCGGCCACCCGCAATCCCGCCGCCGAGAGGTCGCGGGCCAGCCGGGCAAGGGTCCGGTCCGCCTCGCCCGGCTTCGTCTCGTCATCCAGTCCGAACCAGCCCAGCATTTGCGCGATCTCCCTAGACGCCACTGTCGAGGGCGAATTTCATCAGGCCGTTGACTCCGTCCACGCCCAGCTTCTTCTTCAGCGCCGACGAGGTATTGGCGGCGGTCTTGTAGCTGACATCCAGTTCATCCGCGATGGCCTGAAGGCTGAAGCCGCGCCCGATCAGGGCCAGAACCTGTCTTTCGCGATCCGACAGCGCCGCCAGCGGATCGGCCGCGGCACCGGCGCGCAGCGTGGCCAGCGCCAGCGCCTGCTTGGCCGACAGATAGAATTCGCCCGCCTCCAGCGTGCGGATGGCGGCGCGGAAATCGTCGGGGGCCGCGTTCTTCGACAGGAACCCCTGCGCCCCCGCCTGCAACGCGCGGGCCGCAAAGCCGGTCTGGTCGTTCATTGAAAAGATCAGGATCCGCGCCTGTGGCACGGCCGCGCGCAGGGGCGCGACCAGATCCAGTCCACCGGTGCCGGGCAGGCTGATATCCAGCACGATCAGGTCGGGTGCGGGCGCTTCCTCCTGCAACAGGCGCAGCGCCTCGTCGCCCGACATGGCCTGCGCCACGCGCTCATAGCCCATCTCGCGCAGCAGCCGCGATGCCCCCAGATGGGTGATCGGGTGATCGTCGATGACCAGCGCGGTCTTCATCGCATGGGCCTCACAGCGGCTGCGACAGGGGCAGGATCGCCTCGATCGCGGTTCCGGTTCCGTCCGATGACAGGCTCATGCGGCCGCCCAGCAGCGTGATCCGCTCGCGCATCCCGGTCAGCCCGGTGCCCTCGCGGCTGTCCGGGTCAAGCCCCTTGCCGTCATCGGCAAGGATCATGCGCCAATGCGCCGGGTCGGTCCAGAGCCGGATATCGATGTGGCGGGCATCGGCATGGCGCAGGGCGTTGGTGATTCCCTCTTGCAGGATGCGGAACAGCGTCAGCGCGACGGATTCGTCGGGTTCCGGCAGGTCGGGGGCCAGCGACAGGCGGATGTCGGTGCGCGGAAAGCGGCGGCCCATGTCGTCGACGTATTCGGCCAGCACCGCCGCCAGCGGCAATTGGCCGATCGACACCGGCCGCAGATCCTCCAGAAGCGACCGGTTCACCCGCGCGATCTGATCGGCGATGGCGGCGATCGAGCTTGCGTGATCGCGGATCGTGTCATCGGGTGCCGCGTCGCGCAGGGCGTCGGCCTCGACCCGCAGGCCGAACAGGCAGGGCCCCATCTCGTCGTGCAGGTCGCGGGCGATGGCCTTGCGTTCCTGGTCGGCGCGGCTGACGACGCGGCGTTGCAGGCGGGCGCGGTCGGCCTGCGCCTTTTGCAGCGCGCCGGCCAGCGCATCGACCCCGGCCGCGACCGGGGCCAGGTCGCGCTGCGGCAATGTCCCCACGCGCGCGTCCAGATCGCCGCGCCGCAGATCGGCGAGCCGGGCGGCGATGGTCGCGACCGGGCGCAGAGCCTGGCGGACGGCCACAAAGATCAGCAGCATCTGCACCGCCGCCGCCAGCGCCGAAAGGCCCAGGATCGTGCGCATTTCGCGCCAGGCGGCAGCAATCCCGGCCGTGGGATCGCCCACGACATAGACAAAGCCCCGCGGCCGCCCCGCCAGCACCGCCGGAAGACGGATTTCCTGCGGATCGGGTGCGACGAGCCGGGCGAACCAGCCGGGCGCGCTACCGCTGGTCTCGGCCGGCGCGGCGACGGGCGTGATCTGCCCGGTCCGCGCATCCAGCACGCCGATCCGGGTATGGCGCGGCGGAACCAGGCGTTGCGGCAGCGCCGCCATCAACCGGTCGGGCGGCACCGCGCCCTGCATCGTGCCGATCGTGGCAAGAACCAGCGCCCGGGCGGTCTCGGTGGCAAGCCGGGTTTCGGTTCCTATATCGCGCCGGATCGCGTTCAGGCTGGCCGCCGCGAGCGCGGCGAAAAGCCCCGCCTGAACGGCGAGGATCACCAGCAGGATGCGCGGGATCAGGGGCAGGCGTCTCATGGCGGCAGATTGGCGCGGCGGCACGCGCGCGTAAATGGGCGAAAGGGGGGGGCTCTGCCCCCGTCCCGTTCCGGGACTCCCCCGAGGTATTTGGAAAGAGTGCGAGGGTGGGCTTTTCGTGCCGTGGCGGGCGGCGTAGAGAGGGCGAATGACAGATTACGACGCACTTTCCGCCCGGATCGGGGCGCTGGCCCGGGGCGAGACCGACGAGGTTGCGCTGATGGCGACGCTGGCCTGCGAAATCCATCATGCGGACGACCGTTTCGACTGGACCGGGTTCTATCGCGTGGCCGGCCCGGAATTGTTGAAGATCGGTCCCTACCAGGGCGGGCATGGCTGTCTGGTGATTCCCTTCTCGCGCGGGGTTTGCGGGGCAGCGGCGCGGACAGGCAGAGTGCAGCTGGTGTCCGATGTCGCCGATTTTCCCGGCCATATCGCCTGCGCCGCCTCGACCCGATCAGAGATCGTGTTGCCGGTTTTCGGCCGCGCCGGGCGGCTGATCGGGGTTCTCGACATCGACAGCGACCAGCCCGATGCCTTCACCCCCGAGGATGCGCGACGTCTGGAGCTGATTCTGGCGGAGGTGTTTGGTGGGCTCTGATATGTTGGTGCGGTTTTCCGGCCGGGTCGGAACGCCCGAGCCAAGGGGAGGCCAACGCGGCCTGCGCCGGCACGTCCGGCCGAGGTTCGGCGGCGAGGTTCGCGACCCGGTGTGGCCGACATGATCTGGGAGACCATCGCCAATATTCCCCTTGCGCAGATGATGGCCTTCATCGCGGGCGGGCTGGTGCTGAATTTCGCCCCCGGCCAGGATGTGTTCTTCGCCAGCGCCTGCGGGATCCAGGGCGGACCCAGGGCCGGGGCGCTGGCCGGTCTGGGCGTCGGTCTGGGCGTCATGATGCATGTGACGCTGGCGACCGTAGGTCTGGGCGCGGTGGTCGCGGCCCATCCCGGCGCGCTGCGGGCCATCAAATATGCGGGCGCGGCCTATCTGCTGTGGCTGGCCTGGAAAAGCTGGCGGGCGGGGCCGGTCAATCCTGCCGCGCGGGGCAGCGTCAGGCCGTGGAACATCATCCGGCGCGGCTTTCTGTCGAATGCGCTGAACCCCAAGCCGGTGCTGTTCCTGCTGGCGTTCCTGCCGCAATTCACCAGCGTCGCCTGGGGCCCGATCTGGCAGCAGATCCTGGGGCTGGGCCTGATCTTTGTCTTCACCGGGACGCTGGTGACCATCGGCTACGGCGTCGTCGGCGGCTATGCGGGCCATGTCATCGGGCGTCGTCTGGGCGTGGTCAACAAGATCGCCGCCGTCATGTTCGCGGGGCTGGCGATCCGGCTGATCGCGAAATGAGTCAGGCGGATTTCGTCTATGCTCCGCCTTCCGAGGCGCCCACGATCATCCATGCCGATCACGAGATCCTGGTGGTGGCCAAGCCCGCCGGTCTGCTGTCGGTGCCGGGGAGAGGACCAGACCGCGCCGATTGCCTGATCGCGCGGCTGCGCGGTCCCTTTCCGACAATCCTTCTGGTGCACCGGCTGGATCTGGACACCTCGGGCGTGATGGTCTTTGCGCTGACGCCTCATGCCCAGCGGCACCTGTCGAAGCAATTCGAGGACCGGCGGGTCAAGAAAGCCTATGTCGCGCGGGTCGCGGGGCTGGTGCAGCCCAGGACCGGCCGGGTCGACCTGCCGCTGATCGTCGATTGGCCGAACCGGCCGCGCCAGAAGGTCGATCGCGATCGGGGCCGCCCGGCGCAGACCGACTGGCGGGTGATGCGCGCCCTGGCCGACGAGACGCGGCTGCGACTGTTCCCGCTGACAGGGCGCAGTCATCAATTGCGCGTCCACATGGCCGAAATCGGCCATCCGATCCTGGGCGATCCGCTTTATGCAACAGGGGCGGCGCGCGGCCACCCGCGGCTGATGCTTCATGCCGAAAGCCTGCGGTTCCGGCATCCGGACAGCGGCATCCAGCAGACGTTTTCGGTCAAGCCGCCGTTCTGATCGTCAAGCGCCCTGACCGTTCGGATACCAGTCCGCGATCACGACCTTGGCGCCGGAATCACCGGCTTCGACCAGTTGCGCAAAGGCCTGCACGTCGCTGCCGCGATGATGATAGGGGAAAACGGTCTTCGGCTTGAAGGTCGCCACCGCCTCGGCGGCCTGTTCGATGGTCATCGTATAGGGCAGGTTCATCGGCAGGAAAGCGACCTCGATATTTTCCAGCGCGGCCATTTCCGGCACCGGCTCGGTATCGCCGGCGATGTAGAAACGGCTGCCGCCGATGGTCAGGACATAGCCATTATCGCGACCCTCCGGATGATACTGCATCCGCTCCGGGGTGGTGTTGTAGGCCGGGATCGCCTCGATCCGCATGTCCAGCGCCTGGGCTGAATCGCCGTTCTCCATCGCTGTCGCGCGTTCCTTCATGGCATCGGGCAGCATCTCGTTGACTGCGGGATTGGTGATCAGGCGGACGGCCGGCAGCGTCTCCAGCGTCGGCTGGTCGTAATGATCGCCATGCTGGTGGGTGATCAGGATCAGCGACGGCGCGGGCATGCCGGAAAATTTTTCCGCGCCGCCGACCGGATCGACATAGATCACGCCGCCGGGCGTCTCGATCACCATCGAGGCGTGTTCGACCGGATAAACGACGACCTCGCCGCCCTCCACGGGAAAGCGGAAGGACGCGGACGCCTTGTCCTGAGCCAGCAGGATGCGGGGCAGCGCCGAGGCGCCAAGCGCGAGGGCAGCGGTCGTGAGACCGGAACGGCGGGTGAAATGCATGAAAGTGCCTCCTGCTGGCAGGTTGGATCAGAGGGTCAACGCGGTTCGCGAAGATCCGGTTCCGCTGTCGCCGGTCGCGTCGCTTGCCGTGGACGCGGGGCTGCCCTAGACACGGTTTCCGAAAGCCACGCGAGGATGAAGGGGCGTTTCGTGACACATCTGTGGGTGCGGGCAGAATGCCGCCCGAACGAAGATCGCGTGGGAATCACGCCCGATGGGGTCGCGGCTCTGATCGCGCAGGGGATGGCGGTGACGGTCGAGGACAGCCCGCGCCGGGTGATCCCGACCGCAGCCTATGCCAGGGCCGGGGCCGAGATCGTGCCCGAGGGGTCCTGGCCCGATGCCCCCACGGACGCGATCATCTTCGGGCTGAAGGAATTGCCCGACGACGGCTCGGCCCTGCCGCACAGCCACATCATGTTCGGTCACGCCTTCAAGGGACAGCCCGCCGGGCAGGTGCTGCTGCGGCGCTTTCGCCATGGCGGTGGCACGCTGCTGGATCTGGAATATCTGACCGACGATGAGGGGCGGAGACTGGCCGCCTTCGGCTATTGGGCCGGCTATGCCGGTGCCGCCGTGTCGCTGAAAGCCTGGGTCGCGCAGATCGGCGGCGGCATCTGCGGGCCGGTCCATGCCTATGCTGACCAGCACCGGCTGATCGAGGAATTGCGCGCGCAGATGGATGCCACGGCCCGGCCCCGGCCCCATGCCATCGTCATCGGCGCCAAGGGGCGCGTGGGCAGGGGCGCGGCCGATCTGCTGTCGGCGATGGGCGTGCCCGTGACCCGCTGGGACATGGAGGAGACCGCGCATGGCGGCGTCTTTCCCGAAATCCTGGCGCACGAGATTTTCGTCAATGCGATCCTCGCCCGGCCCGGCGCCCCGGTTTTCGTGCCGGCCAGCGCGGTGGCGCCGGGCCGTGCGCTGCGGGTGATCGGCGATGTGGCCTGCGACCCGACCAGCGATTTTTCCCCGATCAAGGTCTATGAGCGCACGACGACATGGGATGCCCCGGTGCTGCGGGTGGCCGACAATCCGCCGCTGGACGTGATGGCCATCGACAATCTGCCCTCGATGCTGCCGCGCGAATCCTCGCAGGACTACGCGGCGCAATTGCTGCCCGTCCTGGCGCAGCTGGACCGGCCCGAACAAGGCCCGTGGGGCCGCGCCCGGTCGATCTTTCGCGATCATCTGGAAAGGGTTTGACCATGACAATCCACTGGATCGGCACCGGCCTCAGCGCCATTCCCGGCCTGCGCAGGCTGCTGCGAACGGGCGCGCCGGTCACGGTCTGGAACCGGACCGAGGCCAGGGCGCGCGAGGCCGTGGGCGACCTGGCGGGCGACATCCGCTGCTACAGCTTTACCGCGCTGGAAGACGCGGTGGGGCCGGGCGACATCATCGTGTCGATGTTGCCTGCCGATCAGCACCTGGCGCTGGCGAGGATGGCCATCGGCAAGGGCGCGCATTTCGTCAGTTCCAGCTATATAGCGCCGGACATGGCGGCGCTGGATCAGGCGGCGAAGGCCGCGGGTGTGGCGCTGGTGAACGAGGTCGGCCTGGATCCCGGCATCGATCATCTCATGGCACATGATCTGGTGGCGGATTTCCGTCGTGCGGCGCGGCCGGGCGATATGGTCCGCTTTACCTCGTATTGCGGCGGGATTCCGAAATATCCCAATCCGTTCCGCTACAAGTTCAGCTGGTCGCCGCTGGGCGTGCTGCGGGCCCTGCGCGCACCGTCAAGATCCCTGCGCGGCGGTGCGGTGCGCGACGTGTCCCGTCCCTGGCACGCGATCGAGGGTTACGACGCGCCCCTGCCCGTGCCCGAACATTTCGAGATCTATCCGAACCGCGACTCGCTGCCCTTCGTGCGGCAATATGGCTTTGATGCCGACTGGAACCTGCAGGATTTCGTGCGCGGCACCATCCGGCTGAAGGGCTGGGCCGAGGCATGGGCGCCCGTTTTCGACGAGATCGAGGCCCTGGACGGCGAGGCCGCCGAACCGCGCCTGCGCCAGATGGCCGAGGAATTCTGGCGCGACAATGCCTATGCCGAGGGTGAACCCGACCGGGTCGTGCTGTTCGTGGCCCTGCGCGCCGAACGCGACGGCGCGGCGGTCTGGCACAAGGAATGGGTGATGGATGCGCAGGGCGATCGGGATCGCACTGCGATGGCCCGACTCGTCTCGACGCCGGTCGCGCTGGCGATCGCGGCAGTGCGGGACGGGCGCATCGCGCCGGGTGTCCATGCCGCGCCGGATGCGCCCGACCTGATCGCCGAGTGGCTGGCCGAGATCGGCCAGATCGCGCAGCATCTGGAAAAGGTGGATCACCTGGGCTGAGGATCGCGAGGGCGCCGCCAGACGCGCCTCTGCCGGGGCAAGGGATCGATCGGCGACCACGGCCCTGCACTGGGGCGCCACCATCGCGGGCGGGCCGGCCCTGAGACGGAAAGCTATTCCGCCGCTGTCTCGGCCGTGGCGTTTTCGGCCTCGATCATCTCGGCGCGTTTCTCGACCAGATCGACGATGTGGTCGATCATCTGTTCGTTCGACATCTTGTGGCTCTGGCGGCCGGCCATGTAGATCATGCCGCTGCCCGCGCCGCCGCCGGTAAAGCCCAGATCGGTCATCAGTGCCTCGCCGGGACCGTTCACCACGCAGCCGATGATCGACAGGCTCATCGGCGTCTTGATATGTTCCAGCCGCTGTTCCAGCGCCTCGACCGTCTTGATGACATCGAAGCCCTGCCGCGCGCAGGACGGGCAGGAAATGATCTGCACGCCGCGCGTCCGCAGCCCCAGCGATTTCAGGATCTCGAACCCGACCTTCACCTCTTCGACCGGATCGGCCGACAGGCTGACGCGGATCGTGTCGCCGATCCCGGCCCAGAGAAGGTTGCCCAGCCCGACCGCGGATTTCACCGTGCCGCCGCGCAGCCCGCCGGCCTCGGTGATGCCCAGATGGATCGGCGCGTCGGTCGCCTCGGCCAGTTGCTGATAGGCGGCGGCGGCCAGGAACACGTCGCTGGCCTTCACGCTGATCTTGAAGTCGTGAAAATCGTTGTCCTCCAGGATCCGGATGTGATCGAGCCCGGATTCGACCATCGCATCGGGGCAGGGTTCGCCATATTTCTCCAGCAGGTGTTTTTCGAGGCTGCCGGCATTCACGCCGATGCGGATCGAGCAGCCGTGGTCGCGGGCGGCGCGGATCACCTCGCGCACCCGCGCGGCGCTGCCGATATTGCCGGGATTGATGCGCAGGCAGGCGGCGCCGGCCTCGGCGGCCTCGATCGCGCGCTTGTAGTGGAAATGGATGTCGGCCACGATCGGCACCGGGCTTTCGCGGCAGATTTCCTTCAGCGCGCGGGTCGTATCCTGATCGGGGGCGCTGATGCGGACGATATCGGCCCCCGCATCGGCAGCGCGAATCACCTGGTCCAGCGTCGCGCGGACATCGCGGCCGTCGGTATTGGTCATGGTCTGGACACTGATCGGGGCGTCGCCGCCGACCGGGACATTGCCGACCATGATCTGGCGGGATTTCCGCCGCTCGATATTGCGCCAGGGGCGGATCGGGTTCAGCGACATGCGGCACCTTTGGGTTTCGCCCCCGCAAATAAGCCATCGCGGCCCGCGCCACAACCGCCACACGGGCGGTTGATCGGCTCAGTCATCGGCGGACGATCCGCCGGCCTCGTCGAAGAAGGGCTGCACCTGGGCGATGATGACCGCGTTTTCGTCGCGCGCGCGATCCATCAGCGCGCGTTCCTCGTCGTCGATCTCGTGACCATCGGCCAGCCTTTCCTCGCGCGTGCCATAGCCGGTGACGTCCAGCGGCGCCATCCCGGCCTGTTTCAGGATCGCCACGGTTTCGCGAACGGCCTCGTCCTCGTTGCGGCCAGAGGCATAGCAGACCAGCGCCGCGCCCCGGCTGCCGCCGGGCAACCCGTCGCCCGTCCTGCGTCCGACCTCGACCAGCAGCGTATAGACATTCATGATCGCTCGGTCCCTGCCATTGGCGTCTCCGGCGCAACCCAGACCTTGCCGCCGCAATGGCCGCATCTGCCGTCGGGCAGGGCGACATGCGCCGCCTCGATCGCGCCGCATCTGGCACAGCATGTCAGGCCGCCCGGCGCAAGGGCCGGATCGGTCAGCGGCGCGGCGCCGGGCTGGTCGGGGACCACGGAATGGGGCGGCACCAGTGACAGGCCGGGGCGCGGTGACGGAAAGCGAAATACCGACAGCCCGCCGCTGCTTTCGAGATAGGCATGTTCGACCGCACCCAGATTGCGCACGCCGTTCTGGCGCAGCAGGGCCTTGATTTCGGCCGAGCCCATGTCGCAGGCATCCATCCCCTCGGGCAGCAGGCGCCCGTCATGGACCAGCGCCACCGCGCGGCCGTCGATCATGTGCTTGGCGCTGTCGGATCGCAGGATCAGCAGGTCCAGAACCTTGTTCATGCCGATGACGCCGGTGATCACCAGCATCGCCGCCAGCAACGGCACATCGGGGTAGAACATCGCATCGCCCACCGCGGAGCCGAGAGCGATGACCAGGACGAATTCCACCATCGACAATTGCGCCACGCCGCGCCCGCCGATCCAGCGGATCATGACCAGCGTATAGGCATAGATGATCAGCGTCCGCACAAGGATTTCGGCATAGAACAGCAGCGGCTGTTCGCCCAGGAACATGCGTTGCAGGTCAAAGGGGGTGACGGGCTGGTCCATGCCGGGCGCTCGTGGATAGGTGTGGCCGAACGCGCCTTCTCGGGCCGGGTTCCCCGGCGGCGCGGTTGTGGGTATTTGGACAACAGAGAAGCGGAGGGCGGCGTGAGCAAGAGCCTGAACCGCGTGCGCGCCGCGCTGGTGGCGGCGGGCGCGCCGGTCGAGATCGTCGAAATGGGCGAATCTACCCGCACCGCGGCCGAGGCGGCGCGGGCGGCGGGCTGCGGTATCGACCAGATCGCGAAATCGGTCATCTTTCGCGGCGAGGAGAGCGGTCATGTCGTGCTATTTTTGACGGCGGGCGGCAACCGGGTCGATCCGGCCCGGGCGGCCGCGGTCGCCGGGCAGGCCCTGGGCAAGGCGGATGCGGCGCTGATTCGGGCCGAGACCGGGTTCGCGATCGGCGGGGTGGCTCCGCTGGGGCATCTGAAGCCGGTCACAGCCTATTTCGATCCGCGCCTGTCGGATTTCGACCGGGTCTGGGCCGCGGCGGGCACGCCGCGCCACATCTTCGCCATCGCGCCCGATCGTCTGTTGGCAATCACCGGAGCGGTGGTGGCGGATTTCAGCGGCCGGTGAAACGGGCCGCGCCCCGGCCGCGTTCACCCGCTGCCAAAGGAGTGTAGACATGACCCAACCCATTCTGACCCTGAACGATCACCGCCCGATGCCGCAGCTTGGCCTGGGTGTCTGGCAGATGCCGGAAGGCCGGACTGCCGAGGCGGTGGGCGAGGCGCTGCGAACCGGCTACCGGCTGATCGACGGGGCGGCGATGTATGGCAACGAGGCGGGGATGGGGCAGGCGGTGCGCGCGTCCGGCCTGCCGCGCGACGAGGTTTTCGTGACCTCGAAATTGTGGAACGACCAACAGGGGCGGGACCGGACCCTGCGGGCGTTCGATGCGACGATGCAGCGGCTGGGCCTCGATCATCTGGATCTGTATCTGATCCACTGGCCCTGTCCGGACCGCGGGCTCTATGTCGAAACCTGGAAGACGCTGATCGAATTGCGCGATGCCGGGCGGGTCAGGTCGATCGGGGTCGCCAATTTCCTGCCGCCGCACCTGATCCGGCTGATCGACGAGACCGGCGTGGCCCCGGCGCTGAATCAGATCGAGTTGCATCCCGGCTTCAACCAGGCCGACCTTCGGGCCGAGAACCGGCGTCTGGGGATCGTGACGCAGTCCTGGGCACCGCTGGGCCGCGGCGAGGATCTGGCCGCCGCGCCGATCAGGCGGATCGCGGAACGGCTGCAGGCCACGCCGGCGCAGGTGGTGCTGGCGTGGCATTTGGCGCATGGTCTGTCGGCGATTCCGAAATCGCAGGATCCGGGTCGCCAGCGCGGGAATTTCGGCGCCTTGCAGGTCACGCTGTCCGATGATGACATGGCCGCCATCGATGCCCTGGACACGGGGCGGCGAACTGGCCCCGATCCTGCGAGTTTCAACGGCTGAGCAGCGCCCGCGTCATCGCGCTGTCGGGGCATGCCAGCGATTCTATCACATCGAAATGGTGACGGCCGGGCGCGATCACGCATTGCGTGGCCGCCCCCAGGCCCGCCCAGATATCGGCCAGAAGGCGCGCCTGACGTAGGAATTCCGGCCGTTCGGCGCCGCCAACCCAGGCCGTGACCGGGATATCCGCGCGGGGCGTCAGCAAGGCCGGGCTTTCGGCGGCGGCCTCGGCCGGGTCGAGCCGCAACGTGTCGTTCAACCTGGTGCGCATCAGCGGGCGCAGGTCAAACAGCCCCGAGATCGGCACACAGGCCGAGACGCGCGCGGCCAGCGGCGCGGGCAGGGTGCCGTCGTCGCAGATCATCCGCGCGGCAAGATGGCCGCCGGCGGAATGGCCGGTCAGCGCGATCGGGCCCGCGATCGCGGCGGCGGCCTGGGCGATCGTTCGGGCGACCTCTTGCGTGATCCCGGGGATGCGGGCGGCTGGGGCCAAGGTATAGGCGGGCAGGGCGACCGCCCAGCCATGGGCCAGCGGACCCGCCGCCAGATGCGACCACAAGGAAGGGTCGAACCGCATCCAGTAGCCGCCATGAACGAAGACCACCAGTCCTTGCACATCCCCGTCCGGCCTGAACAGATGCCCCTGGCCAAGGGGCTGCGGCATGTGGCGTTGGCGGAAGGCTGCCGCCGCCTCGGCCCAGCGGGCGGGCCATGCCTCGCCGTCGGGAATATGGCGGGCATTGGCGTAGGCGTCGTCCCAGTCGGTGATCCGATACAGCATGGCGGTGCTCCTCTTCCGCGCAGGTCACGCGGCTGGTAGCCTTGGGTCAAGAGCAGGGAGACGCGCATGACCGATTTCAGCCGAACGAAACGCGCCTTCCACCTGCCCTCCGGTGTGACCTATCTGGACGGCAATTCGCTGGGGCCGATGCCGCGGGCGGCGCAGCAGCGGGTGGCGGCGATGATGGCCGATGAATGGTCGGACATGCTGATCACGGGCTGGAACAAGGCGGGCTGGTATGAACAGCCCCAACGCGTCGGGAACCGGATCGCGCGGCTGATCGGCGCCGGGCCGGGCGAGGTGGTGATGGGTGACACGCTGTCGATCAAGGTGTTTCAGGCGCTGAGCGCGGCCCTGGCCCTGCGGCCCGAACAGCGGGTGATCCTGTCCGACAGCGGCAATTTTCCGTCCGATCTGTATGTCGCGCAGGGCCTGGCCACCGCGATGGGTGCCAGGTTGCGCGTGGTCGCGCCCGAGAGCGTGGCCGATGCGATCGGCGACGACCTGGCGGTGCTGATGCTGACCGAGGTCGATTACCGCACGGGGCGCCGGCACGACATGGCGGCGCTGACGGCGCGGGCGCATCGGGCCGGGGCGCTGACGATCTGGGATCTGGCCCATTCCGCCGGCGCGGTCGATGTGGACCTGACCGGCTCAGAGGCGGATTTCGCCGTGGGCTGCACCTACAAGTATCTGAATGGCGGGCCGGGCGCTCCGGCCTTCATCTGGGTCAATCCGCGCCATGCAGATGTCGCGCGGCCGATCCTGCAGGGCTGGATGGGGCACGAGGCGCCCTTTGCCTTCACGCCCGACTACGCCCCCGCCCCGGGGATCGAGCGGATGCGGGTCGGCACGCCGCCGGTCATCGCGATGGCCGCGCTGGAGGCGGCGCTGGATGTCTGGGACGAGGTTTCGATGGACCATCTGCGCGCGAAATCGGTCGATCTGACCGGGGCCTTCATCGCCGAGGTCGAGGCAAGTTGCCCCGATCTGCTGCTGAATTCCCCGCGCGACCCGGAACGGCGCGGCTCTCAGGTCGGGTTCCGGCATCGCCAGGGCCATGCGGTGATGCAGGCGCTGATCGCCGAAGGGGTGATCGGGGATTTTCGCGCGCCGGACGTGATGCGCTTCGGTTTCGCGCCGCTCTACAACGATCGCGACGACGTGTCGCGCGCTGCCGCAACGTTAGCCCGGATCCTGCGCGATGAAGGCTGGAAAAAGGCGCAGTTCATGAGAAAAGCTGCCGTCACCTGAGACGAACTTCCCGAGGTCGCGCGACGATCACGCAAAAGGCGGGCACATTTCTGGTGACAAGAATGATTTCATCGCGATATCTGCCGCTTATGGGAATAATCCTGTCAGCCCAGCCGGCCATCGCCGAGGATCCGGCCTTGCGGGTCGAATTCGTCACGGCAGAAGAACAGACGCTGATGCTGGACATGCGCCTGTCGGGCACGATCGAGGCGCGAAACAGTGTCGATCTGGGTTTTCGTCAGGCCGGGCGCGTGGTCGAGGTCCTGGTGCGCGAGGGTGACCGCGTGACCAGGGGAGAGGTTCTGGCGCGGCTTGATTCGGCGCAGCAGGATCAGGCGCTGAAACTGGCCCAGGCTGGCCTGGCCTCGGCCGAGGCCGGGCGCGCGCAGGCGCAACAGGCCAGCGACCGTGCGGCGGCCATGCTGTCGCGCGGTGTCGGCACCCGTGCGGCGCGCGATTCGGCGGTGCAGGCCCTGTCCGAGGCGGAAGGAATGGTCGAAAGCGCGCAAAGCCGGGTCGAGCAGGCGCGCCGGGCGGTCGAGGATACGCAGCTTCTGGCGCCGGACGATGCCGTCGTGACCCAACGCGACCTGGCTCCGGGGCAGATCGTCGGCGTGGCGCAGCCGGTCCTGTCTCTGGCCGCGCTGGACGGGATGGAAGCGGTATTCGGCGTCGCGGATCAACCGATGTTGCGCGAGGCCATGGGCCGACCGGTGCGCCTGCGCGCGCTGGATGTCGAACGTCCGGCCATGACCGGCATCGTCAGCGAGATCGCGCCGCTGGTCGATCCGGCCTCGGGCACCGTCACCCTGCGCGCCCGGATCGAGGACATGCCGGGCGAGACCGCGCTGCTGGGCGCGGCGGTGCGCGGCGACCTGACGATCGAGGGGGCCGCAGGCATCGTCGTCCCCTGGACCGCGCTGATGCGCGACAATGGCGGCGCCGCCGTCTGGGTGGTGGGTCAGGACGGCCGCGTCGCCCTGACCGATGTCACCATCGGCAGCTTCACCGACCGGGCGGTCTATGTCGCGGATGGGCTGACGCCGGGGCAGGTGGTCGTCGGCGCGGGATCGCAATTGCTGTATCCCGGCCGGGCGGTCATGGCGGCCGAGGTCGTCCGATGAGGCACGCCGCCACGATTCTGGCGGTGCTGCTGATGACGGCCGGTCCGCTTCAGGCCTTGCAACTGCCGGGCTGGCTGGCCTTTGGCAAGGCGGTCAGCGAACCCGCGGCCCCGCGTCCGGTCGTCACCGAAATCGTCGAGGACAGCGGCGAATCATCGCGCTGGGTGCCCGGCGTGATCGCCTCGCGCAATCAGGTCGACATGGCCTTCCAGACGCTGGGCCGCATGACGGCCCGTCGCGTCGATCTGGGCGACCGGGTCCGCAAGGGCGAGATTCTGGCCGAGCTTGCGACCGAGGATCTGGCCGCCAATACCCGCGCCGCGCGGGCGCAGCTGGATGCCGCCGAGGTGCAGCAGCGGACGGCCCTGACAACGCTGGACCGGACCCGTGCGCTGGCCCGGCGCAACGTCGCCTCGGCGGCGCAGCTTGAACAGGCCGAACGCGCCGCCGCCGCCGCGGGCGCGGCCGTCGAACAGGCCCGCTCGGAACTGGCGCAGGCCGAGAATACCGAAGGCTACGCGACCATGAAAGCGCCCTTCGACGGCGTGGTCAGCGCCGTTTTCGAAACCCAGGGCGCGGTGGTCAATGCCGGCAAGCCGATCCTGAGGCTTTCGGCCGAAGACGAACGAGAGGCGGTCATCGACCTGCCGGAACCGGCGCTGGCCGGGTTGCCGCCCGATGCCGTCTTCACCATCTGGCAGCGCGGCGATCCCGGCAGCGAGGTGCCGGCGATCCTGAACCGCATCGACCCGCTGGCCGATACCGCGACGCGAACGCGCAGGCTGTATCTGACGCTGCCGCCGGACACGACGCTGCGGCTGGGCGCGCTGATCCGGGCGCGGCTGGGCAGCGCGCGCGATCCGGCGCTGACCATCCCCGAACAGGCCGTCTTCGACCGCGACGCCAGTCCCCATGTCTGGCGCGTGATCCGCGAGGATGGGAAGGGCCCGTCCGGGCCCGGTCGCGTCGAGGCGGTGGCGATCGGGACCGGCGCCACGCTGATGGGGCGGGTGCTGGTCACCGGCGGTCTGAATCTTGGCGATGAAATCGTGATCCGCGGCGTGCGGTCGCTGAGCGATGGTCAGGCCGTGGGGCGGAGGGTCGATCCGTGAACCGCTTCAATCTGTCCGACTGGGCGCTGCATCACCGCAGCTTCGTCTGGTTCCTGCTGATCGTTTCCATGCTGGCGGGCACGCTCAGCTATCTTGCCCTGGGTCGCGAGGAAGATCCGAATTTCACCATCAAGACCATGGTGGTCGGGGCCGCCCTGCCCGGCGCCTCGATCGAGGAGACGCGCGATCAGGTCACCACGCGGATCGAGAAGAAGCTGGAGGAACTGGACGCGCTGGATTTTACCCGCTCGGTCACGACGCCGGGACAATCGGTCGTCTATGTGGAACTGCTGCCGACGACGCGCGGACCCGCCGTTCCCGAAATCTGGCAGCAGGTGCGGCGGATGATGTCCGATATCCGCGCCGATTTTCCCGATGAATTCGCGGGGTTCCAGTTCAACGACGATTTCGGCGATGTCTATGGCAACATCTATGCCTTTACCGCCGACGGTTTCAGCCCGCGCGAGATGCGCGACCGGGTCGAGGCGATCCGCAGGCAGGTCGCCGCGCTGGATGCCTCGGGCAAGGTCGATCTTCTGGGCGAGCAGGACGAACAGATCTTTCTGGAATTCTCGACCGCGCGGCTGGCCGCGATGGGCCTGAGCCAGCAGCAGGTGCTGAATTCTCTGGCCACGCAGAACGCCATCGTGCCCTCGGGCGTGATCGAGGCCGGGCCCGAGCGGGTGCTGGTCCGCGTGGGCGGGCAGTTCGACGACGCCTCGGCGATCGGTGCGGTGAACCTGCGCGTGGGCGAGCGGTTCTTCAACGTCGCCGATGTGGCGACGGTGACGCGGGGCTACGAGGACCCGCCCCTGACCCTGTTCCGCTATCGTGGCAAGCCCGCCATCGGCTTGCAGATCGGGATGCGCGAGGGCCAGAACATCCTTGAATTCGGCAAGGAGCTGGATGCGCTGATGGATCGCGTCGCGGCCGACCTGCCGATCGGAATCGAGATGGCCAAGGTCGCCGACCAGCCCCTGGTCGTCGACCAGGCGGTCGGTCACTTCGTCAAGGCCCTGGCCGAAGCGGTGTTCATCGTTCTGATCGTCAGTTTCATCAGCCTGGGCTTCCGTGCCGGTTTCGTCGTGACGATGACGATCCCGCTGGTTCTGGCAATCACCTTCGTGATCCTGGAGATTTATGGAATCACGCTTCAGCGGATTTCGCTGGGCGCGCTGATCATCGCGCTTGGCCTGCTGGTGGACGATGCCATGATCGCCATCGAAACGATGATCTCGCGGCTGGAAATCGGAGAATCGCTGGAAAAGGCGGCAAGCTATGCCTGGACGTCGATCGCCTTTCCGATGCTGACCGGGACGCTGGTGACGGTGGCCGGTTTCATTCCCATAGGACTGAACGATTCAGCCGCCGGCGAGTTTACCTTCTCGCTGTTCGTGGTGATCGCGGTGTCGCTGGTCGTCTCGTGGATCGTGGCGGTGCTGTTCGCGCCGCTTCTGGGCGTCACCTTCCTGACCACCCGGATCGCCCGCCACGACGCCCGGCCCGGTCGGCTGCGGCGCGGCTTTCACGTGCTGTTGCGGCTGGCGATGCGGTTCCGCTGGCTGACCATCGCGATCACGCTGGCGCTGTTCGCGGTATCGGTCTTCGGAATGCGCTTCGTCGAGCAGCAATTCTTTCCGACCTCGGACCGGACCGAGGTTCTGGTGGACGTGACCGAACGCCAGAACGCCTCGATCACCAAGACCATCGCCGACATGGACCGGCTGGAAGCGACGCTGGAAGGCGATCAGGACGTGTCGTTCTGGACATCTTACATCGGCCGGGGGGCGCCGCGTTTCGTGCTGTCGATGGACGTGCCGACGCCGGGACCGCATATGGGCCAGATCGTGATCCAGACCCCCGACCTGGCCGCCCGCGACCGGGTCAAGGCGCGGCTGAACCGGCTGGCCGCCGAGGAATTCGCCGGTGTCGACATCTATGTGAAGAACCTCGAAATCGGGCCGCCGGTCGGCAAGCCGGTGCAATATCGCGTCAGCGGTGCCGATGTCGATTCGGTGCGCGATGCCGCGCGTGGGCTGGCCACCGTGATGGCGACCGAGCCGCGCCTGCGCGATATCGCGCTGGACTGGAACGAGCCTGCGCGGGTCGTCCGGCTGGAGGTCGATCAGGAACAGGCGCGGCGTCTGGGCGTGACCAGTCAGGATATTTCCTCGTCGCTGTCGGCGGTGTTTTCCGGCAAGACCGTCACCCAGTTGCGCGACGGGATCTTTCTCGTCGATGTGATCGCGCGCGGAAACGAAGCCGACCGCAATTCCATCAATTCGATCCGCAATCTGCAATTGCTGAACGGCACCGGCCGGAACCTGCCGCTTACGGCCCTGGTCAGTCTTGATTTCGACACCGAACAGCCGCTGATCCAGCAGCGCAACGGCCTGCCAACGATCACCGTCAAGGCGGCGATCAACGGCAAGGATCAGCCCGCGACCCTGGTCGAGGCCCTGGCCGGCCGGATCGCGGATTACGCGGCCGGCCTGCCGCCAACAATCGACATCGCCGTCGGCGGAACCGTCGAAAGCTCGGGCGACAGTCAGGCGCCCATCGCCGCGGTGGTGCCGGTCATGCTGCTGATCATCGCGGTGCTGGTGATGATGCAGATGCAAAGCTTCCGGCTTTCGCTGATCGTCTTCGCGGCGGCACCCTTGGGTCTGATCGGGGTGGTTGCGGTGCTGGTGCCGTTCCGGGTGCCGATGGGTTTCGTGGCGATCCTGGGGATCCTGGCGCTGGTCGGCATCCTGATCCGCAACTCGGTGATCCTGGTCCACGAAATCCAGGAATTGCTGCATCGCGGCCGCTCGCAATGGGATGCGGTGTTCGAGGCCTCGGACAGCCGCGCCCGGCCGATCCTGCTGACGGCGGCGGCGGCGTCGCTGGCGCTCATTCCGATTGCGCGACAGGTGTTCTGGGGACCGATGGCCTATGCGATGATGGGCGGCATCATCGCCGGCACGCTGGTGACGCTGGTCTTCGTGCCGGCGCTCTATTGCGCGGTGTTCCGGGTCAGGCCGCCGCGGGATTGATGCCTGCCCTTGCCCGCGAACGGGTCTGCGCGCGCCGCCGTGCGACCTGGCGGCAGGCACAGCGCCCCGACGGCGGCGCCATCGCGGGACGCAAAAAACAGCGCCGCGAAGCTTGTCTTCGCGACGCCCTGCCTGCCGGTTTCGCGGCCAATTCTGCAAAGACGCCCTTGCGGCACGCCGCGACCGTCAAATCGCGCCGCCTATTCGGCGGCGCTTCGTCTCGGCAGCACCCAGTTCGGGCGCGGGAAATGGCAGGTATAGCCGTTGGGAAAGCGTTCCAGATAATCCTGATGTTCGGGCTCGGCCTGCCAGAAATCCCCGACCGGTTCGATTTCCGTCACGACCTTGCCCGGCCACAGACCCGAGGCCTCGACATCGGCGATCGTGTCCTCGGCCTCGCGCTTCTGAACCGCATCCGCGTAGTAGATCGCCGAGCGATAGCTGGGGCCGATATCGTTGCCCTGCCGGTTCGGCGTGGTCGGATCGTGGATCTGGAAGAAGAATTCCAGCAGCCGGCGATAGCTGATGATCTCGGGGTCGAAATCGATCTCGATCGCCTCGGCATGATTGCCGTGGTTGCGATAGGTCGCGTTCGGAACCTCGCCGCCGGTATAGCCCGTGCGGGTGCTGATCACGCCCGGCAGGCGCCGGATCAGATCCTGCATGCCCCAGAAACAGCCACCCGCCAGTGTCGCGCGCTCGGTCATCTCAGGCCTCCTCTGCCTGATCAAGGTAGGCGCCATAACCCTCGGCCTCCATCCGGTCCCTGGGCACAAAGCGCAGGGCGGCCGAATTGATGCAATAGCGCAGGCCCCCGGACTCGCGCGGGCCGTCGGGAAAGACATGTCCCAGATGGCTGTCGCCGTGTTTCGACCGGACCTCGACCCGTTCCATGCCGAAGGTCACGTCGCGATGTTCGGTGACATTCGCGTCGATGGGTTTGGTGAAAGCGGGCCAGCCGCAGCCGGAATTGTATTTCGCGGCCGAGGCGAAAAGCGGCTCGCCCGTGACGACATCGACATAGATGCCGGGTTCGAAATGATGGTCATATTCGCCGGTAAAGGCGCGTTCGGTGCCGTTTTTCTGGGTCACCCGGAACTGTTCCGGGTTCAGCCGGTCGATCGCATCCTGCGATTTGCGATATTCCACGTCGGTCCTCCGCGAATCCTGTTCGGTTCCCTATATGGGGTGGACCGGGCGGTCCGCAAAGGTCACGCGGCGCAGAGCATGCGCTTTGCCTCGGCATGGTCGCGGGCCAGCATCTCGATGCGCTGGCCGGCCGGCAGGACGTCGCGCACGGCGCCGATGCCTTGGCCCGATCCCCAGATCTGGCTCCATGCCTTGGCCTTGGCGGCATTGTCGCCGAAATTCATCGCCCTCGCATCGGCGCTGCCCAGATTGTCGGGATCAAGTCCCGCGGCGCGGATCGAGGGGGCCAGGTAATTCCCCGAAACGCCGGTGAACAGCGACGAGGTCACGATGTCCATCGCGTTGCTTTCGACGATCATCCGCTTGTATTCGGGCGGGGCATTGGCCTCGTCGGTGGCGATGAAGGGGCTGCCGATATAGGCCAGATCGGCGCCCATCGCCTGCGCCGACAGAACCGCCCGGCCGGTCGCGATCGCCCCCGACAGCAGCAGCGGTCCGTCGAACCAGTCGCGGATTTCCTGCACCAGCGCGAAAGGCGATTGCAACCCGGCATGACCGCCCGCCCCCGCCGCGACGGCGATCAGCCCGTCCGCGCCCTTGTCGATGGCCTTGCGCGCGAATCTGTCGTTGATCACGTCATGCAGCGCGATGCCGCCGCAATCATGGGCAGCGGCGTTCACCTCGGGTCGCGCGCCCAGCGAGGTGATCCAGATCGGCACCTTGTGGCGGTGGCAGATCTCGATGTCGCGTTCCAGCCGCGCATTGCTGCGATGGACGATCTGGTTCACCGCAAATGGCGCTGCGGGGCGGTCGGGATTGGCCTGGTTATGGCGGTCCAGTTCCTCGGATATGCGGGTCAGCCAGGCGTCCAGCAGCGCGGGCTGGCCATCCTTCTCTCGCGCGTTCAGGGCCGGAAAGCTGCCGACGATCCCGGCCTTGCACTGCGCGATGACCAGGTCCGGTCCCGAGACGATGAACATCGGCGCTGCGACGACGGGAATGCGCAGGTTCTGCAGGATCGGTGGCAGCATGGGTTCCTCCGTGAATTTGGGCAAGGATGGCGCGACCCCGGGCAGGCGGCAACCGTGACGCCGCGACAGTCGCGCCGCGCTGGCCCGAGCCGCCGGATCGGTCTATGACGGGGGCCAGACATCGCGAAGGAGAATCCATGACGCTGTCCCGCCTGAGCCTCGCGGCACTTCTTGCCCTGCCTCTGCCCGCCCTGGCCGGGACCGGCCGCATCGCCGTGATGTCCGCCTTTCCGCCGGAGTGGGTCAGTCTCCAGGCCGATCTGGAAGGCGCCGAGACACAGATCGTCAACGGCACCGAATTCGTCACCGGCACGCTGTCGGGCCAGCCGGTCGTGCTGTTCCTGTCGGGCGTGTCGATGGTCAATGCGGCGATGACGACGCAACTGGCGCTGGACCGGTTCCAGATCGACGCCATCGTCTTTTCCGGAATCGCGGGCGGGGTCGATCCGTCGCTGAATATCGGCGATGTGGTGGTGGCCGGCCAGTGGGGATCCTATCTGGAAAGCATCATGGCGCGCGAGACGGATGGAGGCTTTGCGGTTCCGCCGTTTCTGGATTCGCCGTTTCCGAATTACGGCATGATCTTTACCAGCGAGACCACGGTCGCCTCGGACCGGGGTCAGCCTGAAAGCCGGTTCTGGTTTCCGGTGGACGAAATTCTCTTGCAGACAGCGCGCGGTGTTGCCGACAGCACCGAACTGGCCGATTGCAACGCCGAGAATGCCTGTCTGGACAGGACGCCGCAGATCCGCGTCGGCGGGAACGGCGTCTCGGGTTCGGCCTTTGTGGACAATGCGGGCCTGCGCGAATGGATCTTTGAAACCTTCGACGCGCAGGTGGTGGACATGGAATCGGCGGCCGTGGCGCAGGTCGCCTGGGCCAATCAGGTGCCCTTCATCGCCTTCCGGTCGCTGTCCGATCTGGCCGGAGGCGGCGAAGGCGCCAACGAGATGGGCATCTTCATGTCGCTGGCCTCGGAAAATTCGGCATTGCTGGTCAAGCGGTTCCTGGCCGCGATGCCCGCCCCCGAATGATCAGCGCAGCGCGGCGACGCCCCGGACCAGCGGGCGCAGGGCGTCGCCCTTGACCAGCCAGCTTGTCGCGAAGGCGAAGGTGGCCAGCGTTTCCAGCCAGAAGACCGGGCGCAGCGCCGCCAGCCGGGCATCCCAGCCTGTGGCGAACAGAACGCCGATCAGGCCGATGCCGATCACGATCAGCCAGCCGCAGATCAGATAGATGCGGTTCGACGCGCGTTTTTCCATGCTGTCTGCCGCGCCGCGCCGGAACAGCACGAGGCAGGTGACCGCCAGCGCCGCGAAATACAGCGCCGCCGCAACCAGATGGATTCCGCCCGTCAGCCCGACCCCCAGCCGGCATTGCAGAAGCGTGCAATCGGGCAGGGAATCGGGCGCGATGCCCAAGCCCTGTGGGCTGGTCGGCGCCAGCGCGATCAGCGCGGCCGAGACGGCCGCCACCCGCGCCGTCGCCTTGTCGCTGACGATCTCGGACCCGCGGGGGCGATAGCCCTCGTAGCTCCACAGAAACACCGCCTGGGCGATCAGCGTGCCCACGAAAATCTCGCGCATGGGCGAATAATAGGCCGCCGAAATGCTGCGAAAGAGTCCCGCGGGCGCCGCCAGCCCCCACAGGATCAGCACCACCGGAAGGAAGAAGCCCAGCAGACCGATGGCGCGGCGCACCGCCAGGAAGGACAGGACCAGATCGTTCTCGGCCTTCTGGATGATACCCTGTTTGTCGCCCATGATCGCCTCCGCCTGGAAAGGGCGGAATCTGCCGCGCGCTTAGCCTTGGGTCAACGTGTTGCGTGTTTTCTCATTGCGCCGGACGTTGCGCCTGCGGCGATGAGATCTCTGCAAGGATGGCTTCGGCGGCGGCGCGGGGATTGGCGGCTTTCCAGACCGGTCGGCCGACGACGATGTGATCGGCGCCCGCCGCAATGGCGGTGGCCGGCGTCTCGACCCGTCTCTGGTCGCCCGGATCGCCACCTGCCGGGCGCACCCCGGGCGTCACGATCAGCCCCGAACCGGGCAGCGCCCGGATCGCCGCCGCCTCGCGCGGGGAACAGATGATGCCGTCGGCGCCGGCCTCGAAGGCGCGGGCGGCACGTTCCACGGTAATCTGGGCCAGATCGCCTGGACGGATCATCCCGGCATCCAGATCGGCACGTTCCAGCGAGGTCAGGATGGTCACGCCCAGGATCTTCATGTTCGATCCGCCCGCGCCTTCCTTGGCCGCGCGGATGACATGCGGGTCGCCGTGGACGGTCAGGAAATCCAGATCGAACTGCGCCAGCCCGCGCACGGCGGCCTCGATCGTGGCGCCGATGTCGAACAGCTTCATGTCCAGAAAGATGCGCTTGCCATGTTCGGCCTTCAGCTCGTTGGCCAGGGCCAGTCCGCCGCCGGTCAGCATCCCCAGCCCGATCTTGTAGAAGCCGACCGAATCGCCAAGCTTCTGTGCCAGATCCAGTCCCGCCACCGCGTTCGGCACATCCAGCGCCACGATCAGCCGGTCGTCCATCATCGCCCCCGATTTTTCGCAAACGGCCGCCTTATACACGGTTTCTCGCGGCTTGAAAGCACGAAAGCCGGTGCCCATTTCCCAAGCCATGACCCGGACCGGGACGCGCCGCGACAGGGCGTCCGCGACGCGGGGGCTGATGAAAAAGGAGAATTGCCGATGAACATGGAAAAGTTCACGGAACGGTCGCGCGGCTTCCTGCAAGCCGCCCAGACCATCGCGATCCGCGAGGAAAACCAGCGGGTCGTCCCCGAACATCTTCTGAAGGCGTTGATGGATGACGATCAGGGTCTGGCGTCCAACCTGATCACCCGGTCGGGCGGCGATGCCAAGCGCGTGCAGCAGGCCGTCGATCAGGCCGTCGCGAAGCTGCCCAAGGTCTCGGGCGGCAACAGCCAGGTCTATGTCGATCCCTCGATGGTGCGCGTGCTGGACGAGGCCGAAAAGGTCGCCAAGAAGGCGGGTGACAGCTTCGTGCCCGCCGAACGGATCCTGATGGCGCTGGCGATGGTGAACACCAACGCCAAGGACGCGCTGGAGGCCGGATCGGTCAAGGCGCAGAACCTCAACGCAGCGATCAACGACATCCGCAAGGGGCGCACGGCCGACAGTGCCAGCGCCGAAGACAGCTATGAGGCGTTGGAGAAATACGCCCGCGATCTGACCCAGGCCGCGCGCGACGGCAAGATCGACCCGATCATCGGCCGGGACGAGGAAATTCGGCGCGCGATGCAGGTTCTGTCGCGCCGCACCAAGAACAATCCGGTGTTGATCGGCGAACCCGGCGTCGGCAAGACCGCCATCGCGGAAGGTCTGGCGCTGCGCATCATCGACGGCGACGTGCCCGAAAGCCTGCGCGACAAGAAGCTGATGGCGCTGGACATGGGCGCGCTGATCGCCGGGGCGAAGTATCGCGGCGAATTCGAGGAGCGGCTGAAGGCGATCCTGAAGGAAATCGAGGCCGCCGCGGGCGAGATCATCCTGTTCATCGACGAGATGCACGTGCTGGTCGGCGCCGGCAAGACCGACGGCGCGATGGATGCCGCGAACCTGATCAAGCCCGCGCTGGCGCGGGGCGAACTGCATTGCATAGGCGCCACGACGCTGGACGAATACCGCAAGTATATCGAAAAGGACGCGGCCCTGGCCCGTCGCTTCCAGCCGGTGATGGTCGAGGAACCGACGGTCGAGGACACGATCAGCATCCTGCGCGGCATCAAGGAAAAATACGAACTGCATCACGGCGTGCGCATTTCCGATGCCGCGCTGGTCGCCGCCGCGCAGCTTTCCAACCGCTACATCACCGACCGCTTCCTGCCCGACAAGGCCATCGATCTGGTCGATGAGGCCGCCTCGCGGCTGCGGATGGAGGTGGACAGCAAGCCCGAGGAACTGGACGCGCTGGATCGCCAGATCCTGCAGATGCAGATCGAGGCCGAGGCCCTGAAGAAAGAGGACGACGCGGCCAGCCAGGACCGGCTGGAGCGGCTGGAAAAGGATCTGTCCGACCTGCAGGAACGCAGCGCCGAGATGACCGCCCGCTGGCAGGCCGAACGCGACCGGCTGGAGGGCTCGCGCAACCTCAAGGAACAGCTTGACCGGGCGCGCGCCGAACTGGATCAGGCCAAGCGCGAGGGCAATCTGGCGCGGGCGGGCGAATTGTCCTATGGCGTCATTCCGGGGCTGGAAAAGCAGCTTTCGCAGACGGATGAAGCCGAAGCCGACGGGCCCATGGTCGAAGAGGCCGTGCGCCCCGAACAGATCGCCGAGGTCGTCGAACGCTGGACCGGCATCCCGACCAGCAAGATGCTGGAAGGCGAACGCGACAAGCTGATGAAGATGGAAGACGAGATCGGTCGCCGCGTGATCGGCCAGTCCGAGGCCGTGACCGCCGTCAGCAACGCCGTGCGCCGCGCCCGCGCCGGTCTGAACGACGAGAACCGTCCGCTGGGCAGCTTTCTGTTCCTGGGTCCCACCGGTGTCGGCAAGACCGAACTGACCAAGGCCCTGGCCGAATACATGTTCGACGATGATTCCGCGATGGTCCGCATCGACATGTCCGAATTCATGGAAAAACATTCCGTGGCGCGGCTGATCGGCGCACCTCCGGGCTATGTCGGCTATGACGAGGGCGGCGTGCTGACCGAGGCCGTGCGGCGCAGGCCCTATCAGGTGATCCTGTTCGACGAGGTCGAAAAGGCGCATCCCGACGTCTTCAACGTGCTGTTGCAGGTGCTGGACGACGGCGTGCTGACCGATGGGCAGGGGCGGCGCGTGGATTTCAAGCAGACGCTGATCATCCTGACCTCGAATCTCGGTTCCCAGGCGCTGTCGCATCTGCCCGAGGAGGCGGATTCGACCGATGCCCGCCATCAGGTGATGGAGGCCGTGCGGGGTCATTTCCGCCCCGAATTCCTGAACCGTCTGGACGAGATCATCATCTTCCGCCGCCTGTCGCGGGCAAACATGGACGGCATCGTCAGCATCCAGCTGATGCGGCTGGAACATCGCCTGGCGCAGCGCAAGATCACGCTGGATCTGGATCAGGACGCACGGCAATGGCTGGCCGATCAGGGCTATGATCCGGTCTTCGGCGCCCGCCCGCTGAAAAGGGTGATCCAGCGGGCCTTGCAGGATCCGCTGGCGGAACTGCTGCTGTCGGGCGAGGTGCTGGACGGCCAGACGGTGCATGTCGGCGCGGGCGATGAGGGGCTGATCGTCGGCAACCGCGTCGGCCGCGCCGGCCCGAAGCTGGGCGCTGTGGGCGAAGGTCCGAAGCCCGACGCAACCTTGCATTGAAGAAGAGGGCCGCGAAAACCTTTCGCGGCCCTTTTTCGGTTCTCGATCCGGATCTGTCCTCTCTGCCGGGCGCGCTATCTCAGCGCGGCCATGATCCAGTCCTGGACATGCGGCACGGCGCGCGGATGGGTCAGGAATTCCGCGACCGACATCATCCGCCATTCCTGGCCCTCGTCGCCGAAGCGGATCGCCTCGATCTCGGCCGGCACCAGCCGCCCGGCGAACAGCCATGACACCATGTCGGGGCGCTGATGCGATCGGAAGACATGCGCCGACAGGCGTTCTGACGCCAGGCGCAGCCCGAACTCCTCGAACAATTCGCGCAAGGCGCAATCCACCGGCCGCTCGGCACCCTCGCGGCCGCCGCCGGGCAGATCCCAATGCGCTGGGAAGGGGATATGGGCGAAATCGTCGCGCAGGCAGGTCAGCAACCGCCTGCTCTCCATCAGCAGCAGTTTCGCACCGTGAAACGGCGCTTCTTCGTTGCCCAAATACCCGTGGGACGCGGCCCCCCGCGCCGTCATTCGTTGATGTCTCGATCCCACCGGCGGACCTGACCCCGATTGCTCCCGGCGACCCGGCGCAGGATCAGCCAGATCACGCCCGACAGGATCGCCGTCACCACCAGCGTCACCGCCAGACCGGCCCCCCACAACCCGGTCAACAGCAGGATCCCCATCAGCCCGACCGAGGCCGCAAGCCCCATGAACACCCAGCCCGGCGCGAACAGTTCCAGCGCCGCCAGAGCCAGCGCCGCGATCAGCCACAGCCATCCGTTCAGCCAGCTCAAGACGAATGTCCCCGAAGCTGGCTGAAGGCATCCTTGAACGCATCCAGCGCCGCCGCCGGCAACAGGACCACCTGCTTGCCGCTGCCCTGTCCGACCTGCACCAAAGCCTCGACCTGCTTCATCGCCACCTGATATTGCGCGGCCTCCAGCCCCTTGCTGGAAATCGCCTCGGCGATGATCGAGGTCGCATAGGCTTCGGCGTCGGCCATGACGCGGCGCGCCTTGGCCTGTTGCTCGGCCGCATAAAGCGCGCCGTCGGCGGCCAGTTCGACCGCCCGGCGTTTGCCTTCGGCCTCGGTCACCTGCGCGCGGCGGGCGCGTTCCGCATTCAATTGTTGCAGCATCGCGGCGCGGGTCGCGTCGTCCAGATTGACGTCCAGGATCTCGGCCCGCGTCACTTCGATCCCCCAATCATCGACGACATTGGCCAGCGAATCGCGAATTCGTTCGATCAGTTGGGCGCGGTTCGACTGGACCTGATCCAGTTCCATGGTGCCGATCTCGGAGCGGACGATACCCGTGACCGTGGTGGCGATGGCAGCATCGATGTCGCGGATGCGGTAGACGGTCTTTTCGGGTTCGATGATGCGGTAGAAGACCGAAGTCTCGACCTCGACCAGAACGTTGTCCGCGGTGATGGCATCCTGCCTGCTGGTGGGCAATTGCCGTTCCAGGATCGAGATCCTGTGCGCCACCCGGTCCAGAAACGGCATGATGATGTTGATCCCCGGCCCCAGGACCGAGCGCAGCCTGCCAAACCGTTCGACCACGAATTTCTCGGATTGCGGCACGATCCTGACGGCCGCGCTGACGGCCAGCAGGATCACCAGCGCCAGCACGATCAGCGCCAGGTTGCGTCCCGGAAGATCGCTCAGCGCCTGCGGCAGATTGTCCATCCCCATCCCCCCTATTCGGCCGCGATCCGCGCGCCGGTTCCGTCCGCGTCGTCGATCACGGCCAGCTTGCGGATCACCCTGCCCAGTCTTTCGGCAAAGCGGTCGAAATCAGGCAGCGGCGTCAGGGACTTCTCGTCCATGTACAGCGCTCGATCGATCTCGATCTGGACGACATGGACGTTCCGGCCGGGCCGACCATAGGCCGAGCAGATATAGGCCCCCGAGAAGGGGGAATTGCGGCGGATGCGCCAACCCTCGGCCTCGAAGGCGGCGGCGACGATATCCGAGACGCGGGCCGAGGCCGACAGCCCGTGGCGATTTCCCAGCACCATGTCGGGCCGCGGGCCCTGAAGGTGGCTCAGCGCGTCATGCGGCATGGAATGCATGTCGATCAGGATCGCCTGCCCGAAGGTCGTCCGCGCCTCGGCGATCAGCCCGGCCAGCATGGCATGATAGGGCCGCCAGCAGGCGGCGATGCGGCGCTCGGCCTCGGCCCGGTCGATCGGGCGGTCGTGGATCGTGCGGCCCTGCGACACGACACGCGGAATCACCCCCAGACCGGCCAATGTGCGCTGGTTCAGCGGGTGCCGGGGCACGCCGCGCACGACCAGCGGATCGATCTCGTCGGCGCCGCGATTGAGATCGACGATGCAGCGCGGCACCTTGGCCGCCAGCGTCACCGCGCCATGATCGCTGGCGCAGGCGGTCAGGCGGTCCATGAACGCATCCTCGGACGAACGCAGGACGGGAATCGGCAATCTGGTGCCCGCAAGAAACCATTCGGGATAGTCGCGGCCCGAATGAGGCGAGGCCATGATGACGCCGCTGGCCCAGCGTGCGGGCCTGACAAGCGAAAAGGGCAGATCGGACAGGCTCAATTGCTGGTTCCGGGCTCTGTTTGATCCTGCCAATATAGACCGAAGAATGTTGCGCCAATAGGCCTTGAATCCGTCGAAAGCCGCCTATATAGACACGCGGACCGAAGCGGTCGGGCCGAATCCCGAGGGGGTTGGGCCTGGGTGCCGAAGCACGGGCGGTTAGCTCAGCGGTAGAGCACTACGTTGACATCGTAGTGGCCACTGGTTCGATCCCAGTACCGCCCACCATTTTTTCGCCGCCCCCGGCCGCAACCGGGGGCATTTCGTTTTCCAGGGCGGCTCAGCAGCGCCGCGACGATGGAGAAGACCGATGAAGGTTCGCAACTCGCTCCGCTCGCTCAAGAGCCGGCACCGCGACTGCCAGGTCGTGCGCCGCAAGGGCCGCGTCTACGTGATCAACAAGACCAACCGCCGGTTCAAGGCTCGTCAGGGCTGAACCGGCGCCCTTGATCCGGGCGTCCCGGCAGATCGCCACGGAATCGAAATCACCCGCCCCCGGCGGGTTTTTTCTTGGCAAGCCGCCCGACATCGCCTGCCGGATCCGGTGCGCGCGGGCTGGGGGCGCAGTCACGAGGGGGCATCCGTGATCGAACGGTCCTTCAGTGACCGGGACACGCATTCCCGGGCGCTGTTTTCGGAATGCGGCGCCTATCGCTATGCGCTGACGCGCCGGTGGGGCAGGGGCAGGCGGCTGACCCTGGTGCTGCTGAACCCCTCGACCGCCGACGAACGCCGCAATGATCCCACCGTCGCCCGCTGCGAGGT
Source organism: Paracoccus sp. L-17 (assembly GCF_056857655.1). Taxonomy (NCBI): domain Bacteria; kingdom Pseudomonadati; phylum Pseudomonadota; class Alphaproteobacteria; order Rhodobacterales; family Paracoccaceae; genus Paracoccus; species Paracoccus sp. L-17. The sequence goes on from NZ_JBSXNM010000044.1 coordinate 194,835, forward strand.
TCGTGCCCGCGCGCTTGGCTTCGGGGCATTTCGCGTGACCAACCTGTTCGCCTTCCGCGCGACCGATCCCCGCGACCTGAAACGTGCCCTCGATCCTGTCGGTCCGGACAATGACGCGATCCTTGAACGATCCGCCGACTGGGCCGATACGGTGCTGTGCGGCTGGGGTCTGCACGGCGCGCATCTGGGGCGCGGACCCGCGGTCGAGGCACGCCTGCGGCAACGGGCGCGCGATCTGTGCCATCTGGGCCTGACCGGCACGGGCGCGCCGCGGCATCCGCTCTATGTCGCCTATCGCGTCATGCCGGTGCCGTGGCGTTAACGTATTCTTAAGAAAACGATTCCCTGCCGCGTGATCTGGGCTACACTTCATGCGTGTGTCCGCCTTGCGCGGTTTTTCGAGGTGTCGGCCGATGCTTATGCTTGCAGGTTTGATGGGGCTTCTGGTCGCCGGGATGAGCATCGACTTGTCTCCGCTTGGGCAGACGCAGGCGGATGACATGCCCGAAGACGATCTGCCCGAAGACGAGGCGGCGGGCGATTCCCTGCCGCCGATCATGCCACAGCCCGACATGCCGGACGAGGGCGACAGTGCCGGTTCCGAAACCGATGGCTTCATTTCCGATGTCAGCAGCCTGCCCGCCGATCTTGCGCCCGAGGCTGGCGCAGATCCCGCCGTTTCGGCCGGCACCGGCGCGGTTGCCGGCGATCCGGGCGATCCGGGCACGGCCGAAGAGACGCCGGAACAGATCCTGGCCGCGATCATCGGGACCGACAGGGCCGATGCGCTGATGGGCGGCGACGGTGCCGACAGCATCGACGGCCTGGGCGGCAGCGACGATTTGCGGGGCGGCCTGGGCGACGACACGATCAGGGGCGGGTCGGGCCAGGACTGGATTCAGGGTGACGCCGCCTATGGCCCCGGTGGCAACGACGAGATCCACGGCGGCTCCGGCGACGATTCGCTGGCCGGGCAGGGCGGCGACGACCTGATCTGGGGCGACGAGGGCGACGACACCATCCTGGGTGGTGCGGGCAGCGACAGCCTGTTCGGAGGCGCCGGCAATGACTGGATGTCGGGAAATGACGGCGACGACGTTCTGGTCTCGGGCGGCGGTTCGGACGATCTGGATGGTGGCACCGGCAACGATCTTCTGATCGGTGGCGACGACGATGAAACCGCCTGGATTCACGGCGGTGACGGCGAAGACACGCTGATGCCGGGGTCCGGCGATTTCGCCGAGGGAAATGCCGGCGCCGACCAGTTCGTGCTGAAGCCGGTGGACGGCGATCTGCCGACCATCGCCGATTTCGACGGGACCGAGGATCGTATCATCCTGCATCTGCCCGAGGACATGACCCAAGGCGCCCAGATCCAGTTGGTGCAACACGACGACGGCACGACCCTGATCAATGTCAACGGCGACGCCGTCGCCCGGATGTTGCAGCTTGGCGGCCTGCGGGTCGAGGATATCGGCATCGTCCCCATTCGGGCCTGACGCGGACACGGTTTCCGCTTTCCAAGGGCGCGATTCTCTTTTATACGCGCGCCTTCGCTGGCGCTTCGTCGCTGGCGGACCTCCACGGGCCTGTGCTGGACGACATCCCGGCCTGCGCCATGAACCCGAACTTTTGAGAAGGAGACCCCGATGTCGATCACTGTCGAGGAAAAAGCCAAGGTCATCAAGGAATTTGGCACCAAGGCCGACGATACCGGATCGCCCGAGGTGCAGGTCGCGATCCTGACCTCGCGCATTTCCACCCTGACCGAGCATTTCAAGACGCACAAGAAGGACAACCACTCGCGTCGTGGCCTTCTGAAGCTGGTCGCGCAGCGCCGCAAGCTGCTGGACTATCTGAAGGGCAAGGACGAATCGCGCTATGCCGATCTGATCAAGCGTCTGGGTATCCGCCGCTGAGCCTGTCGCCTTGCGGCGAAGTTCCGAACGCCCGTCGCGAAAGCGGCGGGCGTCTTGGTTCGCGCTTGCCCGATCGCCAACGGGCGAAGGGTTTCCAGCGTTCAGCCGGTCGCCAGCCGCGTCATCCGGCCCTTGTTGGCGTGGCCGATCCGTTCGACTTCCTGCGCGATGGGCGGAAGCTCCAGATCGGACGCGTCCACGGGGGCCGACAGCAGGCCCAGAGCCGACAACCGGGCAAAGAGATCGGCGAAATCCAGCTCTGCCCAGCTTCTGTCGTCGGCCTTTCGCTTTCCCGGTCGGATCCAGTTCGCGCGGATCGCATCCACCACCTGCACCTTCGCACCCATCGCCACAAGCTGATCGACGATGTTGGCATGATCGGGGGCGCTGCGGCGTTTGATGATCGTGAAAGATTGCCCGGGATCGGTCACGAAACCTGCAAGATGAAACGCGGACCCGTCCGGCCCGATGATCTGTCTGGCGGCCCGGAACGTTGCGAATTGCTCGGTGATGGAATGCTGCTGGGGATGATAGATCTCGAATCCCTGCCGCTCCAGCAGCTGTTCCAGATGACGCTCGGCCAGAATGCTGCCCGCCTTTTCCGGCAGCGCCGAACGTGAAAGATACAGGCGCTTGCGGCCCGTCATGTCGGACGGGACCGCGATCGCGCGCAGGAATTCGCGGAACTCGGGCGTTCCCGCCGCCATCGGCCCAAGGCCGAAGCCGGGGCCTGCGATCAGCAGATCCTCGAATTCTTCAGGCTCATGGACGATGCGGACGGGCAGATCGATATGCAGACATTTCAGCAGCAGGTCTTGATGGTCCGGCAGACGGTCCTGGCGCTTTCTGCCGGGATCCTTTGGCGAGAAGACGATCGACTGGACCCCGCTGTCCCGAACGGCCCAGAGCCGGGACAGGGATTCCGTCAGGAAATGCCCGAAATGGGAAAAGAGGGGACCGCCCCAAAGGTGGCGTCCCTGTGTCCTGTTCACCGCAGAAGGAGCCTGCGCCGCGTTCCCGCGATAGATCGAGCCGTTGCGATAGAGGGCGCCCTCGGGCACGTGGCGGCCATGATGATAGAGCGCCGCGTTGGAGGGATCGACGACGACATTGCGCAACCGCAGCACGGTGCGGGACCAGCCTGTTTCGCAGCGCGGCGGCGGCCATTTCCCCGAATCAGATATCATAGCCGAATCTGTCATAATCATCGCGGTAGAGATTGTGGAAAAGCCCGAGCGTCACCTTGTCCAGGCTGCCGGCTTCATATCGTCCCGCAAGGGTGTGAGCCATGCCCGCACCATGCGTGCTGGCGGACCATGCGTCCAGCCAGGCAATGAATTCGTCGAATCCGTCCTCCAGCCTGAAGACGCGGCACCATTGCGGAACGATGTGGGATTGGCTGCGGAAATGCCCGTCATATCGGTCATGCATGTCGGGTTTGAAGCCGGGAATGCGCCGGATCCAGTCGGCAAGGGACAGATCGGCGTCGATCTTGCCGCGATTGGACTGGTGGAAATGAAACGCGCTCGTGGCGCGGGCAAGAGGGTCGCGGACGAAGGCGAAACCCGCATCGAAGAAACCTTCGGGAAACAGACGTTCCAGTTGCGCCGCGGGCACGTGCTGGGGCGAGGTGCTGGTCCAGTTTCGTTGCCGGCCCGGAACGAAGCGACGATCCAGCAGCGCGGCCGGACCAAACCGCCGGGTCAGATAATTTTCGATGCTGGTGCCCGCGCATTTCGGAACATGCGCAAAATACAGCAGCTTTCCGGCATTCTGAAAGATCGGCATCGCAGTAATACTGATCGCCGGACGGGCGCCGTCAAGCCGTTCCTGCACGCTGCGATGGCCCTGTGGGGCGGGACGTCAGACATCTTTCCATTCTGCGTATTTTCCTGTACGTGCCACAAATCTGTGACGTGATACCCGGCTCCGGGGTGACGCCTGAGGATCGGGACGGCGGCAATGGGGCCGCCATAGGACAAGGCGCGGCCAGAGGGCTGGCGTGCCTATGAGGAAATCAGATGTTTGATGATGTGAAGAAATCGATCCAGTGGGGGCAGGATACCCTGACGCTGGAAACGGGCAAGGTCGCCCGTCAGGCCGATGGCAGCGTGATCGCCACCCTGGGCGAGACCAGCGTGATGGCCAATGTGACCTTCGCCAAGGAACCGAAGCCGGGACAGGACTTTTTCCCGCTGACGGTCCACTACCAGGAAAAATACTATGCCGCCGGCAAGGTGCCGGGCGGTTTCTTCAAGCGCGAGGCGCGCCCGACCGAGAAAGAGACGCTGACCGCGCGTCTGATCGACCGTCCCTGCCGACCGCTGTTCGCGCCGGGCTTCAAGCACGAAGTGCTGGTCATGTGCACCGTGCTGAGCCACGATCTGGTCAATGACCCCGACATCGTCGCGATGATCGCCGCCAGTGCCGCGCTGACGATCTCGGGCGTTCCGTTCATGGGCCCGATCGGCGCGGCGCGGGTCGGGTTCGTCGATGGCGAATATGTTCTGAACCCGGACGTCGAGGACATGCAGGGGCTGCGCGGCAACCCCGAGCAACGGCTGGATCTGATCGTGGCGGGCACCAAGGACGCCGTGATGATGGTCGAATCGGAAGCCTATGAGCTGACCGAGGACGAGATGCTGGGTGCGGTCAAATTCGGCCACGAGGCGATGCAGCCCGTGATCGACCTGATCGTCGATCTGGCCGAGGCCGCGGCGAAAGAGCCGTTCGACTTCCAGTCGCCCGATTACAGCGCGCTTTATGCCCGCGTGAAGTCGCTGGGCGAGGCTGACATGCGCGCGGCCTATGCGATCAAGGACAAGTCCGACCGCCAGGACGCGGTTGCTGCGGTCAAGGCGAAGGTCAGGGACGCTCTGTCGGATGAGGATCTGGAGGATCCGAATCTGGGCTCGGCGCTGAAAAAGCTGGAATCGGCCATCCTGCGCGGCGATATCATCAATGGCGGTGCCCGGATCGACGGCCGCGACACCAGGACGGTGCGCGCGATCGAAAGCGAAGTGGGCTTCCTGCCGCGGACGCATGGCTCGGCCCTGTTCACGCGCGGCGAAACCCAGGCGCTGGTGGTGACCACGCTGGGAACCGGCGACGACGAACAGATCATCGACGCCCTGCATGGCAATTTCCGCAGCAATTTCCTGCTGCACTACAATTTCCCGCCCTATTCGGTCGGCGAGGTCGGTCGCGTGTCCGGCCCCGGCCGGCGCGAGATCGGGCACGGCAAACTGGCCTGGCGCGCGTTGCAGGCGGTGCTGCCGGCGGCGACGGATTTCCCCTACACGATCCGGGTGGTCAGCGAGATCACCGAATCCAACGGCTCGTCCTCGATGGCGTCGGTCTGCGGCGGTTCGCTGTCGATGATGGATGCGGGTGTGCCGCTGAAGGCGCCGGTCGCCGGTGTCGCGATGGGCCTGATTCTGGAAGATGACGGCAAATATGCGGTCCTGACCGACATCCTGGGCGACGAGGATCACCTGGGCGACATGGACTTCAAGGTCGCGGGAACCCAGGCCGGGATCACCAGCCTTCAGATGGACATCAAGGTTGCCGGCATCACCCCCGAGATCATGCAACAGGCGCTGGCTCAGGCGAAGGACGGCCGGATGCATATCCTGTCCGAGATGTCCAAGGCGATCAGCGAAGCGGGCTCGTTCTCGGCCCACGCGCCGCGGATCGAGACGATGACCATCCCCACCGACAAGATCCGCGAAGTGATCGGCTCGGGTGGCAAGGTGATCCGCGAGATCGTCGAGGTGTCGGGCGCCAAGGTCGATATCAACGACGACGGTGTCATCAAGATCGCTTCGGCCAATGGCGATGCGATCAAGAAGGCGCATGACATGATCTGGTCCATCGTGGCCGAACCGGAAGAAGGTCAGATCTACACCGGCAAGGTGGTGAAGCTGGTCGATTTCGGCGCCTTCGTGAACTTTTTCGGCAAGCGTGACGGGCTGGTCCATGTCAGCCAGATCGCCAACAAGCGCCTGGGCCATCCCAGCGAGGTCTTGCAGGAAGGCCAGGAAGTGAAGGTCAAGCTGCTGGGCTTCGACGATCGCGGCAAGGTGCGCCTTGGCATGAAGATGGTCGATCAGCAGACCGGCGAAGAGATCGACGAGAAGCAGGAACAGACCGCCGAGTGATCGGCCCGGTCAACCGCGATGTGACAGCCTCGGCCCTGTGCCGGGGCTGTTGCGTTCAGGCCAGATCCATCAATGCGCGATGGCGGGCGTGTCGCGCCACAAGGGCAGCCACGTCAAAGCGACCGGCGCGCAGGTCAGCCTCGGGCACGAAGAAGTCGCTGAAGAGGAAATCCATCAGATCATCGCGGGCGGCCTGATCAAAGTCCAGGGCCCATGGCTGACGCAACAATGAAGAAAGCGCCGGGATCGAATCGGCGGTCCGGGTGCGGCCCAGCCCACCATAATAGCTGGCACCCAGAACGATCACCGGCTTGTCAAAGAAAAACGCCTCGAGTCCCATGGCGGAATTGACCGTGATCACGCCCTGTGAGGCGCGTAGTTGATCCAGTGAATTGGTGTCACGGTCGATCACAAGCCGGTCCTGCGGATGTCGCGCCACCAGACGCGCCAGATCGCCGCGAGCATTGGGATGCGGCTTCAGCCGCAGATGCCAGCCCGCCGGCAAGGCGCGGCTGGCCGCCGCCAGCGCCGCGATCAGATCGGCCGGATCGGCCACCCAGCCGGCATCCGGCAACAGATCGCCCGCGGCGTTCAGTTGAAGCGGGCAGAACAGGAAGGGCGCTTCGTCCGACCAGTCGGCGCGCGCGGCCTGCGCCACCTGTTTGCGGCGCGGCGAGCGTGCGGCCAGCGTTTCGCGAAGATCGCGCCAGCCGCTTGAGGTTTTGCCGCACTGGCTGCGCCAATTTCGGAAAAAGGCCGCATCGCGCGGGATCGAACTGCGTGCATTGACGCCCTGCATGTCGATCTGAAGCCAGCCGGGCAGGGGGCCGCGCTCGAAGAACACGCAGGCCAGATCCGCCGCGTTCGCGGCACGTGCGGCAAGCGCCGCTCGCCCCAGAAGGCCACGCCAGACATAGACCATATTGGCGCCCTCCTGCCGCAACCGGCGCGCAATACCGGCATGGCGGCTGGCCGCTGTCAGCATCTTGGCCGGGTTCGCCCAGCCATGCGTCATACGCACCACCTCTTTCGCATCGTGCAAGGCCCGTGGTCCGATACAGAGCGACAATTGCCGCATCGAGATCCGGTGCGGGGCCTGGCCGTTGCAAGTCAGTGACTGCATGACGCCGTCGCAGAATTCATCGCGGCTTTCGAGGAACACGGGCCGGCGGACGTTCGCGGTCATGGATTCAGCAATTCATCGCGGCGATAACCGATGTCAAGCAGAGCCGAGACCGGCGAGGCGCAGTCAAGCGCGATGCCGCGACGCCCCGCGACCGTCGCGGCGAGGCTGAATCCCGCAAGGATCCGCCTTAGTCCGGACCTCAGACCCGAGGGCGCCGAATCGGCCCGCCTTTCATAGAACCGGGGTTCTGTGTCGTTGGTCAGATCGATTCCGGCCAGAAGTATCCTTTCCGGCCCGGCCGCCAGTGCGAATTGCAACGCCGAGAAGGCCACGGTGCCGGTGATCACAACTCCTCGATCCGGTGCAATCGAGATCGCCCCCTCGCGGCCAAGGATCACGAAATCGCTCAGTTCCGGGTCCGTCAGCGCCCGCCGGGCCGCGCCGATGGGCTTGATCACGTTTTCGATCAGCGCGACATCGCGATCACGAAGCGGGCCCGTGTCGCGCTCGGCCAGGGCGCGCATGGCGGAGGGCGACAGCATCAACGGAATATCGCAGGGCAGAGCCGCCAGCATCGCGTGATGGCGAAAGACGAAGCGTTCGTCCTCGACGGCCACGGCCAGCGGGCGAATTCTGTCGGCCAGCGCGGCGGCCCCATTGCAGAGGATGGCGGTGCCGGAACCAAGCGCCTCGACCCGCTGATCCCGGAGTGACGGGCCCGATCCGACGATTGCCAACAGGGACCGGCCCGAGGGTATGAATCGCGCGGCCGGCACCAGCGTCAAAAGGTGCCCTCCCTTCCAAGAGACGGCGCCCGACGCCCGGTCGATCGCAAGGCCCGGCCACAGATCCTGACGATGCGCCCGCGCCCGCCCCAGCACCTGAAAGCCGAGGCGGACCAGCTTGCGCGAAAGCGGCCGGTCCGAACGTGTCATTCGCCCCTTCTACGCAGGATCCTTGGCAAAGCGAAGGTAAGGCAGCTTGATATCCAGCGGGCCAAACTTTTCTTCCGCCGCCTTGTCGTCCAGTGACAGGGCCACGATCACGTCCTGGCCGGGTACCCAGTTGGCGGGCGTCGCGATGGGAACGCCGTCGGTCCGCTGGACCGCATCCAGCGCGCGCAGGATCTCGGCAAAGTTGCGGCCGATGGACATCGGATAGGTCATGGTCAGCCGCACCTTCTTGTCCGGCCCGATGATGAAGACGCTGCGCACCGTGGCCGAATGGGCCGGCGTGCGGCCTTCCTGCGGCAGGTAATATTCGGCCGGCAGCATGTCATAGGCCTTGGCCACGTTCAGCGCGGTGTCGTCGATGATGGCGAAATTAGCGGGCGCTCCGGCGACCTTCTCGATGTCCGATTTCCACTTCTTGTGGTCCTCGACCGAATCGACCGAGACACCCAGAACCTTGGTATTGCGCTTCTCGAATTCCGGGGCCAGTTGCGCCACGGCGCCGAATTCGGTGGTGCAGACCGGGGTGAAATCGCGCGGATGGCTGAACAAGATGGCATAGCTGTCGCCCAGCCAGTCGTGGAACCGGATCTGGCCCTCGGTGGATTCGGCGGTGAAATCCGGAGCGGTGTCATTGATGCGCAGGGACATGGGACGTCCTTTCCGTTTGATTGCGTCGTTTCCAACATAGGCAGCGCGCGAACGAATGCCAGAGGCCGCCGGCCGCGGCGAATCCGCCCGCGCCGCCTGACCGCCGCTGGCCCTTGCAGGCGCCCGGCGGCGGTGCCACCTTCATGCCAGGTCAGAAACGGAGATCGCGATGAGCACGCTGCTGGACAAGCGCAAATTCTATATCGACGGCCAATGGGTCGAGCCGGCCACGCCCAACGATCTGGAGGTCATCGACCCCTCGACCGAAGAGCCGGTCGCGGTGATCAGTCTGGGCAACCAGGCCGATACCGATGCCGCCGTCGCGGCCGCCAGGCGCGCCTTGCCGTCGTGGTCGCGAACCGCGCCCGCCGAAAGGCTGGCCCATATCGAGAAGATTCTGGAAATCTATGACAGGCGGGCCGAGGACATGGCCTGGGCGATCAGTCACGAGATGGGCGCGCCGCAGGACATGTCGCTGGAGGACCAGGTTGGCGCCGGACGCGGGCATATCCGCAACTTCATCACCGCGTTCAAGGATTTCAAGTTCATCCGCCCGCTTGGCGATCATGCCCCGTCCTCGATGACGGCATGGGAGCCGGTCGGCGTCGTCGGCCTGATCACGCCGTGGAACTGGCCGATGAATCAGGTCACGCTGAAGGTGATTCCGGCGATCCTCGCTGGCGATACCTGCGTGCTGAAACCCTCGGAAATCGCCCCCCTCTCGTCGCTCCTCTTTGCCGAGATTCTGCACGAGGCGGGGCTGCCCAAGGGCGTCTTCAACCTGGTGAACGGCGATGGAGCGGGCGTGGGCAGCCAGCTTTCGACCCATCCCGAGGTTGACATGATCAGCTTTACCGGCTCGACCCGGGCGGGGATCGCGATCACCAAGGCGGCGGCGGACAGCCTGAAGAAGGTGGTGCTGGAACTGGGCGGCAAGGGTGCCAACATCGTCTTCGCCGATGCCGACGACAAGGCGGTGGCGCGCGGGGCCACACATTGCTTCTACAACAGCGGCCAGTCCTGCAACGCGCCGACGCGGATGCTGGTCGAACGTTCGGTCTATGATCGCGCGGTCGAGACGGCGGCGCAGGTGGCCGAAAAGACCGGCGTCGCATCGGCGCATCAGCCCGGCACGCATATCGGGCCGGTCGTCAGCAAGGGTCAGTGGGAAAAGATCCAGGATCTGATCCAGAAGGGCATCGACGAGGGCGCGCGCCTGGTCGCCGGCGGCACCGGATTGCCCGAAGGCGTCAATCGGGGCTATTTCGTCCGTCCCACGGTCTTTGCCGATGTCAGCAACGACATGACCATCGCCCGGCAGGAAATCTTTGGTCCGGTCCTGTCGATCATTCCCTTCGACAGCGAGGAAGAGGCGATCCAGATCGCCAATGACACGCCCTATGGGCTGACCAACTACGTCCAGACGCAGGACGGCGCACGGCGCAATCGCGTGGCCCGGCAATTGCGTTCGGGCATGGTCGAGATGAACGGCGAGCCGCGCGGGCCGGGTTCGGCCTTCGGCGGCGTCAAGGCATCGGGACGGGCCCGCGAGGGCGGTGTCATGGGCCTTGAGGAATTCATGGATTCCAAGGCGATCAGCGGCTGGGATCGCGACGCCTGATCCTCACGAGGCGCGCGGCGCGGCGGGCCGGTCTCAGCCCGCCGCGCTGACGAATTCGATCCCGATGGTCAGGCCCTCGCCTTCGCTGGACTGGATGTTCAGCTCGCCCTGCAACTCGGCCGAGATGATCGCGGCGATCTGCATCCCCAGACCGTCCTGTCCGCCCAGGGCGATGTCGGGCAGCCCGACGCCGTCGTCGCGGCAGGTCAGTTGCACCTTGCCATCGCCGCTGCCGCGTTCGGCGGTGACGTGAACCATGCCGTGACGACCATCCGGGAAGGCGTGCTTGAAGGAATTCTGCACGAATTCGTTGACCAGCGTACCCACCGCGACGGCCTGTTCGGACGAGACGGCAAGATTGTCGGCCTTGACCTGCAGCCGGACATGCGAGGGCGCGATTTCGGCCAGATGCCCGGTCAGGTTGGCCATGTAGCGGCCCAGATCGACGATCCGGCCGCCATCGGACCGATACAGTTCCTCGTGCAGCCGGGCCACCGCGTCGATGCGCGATTGCAGCGTCGAAAGCGCCTCGGCCGTCTCGCGGTGACGCGCCCGCCTTGCGGCCAGACGGACCAGCGAAGCCAGTGATTGCAGCGAATTCTTGACCCGGTGATCGACCTCCTTGCGCAGCATTTCGGCATGGGCCAGCGATTTGCGCAATTCCATCCGTGCCATGATTTGCGCGGCCAGCACCCGCAGCGTGTCGCGTTGCAGCGGGGTCAGCTTCGCGGGTCTCCTGCCCAGCACGCACAGGGTGCCCAGTGGCAGGCCGTCGCTGGTCTTCAACACGGCGCCGGCATAGAAGCGAAATCCCTCGCGGCCCGTGCAAAGCGGGTTGTCGATGGTGCGCGGATCGTCCTGCGTGTCGGCGATTTCCAGAATGTCGTCGCCCAGAAACGCATGGGTGCAGATGGATTCCGTCAGCGAGGTCTCGCGCCGGTCGATCCCGGTCGCGGACTTGAACCATTGCCGGTCGGCATCGACGAAGCTGATCAGCGCGACGGGCATGTCGCAGATCGCGCCCGCAAGATGCGCAATCTCGTCATATTCCGATTCGGGATCGGTATCGAGGATCTCGTAGGACCGAAGCGCCGCAAGCCGGGCGGCGTCGTCGGGATGCTGGGGGGCAAGCGCCATCACGAATCTCTGGAAAGAAGGCGGCAGCGTGCCGCGGGCTGTGGCGGCGTTCTCTGGTCTCGCCGGGGATTGACGAACCGCTTATCGGCTTGTCGGCGGCGAAACAACCGCCGCGAACCGGTTCAGGAGGTTTCGGCAAGAAAAATATAGCCCGCACCGTAGATCGTCTTGATCAGCCGCGGGTTCTTCGGATCCTCGCACAGCTTGTTCCGCAGGCGCGAGATGCGCACATCCATCGCCCGGTCGAAGCTGTCGCCGGCCGCGCCGCCCAGCGTTTCCAGCATCTGCGCGCGGGTGATCAGGCGGCGCGGATGATCGGTGAAAAGACGCAGCACCTCGGCCTCGGCATGGCTGAGCGGCGTCTGGGCGCCATCGGGCGCGGTCAGCATGTAGCGATCGAAATCGGCGGTCCAGCCTGCAAAGCGTGCTTTCGCTGCCCCGCAGCCCTGCACCGCGGCGGGGCGGCGCAGCCGGGCGCGGATGCGGGCCACCAGTTCGGCCGGTTCGAAGGGCTTGATGATGTAATCGTCCGCGCCCAGTTCCAGCCCGGTCACGCGATCCTGCACCTGCGCCCGCCCCGAGACGATGATGATCGCCGCCCCCGATTCGGTCGCCAGCCGGTGCACCAGCGCCAGCCCGTCGCGGTCGGGCAGGCCCAGATCGATCAGGCAGGCATCGGGGGTGATACGGCGCAGCGCGGCCTCGAACTCGGTCGCCCTGGCGAAGCCCTGGGTGCGAAAGCCCGCATCCTGCAGGACCGAGGCCAGAAGCCGACGGATCTCGGGTTCGTCGTCGAGAATCGCGATCAGAGGGGGCTCGGACATGCCGGTGCTTTCGTCTGGGACAGGGCGGCTGCAAGCCGGGCCGTCGTGAAGGGCTTGGTCAGGACCGGGCCGGACGCGCGGGCGCGGACCGGATCGCCCGGCGGCAGCGATGTCATCAGCAGCATCGGCAGCGGACCCGCCAGATCAAGGCCCAGCCCGTCGCCAAGCTGCATGTCCGACAGGATCAGCGTCAGCCCCGGCAGGTCGGACATGGCGCGGGCCTCGGACAGGCTGGCGGCCTCGATCACCGCATGGCCCAGCCCGGTCAGCATCGCGCGGATATCGGCGCGGATCGTGTCGTCATCCTCGACCAGCAGCACCATCTGCCTTGCCACCGGCCTGCGTGGCAGGCGCAGGGTCACCAGGGCGCCGCGCGCGGTGTTGTCCAGCCGCATGGTCCCGTCCATCAGCTTGGTCTGGTCATAGACCATCGACAGGCCGAGGCCCGACCCCTGTCCGGCCTTGGTGGTAAAGAAAGGCTCGGTCGCGCGGCGCAAGGCCTCGTCGGAAAAGCCGTGGCCGGTATCGGCGACCGCGATCTCGATCCATTCGCCGCTGCGACGGGCCGACAGCGTGATCCGGCCGCCCGGCCCGGCAATGGCGGCATTGGCGTTCAGGATCAGGTTCAGCGCCGAATCCTGCACCGCGCCGGGATCCAGCAGCAGCGGCTGGGATCCCAGGTCGCAATCCAGATGCAGCTTGATCCCGTCGCCCAGCGAGGGGCGGGCCAGCGCCGCAACCTCGTGCAGCAGAGCCGGCAGATCGACCGGTTGCAATGCCACCTCGCGCGGGCCGCTGATCCGGGCCAGCCGGTCCAGCAGCGCGGCACCGCGACGGGCGGCGGCCAGCGTGGCATGCACATCGCCCGCCGCGTCCTCGGGCAGATCCCGCGCCGCCAGCCGCCCCTGCAGGCCCAGGATGATGGTCAGCAGGTTGCCGAAATCATGCGCCATCCCCGATGTCAGTTGCGCCGCAAGGCTGCGCTTGCCCGCATGGCTCAGCGCCTCGCGCGCCTGCACCTCGGCGCTGACATCGGTCGACAGGACATAGACGCCGTGCCCGGCCCGATCCGGGGTCAGCGCGATGCGGATGCGGCGGCCCGAGGGCGCATGGGTCATCTCGAAGACCTGCGGATCGCCGGCCAGGGCGCGGTCCAGCCGGGGGCGAAGCGTGGCGAAGCTGCCGCTGCCAAGCGCTTCTTCGATGCTGCGGCCGATGATGCCGGCATCGCTGCCCGGAAAGACCTGCGGCAGCTGCCGGTTGGAAAAGGTATAGCGGTAATCCGCATCCACATGGGCGATATGGGCCGGCACCATTTCCGTCACCTGCCGGATCCGCGCCTCGCTGCGGGTCAGGACGCGCTGCGCCTCTTTCAGCGCGGCGTTGGTAGCGGCCAGTTCGCGGTTGGCGGCGGACAGGCGTTCGGCATGATCCAGCACCTGTTCGGACAATTCCTCGGACCGGGCGCGCAGCAATGATTCCTGACGCCTGATTTCGGTGATGTCGGTATAGACCGTCACCCAGCCGCCCTGCGACAGCGGCGCGCCCTCGACCGCGATCCAGCGGCCATTGGCACGCTCGCGTTCGAAGTAATGCGGCTGGAAGGTCCGCGCCTGTTCGACGCGAAAGGCCACCGCCGCCGGCGGGTCGTCCTGCGGGCCATATTCGCCGCGCTCGACCAGAAACCGGATCGTGTCCTCGAACCGGGTGCCGGGCCGGGTCAGGGTCTCGGGCAGATCGAACATGGCCTGATACTGGCTGTTGGCGACCGCCAGCCGCAGATCGGCATCAAAGATCGACAGCGCCTGCCCGATCAGGTTCAGCCCCGACCGCGTCAGATCGGCGGGCAGGTCCGCGATCATCCCTTCCTCCGCTTGCATCCGTTCCACTGACCCTCCTCCCCCCTCAGCAGCGATAGCATCGCCCCGCGAGCCATGAAAGCGATGTAACATTTCGTTGGATTCGTGAAAAATTGCGGCAAGAATTGGCGATCAGGATGGTCGCATCCCGGCCGTGCGGAGGAGGCGCGCCCGGGATCGCGCGGGCACGGCGCCGCGACAGGGAGGAAAGATGACGGACCCGCAGACGCCGGAGGGCGAATTGCATTCGATTCCCGCGCTGCTCGCGCGGAACGTGGCCCGTTACGGTGATCGCCCGGCATGGCGCGAGAAGGAATTCGGCATCTGGCAAAGCTGGACCTGGGCCCAGGCGGCCGGGGAAATCCGTGCGCTGGCGCTTGGCCTGCTGACGCTTGGGCTGCGGCCTGGCGATCGCGTCGCCATCATCGGGCGCAACCGGCCTGCCCATTACTGGGGGATGATCGCGGCGCAGATGTGCGGGGCGGTGCCGGTGCCGCTGTATCAGGATGCGGTGGCCGACGAGATGGCCTTCGTGCTGGATCATTGCGGCGCGCGTTTCGTGCTGTGCGGTGATCAGGAACAGGTCGACAAGGTCCTGGAAGTCGAGGACCGCGTGACGGGGATAGAGCGGATCCTCTATACCGACAGACGCGGGATGCGACGATACGACCATTCGCGCATGGATGCGCTGGCCGATGTGCAGGCCGAGGGGCGCGACGCGGCGCCGCGACTGGACGCGGAACTCGATGCCCGGATCGCGGGTCTGGGCTACGACGACACCTGCGTCATGCTGTATACCAGCGGCACGACCGGCAGGCCCAAGGGCGTGGTCCTGTCGAACCGCAACATCATCGAAACCTCGAAGAACAGCGCCGAATTCGACCGTCTGACGCAGCGCGAGGATATCGTGGCCTACCTGCCGATGGCCTGGGTCGGCGATTTCATCTTCTCGGTCGGGCAGGCGCTGTGGGCCGGGTTCACGGTGAACTGCCCCGAGGACGCGCAGACGATGATGACCGACATGCGCGAGATCGGACCGACCTATTTCTTCGCGCCGCCGCGCGTCTTCGAAGGACAATTGACCAATGTCATGATCCGCATGGAGGATGCCGGCCGCTTCAAGCGCTGGCTGTTCGGGTGGTGCATGTCGGTCGCCCGGCGTGTCGGCCCCGCGCTGCTGGATGGCAAGCCGGTAGGCCCTGGCGACCGGCTGGCCTACGGGCTGGGACGGGTTTTCGTCTACGGACCATTGAAGAACACGCTGGGCCTGTCCCGCATCCGTGTCGGCTATACCGCGGGCGAGGCGATCGGCCCCGAGATCTTCGATTTCTACCGCAGTCTGGGGATCAACCTGAAACAGCTCTACGGCCAGACCGAGGCCAGCGTCTTCATCACCCAGCAACCCGACGGCGAGGTCAGGTCCGACACGGTCGGCGTGCCCAGCCCCGGCGTCGAGGTCAGGATCGCCGACACCGGCGAGGTTTTCTATCGCAGCCCCGGAACCTTCGTCGAATATTACAGGAACGCCGACAGCACGGCCTCGACCAAGGATGCCGAGGGCTGGGTCGCGACCGGCGACGCGGGCTTCTTCGAAGAGGAAACCGGCCATCTGCGCATCATCGACCGTGCCAAGGATGTGGGCAGGATGGCCGACGGCACGATGTTCGCGCCCAAATATATCGAGAACAAGCTGAAATTCTATCCCAACATCCTGGAAGCCGTGGCGATCGGGAATGGCCGCGATTTCTGTGCGGCGATGATCAATATCGACCTGAATGCGGTCGGGAACTGGGCCGAGCGGAACAACATCGCCTATGCCAGCTATCAGGAACTGGCCAGCCATCCGCAGGTCTACGCCGCGATCCGCGCCCATGTCGAAGAGGTGAACCGATCCGTGGCCGAGGATCCGATGCTGTCGGGCTGCCAGATCCGCCGGTTTCTGGTCCTGCACAAGGAACTGGATCCCGATGACGGCGAGATGACCCGCACCCGCAAGGTCCGCCGCGCCGTGATCGGCGAGAAATTCGCCGATCTGGTCGCGGCGCTCTATGACGGCTCGGACAGCATCTATACCGAAACAGAAGTGACCTACGAGGATGGCCGCAAGGGCAAGATCAAGGCGACGCTGAAGATCGAGGACGTGCAGGTCTTCGGCGATGCGCAGGGACAGAAGGTGGCGGCGGAATGAGCAGGGCGGTGGTCACCTTCAGGCCCAGCTATCTGAGCGGCGGGCTGATCGCACTGGCCGGGCTGCTCCTGGCCTGGCTGCTTCCGGGTTTCCTGCCGGCCTGGATGAGCGATCTGGTCGCCGGGGCGCTGACCGGCGGTTTCGGTGTGGCCGCGGCCAGCCGGCTGTGGCCCGGCCTGCCGCTGAAACAGATGATCCAATATGGTCCGGCCGTGGCGCTGTATGGCGTGATCGTCGGCCTGATTGCCGGGAACTAGGCCGATGCTGGACAGGACCGAAGGCTACACCGCCCCCGATGGCCGACAGATCGGCGGCGTGCTGATGGAGTTGAAGGACATCACCCTGCGGTTTGGTGGTGTCGTCGCGATCAAGGAGATCAGTTTCGACATCCGCGAGGGCGAGATCCGGGCGATCATCGGGCCGAACGGGGCCGGGAAATCCTCGATGCTGAACGTCATTTCGGGCTTTTATCATCCCCAGGACGGAGAGGTCTGGTTCAAGGGCCGCCGCCGCCCGCCGATGCGGCCCTATCAGGTCGCGCGGCTGGGCATCGCGCGGACGTTTCAGAACATCGCCCTGTTCGACGGGATGACGGTCCTGGACAACATCATGACCGGCCGGCTGAACAAGATGAGGTCCGGCCTGCTGAGCCAGGCCCTGTGGTGGGGCGCGGCCGAACGCGAAGAGGTCGAAAACCGCGCCGAGGTCGAGAAGATCATCGATTTTCTGGAGATCCAGAACATCCGCAAGACCCCGGTCGGGCGACTGCCCTATGGTCTGAAGAAGCGCGTCGAACTGGCCCGCGCCCTTGCGGCCGAGCCGGGCTTGCTGCTGCTGGACGAGCCGATGGCGGGCATGAATGTCGAGGAGAAGGAAGACATGAGCCGCTTCATCCTGGACGTGAACGACGAATTCGGCACCACGATCTGTCTGATCGAACATGACATGGGCGTCGTCATGGACCTGTCGGACCGGGTGGTGGTGATGGATTACGGCCGCAAGATCGGCGATGGCACCCCCGATCAGGTGCGTTCGAACCAGGAGGTGATCGACGCCTATCTGGGGGTCGCCCATGACTGACAAGGGAGCGCTTTGATGGAACAGCTGATCTTCGCCGGCGAAGTTTTCCTGAACGGGCTGATGACCGGCGTGATGTATGCGCTGGTGGCATTGGGCTTCGTGCTGATCTTCAAGGCCTCGGGGGTGTTCAATTATGCGCAGGGCGTCCTGGCCCTGTTCGCGGCGCTGACGCTGGTCGGTATCCAGAAGGGACAGGTGCCCTTCGCGGATCTGATCAATGCGGTCTTCGGCAGCCGTCTGGAGCAGTTCGGCTGGACGGTGCCGGCGGCGCTGGCGATCGTGCTGGCGGCGCTGGTGATGGTCCTGCTGGCCTTCCTGATCGAGACGCTGATCCTGCAACATCTGGTCGGGCAGGCGCCGATTATCCTGTTCATGGCCACGATCGGACTGGCCTATTTCCTCGAGGGGCTGGGCGACGTGATGTGGGGTGCCAATATCAAGGCGCTGGACGTGGGCCTGCCGCAGGGGATTTCGGACGGCATCGAGCAGGTCACGGCGGGCTGGTTCGGATACGGCTATTTCATCGACCGGCTGGACATCTGGGCCACGATCATCGCGGCCGCGCTGGTCTGCGCGCTGGTGCTGTTCTCGCAATATACCAGACAGGGCCGCGCCATGCGGGCCGTGGCCGACGACCATCAGGCGGCGCTGTCGGTGGGAATCTCGCTGCGCTTCATCTGGGTCATGGTCTGGTCCATCGCAGGTTTCGTGGCGCTGGTCGCAGGGATCATGTGGGGCACCAAATCGGGTGTGCAGTTCAGTCTGTCGCTGATCGCGCTGAAGGCCCTGCCGGTGCTGATGCTGGGCGGCTTCACCTCGATTCCCGGTGCCATCGTCGGCGGGCTGATCATCGGCGTTGGCGAAAAGCTGTTCGAATTCTTCATCGGCCCGATGGTGGGCGGGGCGACCGAAAACTGGTTCGCCTATGTCCTCGCGTTGCTTTTCCTTGTCTTCCGGCCACAGGGCCTGTTCGGCGAGCGGATCATCGAAAGGGTTTGAGGATGGCGCATATGGCCAAGGGCGGAGTGGGTATTTGGACAACGGAGATACCGGTTTCTTCGTTGCACAAATACCCGGACGCGGCGACGGGGAAGGCGGGGGGCGGCGATGCTGTATCGTGAGGCGGGCGATTTCAAGACCAGCTACCGCGAGGACGGACAGACCTTTCCGATCCGGCTGGATCGCTGGGGCTATTATGCCGTCCTGGCGGTGGCATTCGGAATCGTGCCATTCCTCATCAACGATTACTGGGCCAGCGCGGTGCTGGTGCCGTTCCTGATCTATGCGGTGGCGGCGATGGGGCTGAACATCCTGACCGGCTATGCCGGTCAGGTCAGCCTGGGCACAGGGGGCTTCATGGCGGTAGGGGCCTATGCGGTCTACAAGCTGATGACCGCCTTTCCAGAGGTCAACATCGTCCTGCACATCCTGCTGGCCGGCGGCATCACCGCCATCGTCGGCATGGTGTTCGGCCTGCCGAGCCTGCGGATCAAGGGTTTCTACCTGGCCGTCGCCACGCTGGCTGCGCAGTTCTTTCTGGTCTGGCTGTTCAACAAGGTGCCCTGGTTCTACAACTACTCGGCTTCGGGCCAGATCACGGCGCCCGAGCGGACCCTGCTGGGCTATGCGATTACCGGACCGGCCAGTTCGGCGGCGGTGAAATACCTGGTCTGCCTGTGTTTTGCGGTGGTGCTGGCATGGGTCGCGCGGAACCTGACGCGCGGCACGCTGGGGCGCAAGTGGATGGCGATCCGCGACATGGATATCGCCGCCGAGATCATCGGGGTCAATCCGCTGACCGCCAAGCTGTCGGCCTTTGCGGTCAGCAGCTTTTTCGTGGGCATCGCCGGAGCGCTGCTTTTCGCCGTCTATCTGGGCGCGGCCGAGGTCGGCGAGGCTTTCGGCATCAACAAGAGCTTTCTGGTCCTGTTCATGATCATCATCGGAGGGCTGGGCAGCGTCTTCGGCAGTTTCGCCGGCGCGGCCTTCATGGTCCTGTTGCCGGTCCTGCTGAAGAATCTGCTCGTGGGCGGGTTTGGCTGGCCCACCAATCTGGCCGCGCATATCGAACTGATGATCGTGGGCGGACTGATCATCCTTTTCCTGATCGTCGAGCCGCACGGTCTGGCCCGGCTGTGGCGACTGGCGAAGGAAAAGCTGCGGCTCTGGCCGTTCCCGCATTGACGCAGAAGACCGGGACGGACCCGGCCAAAATCATCTTGGGGAGGAGACCCGAATGAAGACGAAACTGACCGCATTGGCACTGGCCGCGACTCTGGCCGCGGCCGCGCCCGCCAGGGCCGAACTGGTCGTGCCCAGCCTCAGCTATCGGACCGGCCCCTACGGGGCGAACGGCACGCAATATGCCGACGGCTTTGCCGATTACTTCACGCTGCTCAATGAACGCGACGGCGGTATCGGCGGCGAAAGGATCCAGGTCCCTGAATGCGAGACCGCCTATAACACCGAAAAGGGCGTCGAGTGTTACGAGGCGACCAAGGATACCGGCGCGCTGGTCTATAATCCGCTGTCCACCGGCATCACCTATCAGCTGATTCCGAAGGTCAGCGTGGACAAGAAGGTGCTGTATACGCCCGGTTACGGACGCACCTCGGCCAAGAACGGCAAGGTCTTCGAATGGGTCTTCAACGCTCCGGCGAATTACTGGGACGGGGCCTCGGTGGCGATCAAGTATCTTCTGGACGAGAATGGCGGAGATCTGAGCGGCAAGAAGATCGCGCTGGTCTATCATAACAGCGCCTATGGCAAGGAACCGATCCGCACGTTGCAGAAGCTGTCCGAGAAGCACGGCTTCGAATTGTCCGAGATTCCGATCGACCCGCCGGGGCAGGAGCAGAAAAGCCAGTGGCTGCAGATCCGCCGCGAAAGGCCCGATTACGTGATCATGTATGGCTGGGGTGTGATGAACCAGGCCGCCATCCAGGAGGCCGCCAATATCCGCTTTCCGATGGAAAATTTCATCGGCATCTGGTGGGCCGGTTCCGAGGTGGATGTGTTGCCGGTGGGCGCGGGCGCCAATGGCTACAAGGCACTGACCTTCAACGGCGTCGGCATGGATTACCCGGTCTATGACGACATGAGGAAATTCGTCATCGAACCCGGCAAGGCCAGCCAGGGCGGGCAATATGTCGGCTCGGCCCTCTATTCGCGCGGCATGTATGCGGCCGTCGTGATCGCCGAGGCGATCAGGAAGGCGCAGGAAATCGCGGGGACGGCGGCGATCGATGCCCAGCAATTGCGCGACGGTTTCGAGCAGCTCGACATCACCCCCGAGCGTCTGACCGAGATCGGCCTGCCGGATTTCGGCCCCGAGATCAGCCTGAGCTGCGCCAACCACGGCGGCAGCGGCATGGCGCGGCTGCAGCAATGGGATGCCGAGGCCAAGCAGTGGAACCTGATCAGCGATTTCACCGAGCCCGATCAGGAGGTGCTGGAGCCTTTGATCGCCGAAGACAGCGAGGCCTATGCCAAGGAAGCCGGGATCACCCCGCGCGACTGCAACTGAAGCCGTTCCCGGCGGCGTTGACCGCCGCCGGGACCGCCAGACCGGAGACATGCCATGTTCGACGCCGACCCGCGCGAGACACTGCTGGAAGTCAACAATATCGAGGTGATCTACAACCACGTGATCCTGGTGCTGAAAGGCGTCAGCCTGTCCGTGCCCAAGGGTGGCATCACCGCGCTTCTGGGCGGCAACGGCGCGGGCAAGACAACGACGCTGAAGGCAATCTCGAACCTGCTGGCCAGCGAACGCGGCGAGGTGACGAAGGGCAGCATTCTCTATCGTGGGGAACGGGTGGCGGATCTGAACCCGGCGGCGCTTGTCACCAAGGGCGTCATACAGGTGATGGAGGGGCGGCGGTGCTTCGAACACCTGACGGTCGAGGAAAACCTGCTGACCGGCGCCTATACCCGCAAGGATGGGGCGGCAGCGATCCGCCGCGATCTCGACATGGTCTATGATTATTTTCCCCGCCTGCGCGAGCGGCGCAGATCGCAGGCGGGCTATGCCTCGGGCGGCGAACAGCAGATGGTCGCGATGGGCCGCGCGCTGATGTCGCGCCCGGAGACGATCCTGCTGGATGAACCCTCGATGGGACTCGCGCCGCAACTGGTCGAGCAGATCTTTCAGATCGTGAAGGCCGTGAACGAGGGCGAGGGCGTGACCTTCCTTCTGGCCGAACAGAACACCAACGTCGCCCTGCGCTTTGCCCATTACGGCTACATCCTGGAAAACGGCCGCGTCGTCATGGACGGGCCCGCGGATGCGCTGCGCGAGAACCCGGATGTGAAGGAATTCTATCTCGGCATGTCCGATGAGGGACGCCGATCCTTTCGCGACGTGCGCAGCTATCGCCGCCGCAAAAGATGGCTGGCGTGAAGGAGTTCGCGATGCCCCGCTACTACGACCACCTCGAAAGCCGCGATCCCCGCGACCGCGATGCGGCGATGGCGGTCCAACTGCCCGCCGCCATCCGTCGCGCGAAGTCCGCGCCGGCGCTGGCGCGGCTGCTCGGTGACATCGATCCCCGTGTGGTGACGGGTCGCGCGGCCCTGGCGCAGCTGCCGGTGGTCCGAAAGGCGGATCTGTCCGAAGCGCAGAAGATCTCGCCGCCCTTCGGCGGTTATACGACCCGATCCGCCGCCGAATTCGACCACGTCTTCCAGAGTCCGGGACCGATCTACGAGCCCGGTCGACGGGAAGGTGACTGGTGGCGGCTGGGCCGGTTCCTTCATGCCGCGGGCGTCGGGCGCGGCGATATCGTGCAGAATTGCTTCGGCTATCACCTGACCCCGGCCGGAATGATGTTCGATTCGGCGGCCCGTGCCGTCGGTGCGGCGGTTCTGCCCGCGGGCACCGGCCAGACCGATCTGCAGGTGCGCGCGGCGGTCGATATCGGCACCACCTGCTATGCCGGAACGCCGGATTTCCTGAAGGTGATCCTGGATCGCGCCGATGCTCTGGGCGAGCGTCTGGGCTTTGCCAGGGCTGTGGTCGGCGGCGGTGCGCTGTTCCCATCGCTGCGGCAGGAATATCAGGATCGCGGCATCGTGACACGGCAATGCTATGCCACCGCCGATCTGGGCAATATCGCCTATGAAAGCGAGGCGGGCGAGGGAATGATCGTGGACGAGGGCGTCCTCGTCGAGATCGTGCGTCCCGGCACCGGCGATCCGGTTGCGGAGGGCGAGGTCGGCGAGGTTCTGGTGACCGCGCTGAACCCGGATTATCCTCTGATCCGCTTCGCAACCGGCGATCTGTCCGCCATCATGCCCGGAACCAGTCCCTGCGGGCGCACGAATATGCGCATCAGGGGCTGGATGGGCCGAGCCGACCAGACGACCAAGATCAAGGGCATGTTCGTGCGTCCCGAACAGGTCGCAGCGCTGGTCGCGCGCCATCCCGAAATCCTGCGTGCGCGCGTGATCGCGGACCGCGATGGCGAGATGGACGTGATGATCGTCCAGCTCGAATCCTCCGCCGGGGCGGGGGCCGCTTTCGACGGTTCGGTGGTGGATACGCTGAAACTGAAGGGCCGGATACAGATCGTCGCTCCGGGCAGCCTGCCCAATGACGGCAAGGTCATCGAGGATCGCCGCAGCTATGATTAGACGCGGAATGTCAGGCATTTGATCCGTTAACTTGTTTCGTGCGCCGCCCGGCCCGAGATTGCCAAGCTGTGATCGAAAGGCAGGTGGCGACATGGCCGTGGGCAAGGGATCGCCGCCGGCGATCATCATCAAGCGCAGCGTCGAAAGCGGTGAAGCCGGCCATCATGGCGGCGCATGGAAGGTGGCCTATGCGGATTTCGTGACCGCGATGATGGCCTTCTTCCTGCTGATGTGGTTGCTGAACGCCACCACGGAAAAGCAGCGGACCGGCCTGGCGGAATATTTCAACCCGACCCTTGTGCGCACTCCGGGCGCGTCCGGAGACGGGGTCGAGGCAGGCATGCGCTCTGCCGTCGTGCAGGACCTGCCCGACAGTGAAAAGGCCGCGGAATTCGACGACATCTCGCGCCGGATCCAGAATCAACTGTCCGGAACAGGCGCCGAATCGATGCAGATGACGAATCTGCTGCGGCATGTCGTGACCCGGATGACCGATGAAGGGCTGGTGATCGAATTGTCTGACCTGACCGAGCAGCCGCTTTTCATGGATGACACCGCACAGCCGCAACCCGCACTTGAAGAACTGGCCCGGATCATTGCCCGCGTTCTGGGCCAGGTCCGCAACCAGATCGCAATAGCCGGTCATGTGCGTGCCTATCCCGAAATGCTGGTGACTTCGCCTGTCTGGGCGCTGTCGGATGCCAGGGCTCATGCGGTTCGCAACCTGCTGGAACGCGGGCGGCTGGATCCGCAGCGGATCCAGCGTGTGACGGGATATGCCGATCGCAAGAACCGCTCGGCCAATCCGATGGACCCGGTCAACAACCGGATTGAGCTGATTTTACTGAGATAGACGATTTTGGCCTGCCGCGATTAGGCGAATCTTAAGGCCCGTGCCGCAAGGTGCCTGTCAAACCTGTACTCGACGAAAGGTCACTTCATGTCCATGTCATCCGCGATGAATGCCGGCGTTGCCGGTCTGTCGGCGAATTCGACCCGTCTGGCGACCATTTCGGACAATATCGCCAATTCCGGAACCTACGGCTACAAGCGGATGGAAACGGACTTCAACGCTTTCGTCCTGCAGCAGAACCGCACGGCCGGGCTTTACTCGGCGGGCGGTGTTCGGGCCAGCACGCAGCGGATCATCGATGAAGACGGCGCGCTCGTCACCACGTCCCATCCTCTTGATATCGCCATCAGCGGGCGCGGAATGTTGCCCGTGACCTCGGCGGTCGACATGGACAACGGCTTTGACGAACTGCCCTTCATGATGACCCGGACAGGCTCGTTCCGAACCGATTCGGAGGGCGTGTTGAGGACCGAATCCGGCCTTGTCCTGATGGGCTGGCCGGCGCAGGCGGATGGTACCGTGCCGCTGATGTCGCGCGACACGATGCAGGGTCTGCAGCCGGTGCAGATCTCTGCCAACCAGACGTCGGGCGACCCGACGACGCGCGTCAGCCTTGGTGTCAATCTGCCGGCGACCGAGACCGAGCCGACCGCACCGGGTGATCCGATGAGCCTGAAGGTCGAATATTTCGGCAATCTGGGAACCTCGGAATCACTCGATTTCACCTTTACCCCGGACACGACCGATCCGACCGGCATGTCGAATATCTGGACCGTCGAGGTCCGCGATTCCGCCCTCGATCCGACGGCGAACGTGGTGGGCAGCTACCGGATCGAATTCGACGACAGCATGTCGGATGGCGGCAGCATTCGCAGTGTCACCACGCTGAGTGGCGGCGCCTACGACGCGGCCACCGGCAATCTGGGACTGACGGTGGCAGGTGGTCCGATGGACGTGTTCATCGGGACGCCCGGCGGCACGACCGGCTTGCGCCAGCTCTCGGCCAGCTTCTCACCGACCAATATCACGAAGAACGGATCTCCGGTCGGACAATTGACGACTGTCGAGGTCGATCAGGACGGTTATCTCAAGGCGACCTATGATACCGGCTTCGTCCGCACTCTCTATCAGGTGCCCGTGGTCGATGTTCCCAACCCCAATGGGCTCATTTCACTCGACGGCCAGGCGTTCAAGATTTCTCCGACCTCGGGTAATTTCTTCCTGTGGGATGCCGGCGATGGGCCGAGCGGATCGGTCCAGGGCTATGCGCGCGAGGCTTCGACGACGGATGTGGCCGAAGAACTGACCTATCTGATCTCGACCCAGCGGGCCTATTCGTCGAACGCGAAGATCATTCAGACCGTGGACGAGATGCTGCAGGAAACCACGAATATCAAACGCTGACCCGGAAGGCGGCATCTGGCCAAGGAGACCGGAGATGAGTATCGCAAGGGCGCTTTCGAACGCGATGTCGGGGCTGACGGCGACGGCACGCGGGACCGAAACGGTCGCCGCCAACATGGCGAACGCGATGACGCCCGGATATGCTAGGCGCGAGCTTGCCGTTTCCGTTCAGACCCTGGGCGGCAATGGCGGTGGTGTCCGCCTGGACGGTGTGACCCGCGTCGTCAATGCCAGCCTTGTCGCCGAGTCGCGCCTTGCCGGATCGGCCAGCGCCGAGGCCGGGATTCGCTTGAATTTCCAGTCCGCGATGGAAAAGCTGGTCGGCCTGCCGGGTGAAACCGGCGCTTTGGCGACCCTGCTGGGCGATTTCCGCACGGCACTGCAATCGGCGTCCGCTCGTCCCGATGATGAGATTCGGCTGGGCCAGGTCGTCATCGCGGCGGATCGTCTTACGAAGGGTTTGAACGCCGCTTCAAACCAGGTTCAGAAGTCGCGCCAGATGGCCGACCAGGCTATCGCCGCAGATGTCGCGACCCTGAGCGCCTCTCTCGAGCGGGTCGCATATCTGAACCGGCGCATTTCGATCCTGGAATCGAACGGCTCCGACCCCTTGTCTCTGATTGACGAAAGGGCCTTGGTCGTCGACCAAATCTCGAAGATCGTGCCGATTCAGGAAGTCGCGCGCGAGGCGGGCAAGATCGCATTGTTTACCATTGAAGGGGCGGTCCTGCTGGACGGAACCACACCGACCGAGCTCTCCTTTACAGATTCAGGCGAACTGACCGCTGACAGCGTGGTTGGAAGTGGCTCGGTCACGCGACTGTTCGAGAATGGTCAGGAATTGTCAGCCAGCCAGATGCGCCCTTTCGCCGGTGGTTCGCTGTCGGCGAATTTCGCCATCCGCGACGATCTGGCGCCTCAGCTTCAGCAAGAGCTGGACGCTCTGGCCTTCGAATTGCACGAGCGACTGGCGGATCCATCCGTGGATCCTTCCATCACGGCGACTGATCCCGGCCTTTTTACCGATGCAGGATCGCGAGCGGACGTGGCATCGGTCGCCGGACTTGCCGCCCGGCTGCAGTTGAACGATTCGGTCAGGCCGGAAAGCGGTGGCGCATTGTGGCGCATCCGCTCTGGCGCGGGCGCTGTTTCCAGTTCCGCCGTGGGGGATTCAACCTATCTCAACGCGCTCGCCAACGCGCTTGAGGCGGTCGGCGCACCGCTTGCGGGCAGCGGCTTCGACGGCAATGCCAGTTTCGCGGCGCGGCTCGCCAGTGTCGAATCGCGGGTCGCCACGCGCCGAGTAAATGCGGAAGCAGACGCTGCGGTCCGCAATTCCCGTGCTGAAACGATTTCCTCGCGCTTGATGGCCGATGGCGTGGACAGCGACGCGGAAATGCAGCGCCTCTTGGAATACGAACAGGCCTATGCGGCGAACGCCCGCGTGATCCAGGCAATCAACGAGATGATGGACCAAATTCTGAGGCTTTGACCATGAACGTGAATTCTTTGGGTGATCAGGCACGCGCCTTTGCGTTGCAGGCCGCCTCGAACCGGATCAAGACAACGCTTGCGACGCTCAGCGATGAATTGTCCAGCGGCGAGGTCAAGGATTTGTCCGGCCGTTTGGGCGGGAATACGCGCGTTCTGAACGACATCGAATCGCGATTGTCGATGGCGGCGCAATACAGCCGGAACGCGAGGGAAGCGGCATCACTGACCCAAGGGATGCAGGACGCGCTGGTTTCCACGAACGACATGTCGGTTGCCTTGTCGTCGGCGCTTTTGTCCGATGCCGGCAATGCGACCGTCACGACCCTCGCTGCTCATGCGGCTGACGCGGCCGGCGTTTTCGAATCGACCGTTGCGCGTTTCAACGGGGCCGTGGCTGGACGCTATTTCTTCGCGGGTACGAATACCGATCAGCCGCCGCTGATGGCGGCCGGACAGATTCTGGACCAACTTGAGACGGTTGTTTCGGGGTTGAATACCGCAGGCGATGTGACTGCTGCCGTTGCAGCCTGGTTTGATGCGGCGCCGGGTGCAGGGGGTTTTTCCGACTTGGCCTATTCCGGAAGCGTGGACGAAGCGCAGAACATCGCGATTGCGGAAGATAGCAGCATCGTGCTGCGGACCACGGTGCTGTCTCCGGCCCTGCGCGACCAGTTGAAGGGTTTGGCAACCGCGGCGCTTCTGGATCGTGGTGTCCTGGCGGGTGATCACGCGGAAAGAAGCGCATTGTTGCAAAACGCGACCACCGCGATCGTTTCCAATCGCGATTCTCTGCTGTCAGAAATGGCGAGAATCGGATTGAACCAGCAATTGGTCGAGCGTGCGCAGAGCGAGACTTCAGCGGTCGAGGCTACGCTGACCAGCGCCCGCAACCAGATCAGACAGGCCGATCCCTATCAGACCGCTGCGGCAATCACCGAGGCCCAGAGCCAGCTTCAAACGCTCTATGCGGTGACTGCGAGGCTGTCAAAACTCAGATTGGTGGATTTCCTGTGAAACGACTGATATCATTTGTCTGTTCGCTTGTCATGCTGGTGCCCCTGATCGCAGGGGCAGCCCCGGTTCGCATCAAGGATCTGGCTGATTTCGACGGAGTTCGCGGGAACGATCTGGTCGGCTATGGCTTGGTCGTGGGCCTGGACGGCACCGGCGACGGTTTTCGCAATGCACCTTTCACCGAGGAAATGCTTGCCGGCCTCCTGGAGCGGTTGGGGGTAAATGTCACCGACGAAGCACTGCGATCGAAGAACGTCGCCGCCGTCGTCGTGACAGCGACCTTACCACCCTTCGCGCGGTCGGGCAGTCGCATCGATGTCAGCGTCTCTACCATAGGCGATGCGAAAAGCCTGCTTGGGGGCACGTTGGTCATGACCCCGCTTAAGGCTGCCGATGGAGAAATCTACGCCGTGGCGCAAGGCTCGATCATTGCGGGTGGCGTTTCGGTTTCCGGCCAGGCGTCGCGCGTCGTCCAGGGCGTGCCGACAGCCGGTGCCATACCGGTTGGCGCGCGTGTGGAACGCGAGGTTCAGTTCGATTTTGCGGAGATCCAGAATATCCGCATCGCCCTGAGGAATGCCGATTTCACCACGGCCACCCGCGTAGAGGACGTGATCAACCGCGACTTCAAGCTTCGCATCGCGACGACTCAGGACAGCGGCACGGTGATCGTGGAGTTTCGCAACCTTGGCGAGGTAAACCCCGCCCGGGTATTGGGTCGGATCGAGAATCTGACCGTCGAACCCGAGGATCGCGCGAAGGTAGTGATCGATCCGAAGGCCGGAACAATCGTCATGGGGGAAAAGGTGCGCATTTCGCGCGTTGCCGTTTCGCAAGGCAACCTGACCCTCAGGGTCAGCGAAGCCCCGGTCGTCTCCCAGCCAAATCCCTTTGCCCAGGGGGAAACCGTGACTGTTCCGCGAACATCGTCAGAAATTCGCGAGGAGCCGGGCATCGGCTTTGCCGAGGTTGCGGGCGAAACGTCGCTGAGCGATCTTGTCGAAGGGCTGAATTCACTGGGCGTCAGGCCACGCGACATGATCGATATTCTGAAATCGATCCATGCCGCAGGGGCGCTTCATGCCGATCTGATCGTCGAATGAGGTCCGGATGAAGGCGAATCGGCGAAGTCGGAAGCGGCAGGTCGGATCAGGCCCTCTCCGCGGTTGAAGTTCCAGCTGTTTTGAGGTTGGATCCGCGGGAAAGCGATTGATGGCATCAGCATGTATATCGAGAAGACCGACTTGGATGGCGTGCTGATCATCACCCCGATCCGGCATGGTGACGACAGGGGGTTCTTCTCTGAAAGCTGGAGCAGAAAGTCGCTGCTCGAGGCAGGTATCGATCTTCCCGAATTCGTTCAGGACAATCATTCCCTGTCTTCGCATGCCGGAACACTGCGCGGGCTTCACTATCAGGCGCCACCACATGCGCAGGGAAAACTTGTCCGTTGCGGTCGCGGACGGCTTTTCGACGTCGCCGTGGATGCCCGGCAAGGCAGCCCGGATTTCGGGCGCTGGATCGGGGTCGAGCTTTCCTTTGCAAACGGCCGGCAGATCTGGATCCCGGCGGGCTTTCTGCATGGTTTCGTGACGCGCGAACCCGAAACCGAAATCGTCTACAAATGTACTGATTATTATGATCGTGCCAGCGACGGTGTCGTCCGCTGGGACAGCCTGGGGATCGATTGGAGTGTGGCGGATCCCGTTCTGTCGCAAAAGGATGCCGCAGCCCCTGCCTTCGGCGACTGGACGAGTCCATTTGCGCTCGGGGAACCGGGATGAGGATTCTTGTCACCGGCGGCGCCGGTTTCATCGGCTCAGCCGTTGTGAGGCGGGCTATCGAACGCGGGCACCAGGTCGTGAACCTCGATGCGCTTACCTATGCTGCGAATCCGGCAAATGTTGCGAGTGTCGCGGGAAATCCGCGCTATTTTTTCGAAAAGGCGGACATTCGCGACCGGGCGGCGCTTGATCGCGTGATCGCCCGCCACCGTCCAGAGGCGATCATGCACCTCGCGGCTGAAAGTCATGTCGATCGTTCGATCGACGGACCTGCGGCCTTCATCGAGACGAATATTCTGGGAACTTTCAATCTGCTGGAGTCGGCAAGGGCCTATTGGGTCGCCCGAGGGCGGCCGGATCACTTCCGCTTCCATCACATCTCGACCGACGAGGTTTTCGGCAGTCTCGGCAATGAAGGACAATTCATCGAGGACACGCCCTATGATCCGCGCAGTCCCTATTCGGCAAGCAAGGCAGGCTCCGATCATCTGGCAAGGGCATGGCACGAGACCTATGGCCTGCCGGTCGTTCTCACGAATTGTTCGAACAACTACGGGCCTTTTCATTTTCCCGAAAAGCTGGTTCCGGTCGTCATTCTCAGGGCACTTGCGGGACAAAGCATACCCGTCTACGGCGATGGCGGAAACATCCGCGATTGGCTCTATGTCGAGGACCATGCCGATGCCTTGCTGCTGGTGCTGGAAAAGGGCCGGACGGGACGCAGCTACAATATCGGCGGAGAAAACGAGGCGACCAATCTGGAACTGGTACGGATGATCTGCGCGCAGATGGATGTCTTGAAGCCCGAAAATGGGCCTCATGGGCGGCTTGTCACCTTCGTGCCTGACCGGCCGGGGCATGATCGCCGTTATGCCATCGATCCCACACGCATTCGCAGCGAATTGGGATGGCGTCCCTCGGTGACCATAGAGGAGGGGCTGCGCCGGACCGTCCGGTGGTATCTGGACAATCCCGCGTGGTGGCAGCCCTTGCTGGGGCGGGACGGCGTCGGGAAGCGGTTGGGGACCGGTCGGTGAAGGGTTTGCTGGTCTTCGGTCTGAACGGACAACTGGCGCGGGAATTGCGTGGCCTGGCTCCAGAGGCGATTTTCCTCGGCCGGCAGCACGCGGATCTGTCAAGGCCGGAGCGCTGCGCCAAGGTGATCGGGACAATCGCACCCAGCGTCATCGTGAACGCAGCCGCCTATACCGCCGTCGACCGCGCCGAGACGGAGCGCGACCTTGCCTGGAAGATCAATGCCGAAGCGCCGGCCGAGATGGCGCGAGCGGCGAAAGCGTTGGGCATTCCCTTTTTGCATGTCTCGACCGACTATGTCTTCGACGGTTCAAGCCTGGCGGCGTGGTCCGAGGATGATCCGACCAGAGCACTGGGGCAATACGGCGCCAGCAAGCTGGCCGGCGAACAGGCCATCGCCGATACGGGTGGGCGATGGGCCGTCCTGAGGACGTCATGGGTCTTTTCGGCGCATGGCAGCAATTTCGTGAAGACCATGCTGCGCCTCGGCGCGGAAAGGGAGATTCTGTCCATCGTCGCGGACCAGTCGGGTGGACCGACCCCCGCGAGGGATATTGCTCAAGCCCTGCTGCACATGGCAAGTCGGATGCTGACTGCAGAAACAACGCGCGGCATCTATCACTTTGCCGGAACCCCCGACGTGTCCTGGGCGGATTTCGCGCGCGAGATCTTTTCACATGCCGGCCTCACCTGCGAGGTGCGCGATATCGCGACGGCGGATTACCCGACGCCCGCCCGGCGCCCTTTGAATTCCAGACTGAACTGCCGCAAGATCGAGCGGGATTTCGGAATTTCACGCCCGGATTGGCGCGTTGGTCTGCAAGATGTGCTGCGTCAGTTGAAGGAGACAGCATGACCACGCGCAAGGGCATTGTGCTGGCAGGCGGATCGGGCACCCGGCTCTATCCGATCACGATGGGCGTGTCGAAGCAGCTTCTGCCGCTCTATGACAAGCCGATGATCTATTATCCGATCAGCGTTCTCATGCTGTCCGGAATCCGTGAGATCGCGATCATCACCACGCCGGAGGACCAGACCCAGTTTCAGCGACTGCTGGGTGATGGCAGCCAATGGGGACTGCGTTTCGAATGGATCGCGCAACCCTCGCCCGACGGGTTGGCCCAGGCATATCTTCTGGCCGAGAATTTTCTGGCCGGTGCAGCCTCGGCGATGGTGTTGGGCGACAACATCTTCTTCGGGCATGGGTTGCCGGTGTTGCTGCAATCGGCCCATATGCGATCCGACGGCGGGACCGTTTTCGGTTACCGTGTCGCCGACCCGGAACGCTATGGCGTGGTGGATTTCGATGCGGCAGGCCGCGCGCGGGCGATCATCGAAAAGCC
Organism: Paracoccus sp. L-17; assembly: GCF_056857655.1. Taxonomy (NCBI): domain Bacteria; kingdom Pseudomonadati; phylum Pseudomonadota; class Alphaproteobacteria; order Rhodobacterales; family Paracoccaceae; genus Paracoccus; species Paracoccus sp. L-17. Next base: position 226,911 of record NZ_JBSXNM010000044.1, read on the forward strand.
TGAAAGACCGCCTTCGAATTTCGCGGTGACTGGGCTGTATTTCCTCGACGGCAGCGCGTCACGGCGTGCGGCAAAGGTGCGACCTTCCGCACGGGGCGAGCTTGAGATCACGACATTGCTGGAAAGCTACCTTCAGGAAGGCGCGCTGACCGTCGAAAAGATGGGGCGCGGCTTCGCCTGGCTGGATACGGGAACCCATGCAAGCTTGCTGGATGCGGGAAATTTCGTGCGCACGCTGGAAAATCGGCAGGGTCTTCAGACCGGATGCCCGGAAGAAATTGCCTTCGAGGCCGGATGGATCAGCGCCGATCAGCTGAGCGCGCGTGCCGAGAAATTCTCGAAGAATTCCTACGGGCGGTATCTTCGCGCGCTGCTGGGAGATCGCGACTGACATTGGTGCCGGTGTCTTGCCGCTCAACTGGTCTGCCGTGCGATATCCTCGATCAGGACGGCGTCGATCTGCAGGTCCGTCGCGGCGCGGGCGGCCTTGAGCAATTCTTCGCGCAGAACGCGCTGTGACGGTTCGGTCGTGAAATTGCCGTCGAAACCGCCGGTATTGGCCTGGATCATCAACTGACGCAGCAAGGCGTCGCGCAGCCGGGATTCCTGCTTCTGCACCTTTTCCAGTTGTGCGGCATCGGTTTCGATGGTCAGGGTCACGATCATCATCGCGCCCATGTCGCCGTTTCGCATCAGCGGCACGAAGAATTGCGAAGGGAAGGTGAACCAGCCACGACCTTCGGTCTTCTCGTCGTTCCCACCGGAATCTCCATAGCCCGAGGACGCGCTGGCATCGGCCTTCGCGTCTTTTTCGCCGCCTGCCTGATCGGCCCGAGCGTCATCGGCGGGTTGCTGCTTGCCCTCCGTCGACGAGGCGATTTCGGTATTCCCGCTTTCGGTCGAAGGGCGCAGGATCTCGCCGCCGGCGATGCCGCCGCCAAGCGCGGCAAGCGGCAGCAGGAATGTCAGGATCTTCTTCATCGGCGGTCCTCAATAGGGCAGAAGGATATCAGCGATCTGCTGGCCATAGCGGGGTTGCTGCACATCCGTGATCTGCCCCCGACCGCCATAGGAAATGCGCGCACCGGCGATGCGGTCATAGGCGATCTCGTTGTTGCGGTCGATGTCGCCAGGCCGCACGAACCCGCTGACCGTCAGTTCGCGCAATTCGTAGTTCACCCGGACCTCTTGGGTGCCCTCGATCTGAAGGGTTCCATTGGGCAGCCGGTCGGTGACCGTCGCCGCGACCCGCAAGGTCAGCTTGTCGCGACGCGAGATATTGCCGCTGCCCTTGTAGGTCGAAGATGATTTCGCGTCGGCCAGATTGTCGAAGCTGGCGCCGTCCGGCAGCTTGTTGGCCAGCCGCTGCGGAATGCCGGCCATCTGCGGCATCGACATCTTGTCGCCCGCCGCGCGCGAACGGCCCGACGAATTGCTGATCTCTGCGCGATCGTCGATCTGGATCACCACCGTCAGGATGTCGCCGCGCGTCGCCGCACGCCGGTCGGTGATCAGAGAGGATGTGGTCCCGGCCCACAGCGATGCCGCAGCCTCCGGTCGGCCAGAATCGACCGGAATTTCCAGCGGCGGATTGGTCATGGCGATGAATTCCTCGCCTTCGCGGGGTGAGGTCAGTTGCGGCGGCCGGCCGATATTGGCGGCGCGGGAACAGGCACCCAATGCAAGGGCAAGGCAAAGCAGGTGGATCGGTTTCATCGGAATTCCTTGGCTTCTGCGCCGCGTCAGTTCAGCGTCGTGAGGCTGCCGTCTTCTTCGACGAGAGCATTGATGATGGAACGTGAATCGAGGTTCATCACCCGGATCACGTCGCCCGCCGCACCGTCCGACAGCGTCCGGCCCTGGGCATCGATCCGCAAGGCGCCGCGACGGAATGACAGGCGCACGATCTGGTTGCGCCCGACCAGCTTCGGGGCTTGCAGCAACGTCGCCTGGATGGGACGGCCCTCGTATATCGTGATGCGGGTCTGCAACCCGATGGCCTGCGACGGATCGTCCAGACCGGGCCGTTTGCTGTCGATGGCCCTGAGATCGGCGGCGGTGATGATGGTGCCCGCGGGCAGGGTGCGCGCCGCCGCCAATCCGCCGGCCGAGGCAGGCAGGGCGACCAGCAGCGCCGCGATTGTTGCAAGCGCCCGCATCACCGCACCTGCGTCGTGGCGCCGAGCATCTGGTCGGCGGCGGTGATGACCTTGGCGTTCAATTCGTATCCACGCTGTGCCTGGATCAGTTCGGTGATCTCGCGAACCGCGTCGACCGAACTGTCTTCCAGATAGCCCTGCCGCAAGGTGCCCAGACCCTGCTGACCGGGATTGGCAACGCCGGCCGCGCCAGAGGCCGCGGTTTCGAGGAACAGGTTCGACCCGATCGCCTCCAGCCCCTTTTCATTGGCGAAGCCGGCAAGCGTCAGTTGCCCCAGCAATTCCGGCTCGACGCGATCGTTGAAATAGGCATAGACCTCTCCCGCGGCGTTGATCGAGATTGATCGGGCATCATCGGGAATGGTGATTTCCGGCACCACGGGGTAACCATCCGAGGTCACGATCTGGCCTTCGGGTGACCTTTTCAGTCCGCCATCGCGTGTATATCCCGAGATCCCGGAGGGAAGCGTCACCTCCAGATAGCCGTCACCGTCGATCGCCAGGTCCAGATCGCCGCCGGTCTGGGTCAGCGAACCTTGCTGCAGGTTGATGCTGACGGCGGTGGGGCGGACGCCCAGGCCCAGTTGTACGCCGGCGGGGATAACGGTGCCATCGGCGGCGGTGACGGTGCCGGGGCGGGTGGCCTGCTGATATTGCAGATCCGCGAATTCGGCGCGCCGGGCATTGTAGCCGGTGGTGGACATGTTCGCGAGATTGTTCGAGATGACCTCGACCCGCGTCTGCTGCGCGCTCATGCCGGTTGCGGCGATTTGCAGGGCTCTCATGCTGTTTCCTCTCAGCGTGTCATGGCAGAGATCGCGTTACGGATCCGCTGGTCCTCGCGATCCAGAAAGGACTGGCCCAGCTCGTAGGCGCGCTGGACTTCGATCATGCGGGAAATCTCGAACACCGGATCGACGTTGGATTCCTCGAGAAACCCTTGCTGGATGCGCGGTGCCTCGACAGGCTCGGCATCGCCATCCAGTGCAAAGAGGGTTCCGCCCTGACGGGTCAGGTCGGAACCTTCCGGCGCATCGAACACGCCGATCCGGGCAAAGGGCGCACCATTCGCGGACATCGTGCCATCGGCGCCGACGGCGACCTTTCCCGCACCGGCGGGCAGGATGATCGGCGCCTGGCCCTCGTCCAGCAGCCGGTTGCCGTCGGCCGTCATCAATTCGCCTTCAGCCGATGGCAGGAAGGCGCCGGCGCGGGTCAGGCGCGGCCCGTCGGGGGTTTCGACCATGAAAAAGCCATCGCCCTCGATGGCGAGATCCAGGTTGCCATTCGTTTGCGTCAGCACGCCCTGCTTCAGGTCCAGCATCCGGCCGCGCGCATCCGCCATCGAAAGCGTATCGCCATTGCGGTCCAGCGCAGACAGATTCTCGGCGAAGATCACCCCTTCGCGGCGATATCCGGTCGTGTTCGCATTGGCGATGTTGTTCGCGACCACGCGCATTTCCTTCATCAGGCCCGATTGCCGGGTCAAAGAGGCGTAGATGGCATTTTCCATGGATCAGCCTCCGGCGATCAGGGGGATGATCTGGCCGAGATAGAAATCGGACAGCGCGGTGGTCATGAAGCTCATCGTGACCCAGAAGACGATCAGCATCAGCCCGACCTTGGGCACGAAGGTCAGCGTCAGTTCCTGCACCGAGGTCAGGGCCTGGAACAGGCCGATGACGACGCCCGCGACCAGCGCGACACCCAGCATCGGGGCAGAAATCCGCACCGCGATCAGCAGCGCCTGGCGCATCATGTCGAAAAGCAGAGTTTCGCCCATGGCTCAGACCGGCATCCGCAGGATTTCCTGATAGGCCTCGACGACCTTGTCGCGAATGGCGACGACCGTTTCCATCGCCAGTTCGGACTCGGCGATGGTCTGGACAAGCTGCTGGGTCTCGACCGAGCCGGTCATGGCGCCGGTCGAGGCGGCGTCGACCTGCGACATCTGGAGGGCGAAATCCTCGGCCGCCTGAGAGATTTTCTCGATCGCCGGTGACGATTGTCCAGGCGCCACGGCGCTGCGGGCGGCGGAATAGGCATTGGCGGCGTTCAGGCTGTTGATCATGGAATATCCTTTCAGCGGCGAAGAAGTTCAAGCAACGAAGAGCCCATCTGTCGGCTCTGTTCGAACATCTTCAGATTGGCCTCGTAGCTGCGGCCGGCTTCGCGGGAATCGGCGATCTCGATGACCAGATCGACGTTCGATCCGAGGTAATAACCGTCCTGGTCCGCAAGCGGGTTTGACGGATCGTAGATCTGCGGCAGTTCGGACTGGTCCAACAGCGTTCGCGAGGTCTGAACCTCTCCGGTCGGGCGGCCGAAACGGACGGCCTCTTCGAAGGCGACCAGCTTTCGGCGATAGCCGGGCGTATCGGTATTGGCGATGTTTTCCGCGGTGCGGCGCAGGCGTTCGCTTTGCGCGCGCATTCCCGAGGCCGAAAGCTGCAGGGGCGAGACGGGGTCGGACATGGGTTTTTCCTTCAGCGGCGGCCGATGCTGGTGCGCATCAGGTTCAGGGCGGAACGGTAGATTCCCAGCGACAGATCGTGATCGCGCTTCAGTTCGGCCGCTTTCACCATCTCGTCCTCCAGCGAGACCGAATTGCCGTTGGGTGAGGTTCCGCTTGTCTTGGAGAAGGCGCGCATCGCGGCCGGCGACCACTCGGGCGTGGCCATATGGCGCGGATCCGTCGTGCGCATCGTGGCGAAGCCTGTGCGCCGATATCCTTCCTCGAAGGGCTCCAGATCCTGGGCCTTGTATCCCGGGGTGTCGGCATTCGCGACATTGCGTGCCACAAGTGTCTGCCGCTGGGCGGCATTCTGACCCATGGCGCGGGCCATTCGCATCATCTCAATGTTATCAAACATGAGGCTTCTCCTCATTCGGCGATAACCCGGTCTTAACCCCAATTGGTTTAGAAACCGTTTCACAGGCAGGAATTGCCGCTGACGGAGAACGCCGCGAAATGGATAAGATTGAATCGATCGTCGCCCGAATCCGGGATCTGCGTCCGGCGCGGTATTATGGGCACGTGCAGCAGATGCGCGCCGGGCTGATTTCCGTCGAGGGATTGAACGGCCATGCCTCGGTCGGAGACAGGGTGTTGATTTCGCTTCAGAAAGGTTGTGTCGCCGGAGAGATCGTCGGTCTTGCACCGGATGTTTGCGACGTGCTGCCCGAAGGCAATGCTGACGGCCTTTCGGTCGGGGCCGAGGTCGAGCTGCTGTTCGCGCCGACCATCGCGCCCTGCGATTCGTGGATCGGGCGAATCATCGACCCTCTGGGTCGGCCGCTGGACAACAGGCCGCTGCCCAAGGGGCTTCAGCCGCGGCCGTTCCGCTGCGAGGCGCCGCCCGCGGTCGGCCGCAAGCGGCTGGGTGCGCGCCTGGCGACCGGGCTGGCGGTCTTCGACACGCTGCTGCCCTTGGTCGCCGGCCAGCGGATCGGGCTTTTCGCGGGGTCGGGCGTGGGCAAGTCCACCCTGCTTTCGAATCTTGCACGTGGGGTAGAAGCCGATGTCGTGGTGATCGCCCTGATCGGCGAACGGGGACGGGAACTGCGCGAATTTGTTGAAAAAACACTTGGCACCGAAGGGATGAAGCGGGCCGTGATCGTGACGGCGACTTCGGATCGCTCGCCACTGATTCGCAGGCGCTGTGCCTGGGCCGCGATGGCGGTTGCCGAACATTTTCGCGACCAGGGCCGCCATGTCCTGCTTCTGGCCGATTCGATCACCCGTTTTGCCGAGGCCCATCGCGAGATCGCCCTGGCTGCGGGCGAGCCGCCAAGCTATCGCGGCTTTCCACCCTCGGTGTCGAACCTGATCATGGCTTTGGCCGAACGCGCCGGCCCCGGCCTCGACGGCAGCGGCGATATCACCGGCATTTTCAGCGTCTTGGTCGCCGGGTCCGATATGGAAGAACCGGTGGCCGACATCCTGCGCGGAACGCTGGATGGTCACGTGGTGCTGGACCGCGCAATCGCCGAGCGCGGAAGATTCCCGGCAGTGGATGTGGTCCGGTCGGTATCGCGGTCCTTGCCCGACGCAGCCACGCCCGAGGAAAACGCGATGATCGCCAAGGCGCGCGGGGCGATGGGCGCTTATGCGGAATCAGAACTGATGATTCGCGCGGGCCTCTATGCGCCGGGGTCGGATCCGCGACTGGATGAGGCGGTCAGGCTTTATCCGCAACTCGATGATTTCGTGGCCTTGTCGGGAAACAGCATCGCGCAGAGCTTCGAGCGCCTGTCCGAGGCTCTGCGCCTGCCACAGGCCGCCCGTCCGGCAAGACGGGCGGGATGAAGGAATAGGAAGTCTCGGCAATTACTTAATGAATGTTACACTAAGCCCCCCGACCATTGCGCCGGTCGGGCTGATTTGCAACTGTCCGGCAGTTGCGCGAAAGGAAGGGGCGGATGGCGATTACCGAGTATTTTATCCGCTATCTTCAACGGCGTGACAGTCTTTCCGAGGCCGACCTTCAGCGACTTCGCGCCTTGAAGACCGAGCAGGCCAGCTATGGTCCGGGCGACGTGATCGTGCCTTTCGACCGGACCGAGAGCCGCAGTTGCATGATGCTGCGCGGCCTGTCCGCCCGATCACACAAGCTGGTCGGCCGGCCCGACGATCGGGTGATCACGGCCTTGCATGTGCCCGGCGATTTCGTTGATCTTCACGGGTTCGTTCTGGCTGGGCTGGAACATGCCGTGATCGCTGTCGGTTCGGCCGAGGTCGAATTCATAGGTCACGATCAACTTACTGAAATAACAGAGAATTTTCCGCATCTGACACGGCTCTTATGGATGGCGACGCTGATCGACGCGGCTGTGCACCGGCAATGGCTGGTCGCGGCGGCCTCGCTGCGATCCAGCGCGCATCTGGCACATCTCTTGTGCGAGATCTACACGCGCCTGAATGTGGTCGGCGCGGCGGCGAACGGGCAATTTTCCCTGCCGCTGCTGCAACGCGAACTTGCAGACATCCTTGGCTATTCCCCGATCCATGTGAACCGGGCGGTCCGCGATCTGAGAGATCGGGGGCTGTTGCGCTGGTCCGGCGCCGACGTGACCATTCTGGATTGGCGCGGACTGGCGACACTGGCGCGTTTCGATGCGACCTATCTGGATCTGGAACGGCGCAACCGCTGAGCCTTTACTGACACAGGCGCCAGTCTCCGCGTCGCGCGGCAATGTCGAAATGCAGGTGTTCGGCATGGGCCTTGTTCACGCCCGGACCCAGGACAGTGGTGAAGAACAGGCAGGCCGCACCCCGAACCGTTCGCTGAAACGCCTCCGCCTGGTCGCCGCTGTCCCGTCGGGGCTGAACCGGCAGCGTCCCGGCCCCTTCGAACAGGAAAGCCGAGATGTCGATGGCATTTCCAAGCGCGTGTTCGGACAGTTTCGGGCGGGCCTGACCCGTGCCGACACGGGCGCGACAGGCATAGGTGCTGCCAAGCCGCAGCCCCGTCAGGCGGGGTGCGCCGGGCAGGGTCGCTGCCGCCGGCCGCGCGAAATCCCGCGCCCATAGACCAAGTGCCCGCGCGGTGTCGCATCGCATCTCCGCGCCGCCCTCGAGTATCAGGTCCGGCAGGATGCGCTGAACCCGGATCGGCCGGGCGATGCCGCAATCGGGATTGTCCGGATTCGTCACGGCGGGCCGGTTTTCGTAAACCGTGCCCAGCATCGCCAGAGCCAGTCGGCAGGCGGCGAAATCCTCGTCGCTTTCACGCGCCGCGTACCATGCGGGCGGTGCTGGCGGACCGAAGGCCTCGGCCGGCGGGGCCGCCGCTTCTTCGGTTTCGGGAACGCCGGCCTGCTCCGGCTTGGGGGGCGACGCCGTGGTTTCCTCGGATGCCTTGGCTTCCTCGGCGGGTCGTTCCGGCGGGCGGATGCCTGTCAGCGCGGACTGCGCCCTGACGGGGCCGGCGCCCGGTGGCCGTTCCTGCGCCACGGCCGGCCCGGCCAGCAGCAAGACCAGCAGGGTCAGAACCGGGGTCGGCCCCCTCAATTCTCGCCTTCCAGCGGCGGCACGACGAAGGCGTCCGGCAAGGCGCCCGACAGGGCATGGCTCAGCGGATCACCGCGCTGAGGCGCCAGCGACGCCGCCGCGTCGGCGGTTTCCTCGCTGGTGTTTTCATAGACCTTCGGGGGCGCGGGTGTGGCCCCGCCACCGGTTTCGGGCAGGGAAAGGGGTGCTGCGGGTTTCGTCGTGACCGTCGCCGGCGCGGGCAGGGTGTCGGACACGGTGTTTGTCTGCGTCACGGCTTCGGCGGCCGCGGCGCTGGCCGTTTCCAGCATCGCGTCCCTGGTTGCGGCCGGCTGCGCCCCTTCGCCCGTGACATCCGCGATCGTCACGCCCGCATCGAGGAACTCGACCGTGGTCACGCCGGGTATGACCAGCCTTGCCAGTTCCTGTGCGTCCCAGTTCGTCAGCCGCACGCAGCCGCGCGACTGGTTCCTGAACAATTGCGAAGGGGTCGGCGTGCCGTGGATGCCGTAGGTCGGCTTGGACAGATCGATCCAGACCGATCCCACCGGCCCGTTCGGGCCCGGCGGTATGATCAGCGCCTTGTCGTTGTTGCCCTGCTTGAAATTCTTCGACGGGTTGTAGGTATAGTTCGGATTTATCGCGACCGACGTGACACGGTGCTTGCCCGAGGGCGAGGGTGTCGCGTCCGAGCCGATGGTCGCCGGATAATCGACGATCATCCTGCCCGCTTCGTCATAGGCGGCCACGCGTCGCGTCGCCTTGTCGATGAAGATGCGGGCCACCTTCTTGCTCATGTTGGCAGCCGGGTTGGCGACCTTGATCGTCGATCCAGGCACCATCGGAACGCCCGGATTGAGGAAGGAGATGAACTTTTCGTCCATGTGGAAACGTTCGCCCAGCTTTTCGGCAATGCTGGTATAGCCCTGCGTGGACATCTTGGCCTTTTCGGCGAAATCGGACGGGATGTCGTCGACCAGCCCTTCGGCGTCCTCTTGGGTGATGGTGTAGGTCTGCGTCAACGGAATTTCGGAATAGGATTGCAGCAGGTTCCAGACATGCGGATCCATCAGCCCGTCCTCGGGCAGGCCGACGCGGCGTTCGAAGGCGCGGATGGCGCTTTCGCTCATCGCGCCCTTGTAGCCGTCGATGACGCCCGGCGACGTGCCCGAGCGATCCAGCAGAAGCTGCACCTTGGCTGTCAGCGCCGAACGGCCGCGCGGAAGATCGCCGCCATCATAGGCCGCAATCTCCATCTGCTCTGCGGTGAAGGGCACATCGCGATCCTGCGTCGCGGCGCTGGTCTGGGCTGCCGCAGGGATCGCCGAGGCCGCAAGAAGCGACAGTCCGAAAAATGTCGAAAGGGCAAGGCGGCGCGGCATCAGGGTCTCCGGTGATCGTGTTTCGCCAGCATCGTGTGTTTCTCGGCAAAACTCCATAGACTGCGGGGGTCACGTTTCGTTCAAAATGCCGCCCCCGGGCGCGGCGCCTGTGAAACGGCCCTTCCCGCTCTGGTCAAGCGGGAAGAATTCAGCGAGGTTTCGCATGAAGGACGGACCGGGAAAGGGGGCCGGATGAGGATCTCCAGTTGCGGCAACCCGCAAGATCCGGCGCGACCGCCGCGATGAGGTCGACCAGGCCCCTCGCGCCGGACGTTCCGATGGCCGCGCCCCGAAGACGATGCCCGCTTTCGCGGAATCCGGCGACATTGCGCGAGACCGCGACGATCGACGATCGCTGCGGCAAAGGGGCGGTCTAGGCCATGGCTGCAAGCCTTGGGCCGATCCTGCTGTTGCTTGCGCTGGTGCTGCTTTGGTTGCGGGTGCCGCTGGCCTTGGCGCTGTTGGCGATATCGGTGCCGGGGCTTTTGCTGATGCCGGCGGGCGGGGCGTTGCCCAGTGCGATTGCGTCGCTGTTTTCCTCGCTTGACGGCCTGCTCCATTCGCCCGGGCTGCTCCTGGTGCCGCTGGTCGTCCTGCTCGGCAATCTTGCGCTCTATGCCGGAATCAGCACGCGAATCTACGATGCCTCCGCCGTCTGGCTGAGATCGCTGCCGGGTGGCCCGGCGCTGGCCGCCGTGCTGGGTTGCGGCGGTTTCGCGGCCATTTCCGGATCGTCGACCGCCTGCGCCTCGACCATGGGCCGGATTTGCGTGCCCGAGATGCTGCGCCTGGGTTATGACCCGAAACTGGCCGCCGCATCGGTGGCAGCGGGCGGCACGCTGGGCTCGCTGATCCCGCCGTCGATCCTGTTCGTCCTGTTCGGCATCCTGACCGACAGGCCCATCGCGCCGCTGTTCATGGCGGGCATCCTGCCCGGCCTGCTGTCGCTGGCGGGCATGATCGCGGTCGTCGCATGGTGGGTGCGAAGCGATCCGGGCGCCGCGCCCGATGTCCCGCGCACGACCGCGACGCCGCTGGACGCCACCTTCGCCGCATGGCCCGCGATCCTGATCTTTGCCGTGATCGTCTTCGGCATCTTCAGCCGGGCGCTGACGGTGGCGCAGGCCGTCGCGATCTCGGTCGCGCTGACGCTTGCCATCGGTGTCGCGCAGACTCGGCTGACCTGGGGCGCTGTATGGCGCGCCTGCCGGGAAAGCCTGATCGAAAGCGTATCGATCCTGCTGGTCCTGGCGGGTGCCTGGCTGTTTGCCGATTTCGCCACGCAAAGCGGCATGGCCGAGGCCTTTTCGATGTCGGTCGCGCAGCTTGATCCCTCGTATCTGATGCTGATGCTGGCGATTGCTCTGATCTATCTGATCATGGGGATGTTTCTGGATCCGCTGGCCATCCTGGTCCTGACGCTGCCCTTCCTGGCCCGGCTGGTCGCGGATTACGACCTGAATCCGGTCTGGCTGGGCGTGGTCATCGTCAAGCTGCTGGAAATCGGGCTGATCACGCCGCCGGTCGGGCTGAACGTCTATATCATCGCCGGAGTGACACGCGACATGGGTATCGACCGCATTTTCGCCGGGATCGGGCGGTTCCTGGCCGTGGACCTTCTGGTCCTGACGATCCTGATCCTGTTTCCCGCGGTCTCGCTGCTGATCCCGACGGCGATGGGCGCCGTGCCCTAATCCTCGGAAACCAGCCGGTGCTGCGGCGGGTAGAACTGCCGCGAGAACGAGACCGGGGTCGCGTTGCGCCAGTTCGTCCGCTCGATCGCGAGGATCGGCGTTCCCGGCTCGATCCACAGATTGTGGGCACAGTCGCCGCTGGCGCCCTCGGCCAGGATCGTCACCCTGCCGCGCGTCAGGGGCACGTGCCGGGCCAGCCATTCGGGTGCCGACTGGCCCTCGAGATCGGCGCGCGTCAGGGGGGGCAGGGCGCGGGGGTTCAGCCAGATCGCCTCGCAGCAATGCGGCGCGCCATCGGCCAGATATTGCGCCTTGACCAGCAGCAGATTCTGGCTTGCCTCGACCTGCAGTGCGCGCAACGCCGCCTCCGAGGGGATCGGCCCCCGCTCGAACGCGGTCAGGACATAGCGATAAACCGCGCCGGCTGCCTCGATCTCGCTGCGGATGACCGGCATTTCCAGCGTCGTGCGCTGATGCGGCGTGGCCGTGACACGGGTCCCGACCTTGCGGCGGCGTTCGACCACGCCGCTTTCGGCCAGTTCGCGCAACGCGCGGTTCACCGTCGCGCGGGCGCAGCCCAATTGATGCGCAAGCTGGTGTTCCGTCGGGATCAGCGTGCCCGGCGCCCATTCGCCCGACCGGATCCGCTCCAGCACCTCGGCACGGACGGATTGCCAGGTGTTCATCCGTTTGGGCGCCCTGGCCGAGCCGCCGGGACGCAATGAACGGACGAAGGTCGGTGGAAGTTTTGTCATCTGAAACCTGAAACCGGCGAAAAGCACATGCCAATAGTGTCAATCCGCGCGGCCCGGAAGGAAACCTGTCGATATCGGCATAGTTGACGCAGCTGGAGCTTGGCTGTTCCAGCTTGTTTTCCAACACGAATCCCCCGCGTCCAGGTTGTGCCGGCCGGGGATTTCCAAGCCGCTCCGCGAATGATATTTCATCATCTGCAAGCGATCGGAGGACAGCGCGCCATGAGCGTCGGTGACAACCTGCCTGCGACCGGCCGCCCGCTGGCCGGCCCGGCCCCGACGACGTGGCCGATCCTGATGGCGATCAGCCTGTCTCACATGATCAACGACGTGATGCAGTCGATGCTGGCCGCGATCTATCCGCTGCTGCGGGTCGAATTCTCGCTGAGCTACGCGCAGATCGGGATCATGACCTTTGCCTTCCAAGTCACGGCCTCGCTGCTGCAGCCGCTGATCGGTATCGTGACCGACCGTCATCCGCAGCCAAGATCGCTGTCGCTGGGAATGGCCTCGACCTTCTGCGGCGTGCTGCTGCTGGCTTTTGCAAGCAGCTACGGGATGCTGCTGGCGGGCGCGATGATGATCGGCATCGGATCGGCCGTGTTCCATCCCGAAAGCTCGCGGGTGGCGCGGCTGGCTTCGGGCGGGCGGTTCGGGACCGCGCAATCGCTGTTCCAGCTTGGCGGCAATTCCGGACAATCGCTGGGGCCGTTGCTGGCGGCCTTCATCGTCGTGCCGCTGGGCCGACCGGCGGTGGCATGGTTTGCGGTCGCCGCGGCGCTTGGCATCGCGCTGTTGTGGCGTGTCGGCGACTGGGCCGAGGGGCGGCGCCGGGCCACGGCGGCACAGGTCGACCGCGCGCTGCGGCTGCCGCGCGATATGGTCTTCCGTTCGATCGCGGTTCTGGCCATTCTTGTCTTCACCAAGAATATCTACACCGCCGCCATGACCAGCTATTTCACCTTCTTCACCATCGAGAAGTTCGGCCTGTCCACGCAGGCGGCACAGATCATGCTGTTCCTGTTCCTCGGCGGCATGGCGGCAGGGGTCATGCTGGGCGGCGTCGTCGGGGACCGCGTGGGACCGTTGCGCGTGATCTGGTTCTCGATCCTCGGCGTTCTGCCCTTCACGCTGCTTTTGCCGCATGTCGGACTGGTGCCGACAGGTATTCTGGCAGTGCTGATCGGGCTGATCCTGGCCTCGGCATTTCCGGCCATCGTGGTCTATGCGCAGGAACTGGTGCCCGGCCGCACAGGCATGATCGCGGGGCTGTTCTTCGGCTTTTCCTTCGGCATGGGCGGCATCGCGGCCGCCGGGCTGGGGGTGCTGGCCGACGCGAGGGGGATCGAGACGGTGTTCCTGCTCTGCTCGTTCCTGCCGATCCTGGGCTGCCTGACGATCCTGCTGCCGCGCCGGCTGACCGGGGGCTGATGGCGGCCCCGATCTTCTTCCATATAAGTCCGGAATGGTGCGGTGACGCGCGGCTGGTGCGCCTGTTCCGCCGCAACGGCCACTGCGCCGCGATGGGCGAGAACGGCGACCTTGCCGCCCGGATCCTGCTGGCCGAGGCCGAGGGTCGGGTGCCGTTCTCGGGTCGCGACGACATCCGCCTGTTCGCGGGGCTGTGGCGCAACGACCCCTTCTGGCAGCCGCCGCTGGAGGCGTGGCGCCGCTTTGCCTTTCTGGCCCGCACCGTGCCGCAGGCGCATTTCATCCTGACCACGCGCGCGCTGGATGGCTGGCTGCTGGACCGCCTGACCCGCGACAGGGGCGCGGTCGCGCGGTGCCACGCCTATCACCGCGGCATCCCCGAAGCCGACCTGCCGGATTTGTGGAGGGCCGAATGGAACGCCCATCTCGCAGCCGTTCAGGACTTTTTCGGCGATGATCCGCGGCTGATCCGCGTGGATCTGGACCGCGAAAGCCCTCACGACCTGATCGACCGGCTGCGTCCCCTGATTTCCATGCCGCACAAGCCGGTTCCGCTGCATTGGATCGCCCCACCCAGGGCCATGCGCGATGACGATCTGCTGGCGGCGCTGGACCGGGTGCGGGCGCCGGCGGCCATCGATCCCGATTACGTTCGCGACGTGGCCGGGTTCTGTCTGCGCGGTCGGGCGCCGGGCAAGGGCGCGGTTGCGGGATTGTCGGGCTATGCCTGCCTCTGGGACGGCGGCGCCAGGGTGCTGGATCCGGCGGGCGCGCCGCGCCGGATCCGGGTCGCGGGATCCGTCGCAGTTTCGCAGCCTGGCCGCCATTTCAAGCTGCTCAGGGCCGAGGCGGTCATCAACGATGCCCTGCGACTGGGCCGCAGAAGCCCCCTGAGCATCGACATGGAGGATTCGCGCTGGCTCGGTTCGGATGACGGTGCCGCGCCGGGACGGCCGGTTCTGGGTCATTGCCGCCGCGAGGGCGCGCGCAACATGGTTCTGTGGCCTTTGCCGGGCCAGCACGATGTCGGCCTGCCGGGCTTTGATCCTGCCGCGCCGGCCGACCCCATCGCGTTCGAGGACAAGGAGGACCGGCTGGTCTGGCGCGGCATGATCTCGGGCAGCGAGATGCGCGATACGGTGCGGCCCGGCCCGGCCTCGCATGTGTTTCTGCGGCAACTGGCGGCGGCACAAGACGATGCCGATGCCCGGCAAGAGGCATTCGGGGGGCTGTGCCGCACCAGCCGCATGGCCTTTGTCCGGCGCTTCTGGGACCATCCGGATTTCGATCTGGGCGTCGTCATGGCCTGGGGCTATCGCGAATTCGCCGCGGATCCGCTGATCGCGCCCTATTGCGTGCCGCGCCGGAAGCCGGGCTTCTTCCGCCAGTTCCGCTATCAGCTTTGCCTGACCGGCTATGACCACGGCTCTAACTTCATTCCGATGATCGACAGCCGATCGGTGCTGCTGAAGGAAGAAGATGGCTGGGAAGTATTCTATTCCGGCCGCTTCAAACCGTGGAAACACTATATCCCCGTGGCACGGTATTGTGCGGATATCGAGGAAAAGCTGGCCTGGGCACGTGACAATCCCAGGGAATGCAAGGCGATGTCCGCCGCCGCCCGGACCGAATGCGCACGCCTGCGCGACCTGCCGACGCGCCGGGCAATCATGGCCGCGATCCTCGACGGGCTGGGCGAGGCGCGCTAGAGATGATCGCGCAAGGAGGCGCCATGACCACGATCCGAATCCGCCCCATCTCGGCCGATGCCTTCGCGCCTTTCGGTGATCTGCTGACGCCCCGCGACAGGCCCGACAGGATGATCAACGAAGGCCGCTGCGAACGGCATCATGCGCTGGCGACGGTGCAGCGCGGCGGCGGCGAGGCCATCGTGTCGATCTTCCGCAGTCAGCCGGTCAGCCTGCCCCATGATTGCACGCTGCTGGAACGGCATCCGCTGGGATCGCAGGCATTCATGCCGCTGGGGCCGGATCCCTGGCTGTCGGTCGTGGCGCCCGATCGAGACGGGCGGCCGGGCGATGTGCTGGCCTTTCTGGTGCCGTCGGGGATGGGGGTGAACCTGCGGGCGGGTGTCTGGCATGGTGTGCTGACGCCGCTGGACCGCGCCGCCGATTTCCTGGTCGTCGATCGCGAGGGCGAGGGCGTCAATCTTGAAGAAGTCCGCATCGCGCCGGTCAGCATTACCGCATGACCGGCCTGCCCGATTTCAGCCATGAACAGGCCGCCATGTCGCGCGGCGCCAGGCTGGTGGCCGGCGTCGACGAGGTCGGTCGCGGGCCTCTGGCCGGTCCGGTGACGGCGGCCGCGGTGGTGGTGCGGGATCCGGTGAACATCCCCGAGGGGCTGAACGATTCCAAGAAGGTCGGGCGCAAGCAGCGCGAAGTGCTGGCCGATTGGATCATGGCCCATTGCGACTGGTCCGTCGCCCATGTCGAGGTCGCGGATATCGAGCGGCTGAACATCTATCACGCAGCCCATCTTGCCATGGTCCGCGCCGTGGCCGGGTTGCGGTGCAGGCCCTGCCGGGTGCTGGTCGACGGCAACCGGGTGCCCGCCGCGCTGGACCGGCCTGCCGAGGCTATCGTGGGCGGCGACGCGCGGTCGCTGTCGATTGCGGCGGCCTCGATCCTGGCCAAGGTGTTGCGCGACCGCATCATGGTGGATTTGGCGCAACAGCATCCCGGCTATGGCTGGGAGGTGAACGCAGGCTATCCCACGCCCGCACACAAGCGTGCCCTTCTAGATTTGGGTCTGACCCCACATCATAGGCGCTCGTTTCGGCCGGTCCACAATATCTTGTGTAAACCCCGTTCTTCAAGCCCTTGATTCAAAAAAGAAATTGACGGCGAATCGCCTGTGACTCATCCTGTCCACAGATCAGACCGGCCAAAGCCGGCATCCCCGAGAGGCAGAGATGACGAAGACCAAGGAAAGCTGCGCCGCGGCGGCGCGACCGCTTCCGCTGAACCGGATTCTGGCGGGCGATTGCATCGAGATCATGAATTCGCTGCCCGAAGGCAGCATCGACCTGATTTTTGCCGACCCGCCCTATAACCTGCAATTGCGCGGCGACCTGCATCGGCCGGACAATTCCAAGGTCGATGCGGTGGATGATGACTGGGACCAGTTCGCCGGTTTCGCGGCCTATGACAGCTTTACCCGCGACTGGCTGGCCGCTGCGCGGCGCCTGTTGAAGCCTGATGGCGCGATCTGGGTCATCGGATCCTATCACAACATCTTCCGCGTCGGCGCCGAACTGCAGAACCAGGGTTTCTGGATCATGAACGACGTGATCTGGCGCAAGTCCAACCCGATGCCGAACTTTCGCGGCAAGCGGCTGACCAATGCGCATGAAACGATGATCTGGGCCTCGAAATCCGAAAGCTCGAAATACACTTTCAACTACGAGGCGCTGAAATCGTTGAACGAGGGTATCCAGATGCGCAGCGACTGGGTGATTCCGATCTGCAATGGCGGCGAGCGGCTGAAGGACGGAAAGGGCGACAAGGCCCATCCCACCCAGAAGCCCGAGGCCTTGCTGCATCGCGTGCTGATAGGCACCACCAGTCCCGGCGATGTCGTGCTGGATCCGTTCTTCGGGACCGGCACCACCGGCGCGGTGGCAAAGATGCTGGGCCGCGACTTCATCGGCATCGAACGCGAGGCTGCCTATCGCGAGGTCGCAGAAAAGCGGCTGGCGCGCATCCGCCGCTTCGACGCCGATGCGCTGGCAACGACGCGGGCCAAACGGGCCGAGCCGCGCGTGCCCTTTGGCCAGGTGATCGAACGCGGGATGCTGCGTCCGGGCGAGGAACTGTTTTCGCTGGGCAGCCGGCACAAGGCCAAGGTCCGCGCCGATGGCAGCCTGATCGGCAACGATGTCAAGGGCTCGATCCATCAGGTCGGCGCCGCGCTGGAGGGCGCTCCGTCCTGTAATGGCTGGACCTACTGGCATTTCAAGCGCGAGGGCAAGATGATCCCGATCGACCTCTTGCGCCAGCAGATCCGCGCCGAACTGGCCGGAGAAGTCGCCCGCCCGAATTGATCCCGAATACGGTTCGCCGTCGTTCCGCCGCCTGCCGCGCGGCGGGACCGCCTTGCCCCGCCATGTCCGCATGGCGGGGCCTTTTCGTCCTATGCGCCGTCTTCGCGCGGTACGGTGGTCTGCGGCAATGCCGTTAAATCCGATCCGGGGCGCGGACCCTGCAACCGGGCCCGGTCGAGGACGCGAATCGTGCCCCGGGTTATCTCCACGATGCCCGCGCCGCGCAGATGCGCCAGTGTCTGGTTCACCGTCTGGCGCGAACATCCCGCCAGCAGTGCCAGGTTGTTCTGGCTGATCAGCGCCTCGGGCCGGTCGGGCGCGGTCAGGCTTAGCAGATGGATGCGAATCCGGTCCTCGGCGGCGTAGAACATCGCGACCGATTGCTGAGCATTGTCGCGGGTCAGGCGGTCATGGAAGATGCCGGCAAAGTTTCGAAGCAGCGTTTCGGCGGGCAGGCAGGCCATGATCTTTTCCGCGCTGAAGGCGGCCAGCATCGTGTCGGGCCAGGTCGTGCAGGTCGCGGCGCAAACCCGGCCCGAGAAAATCTCGACCTCGCCCATGACTTCGCCCGGATTGGCGATATGAGCCAGAACGCGGTTGCCGTTGACGTCGATCACGCTGACCTCGACCCGCCCCTGCAGGATCAGGTAGCAATGGTCCGTCGGCTCGTCCTGACGCAGAATCTCGTGGGGTTTCGGATGATGGTGCAGGCTGCATGTCGCCAGAAAATCCTGGAATGCCGCACCATCCAGCCCCTTCAGCAGATCGGGACGGCGTTCATGCAGCATCTCGGCGGCGCGACGCGCCAAGATGGCAGAGCCGCCCGGCGGATGCCGCAACCTGATCGCAGAAATGTCTCGGGATGCCACGCCATGCTCCGCTGGGTTGTAAACCAGGCTACACAGCGTACCATAACATGAAAAATCCGGCGCAAAAGGCCGGGTCGGCCACGCCGATGGGCGTAGCGGATCGAAGGTGCTGAAAAAAGACGAACCGAGACCTGCGAACCTGCACCTTCGATCTGCCACCAAAGGAATACAGCGGAAATCCGCCGAAAGTGTCGGCTTGCCGACACTCGCGTTCTTTTTGGATCGAAAACGTGACGGCAGAGGCTATGGCGCGTTGCGCGGCATCGGCAGCGTGCCCCGGTCATAGGCGGTCCAGTCCTCGATATCGGGATAGAATTGCCGCCGCCACCTGCGCACGCGCGGGTTCATCTTCCGCCGCCACCAACAGGGCGCCATGGCCAGGAAATTCATCGCCGGATAACCCATCGGAAGCTGCGGCGCCTCGTCGGGCCCATAGGTCTGCAACAGCGGAAACCGGCGGTCGGGCCTGTAGTGATGGTCCGAATGACGCTGCAGATTGATCATCAGCCAGTTCGTGACCCTGTGGCTGGCATTCCAGCTGTGCCGCGGCCGGATATGTTCATAACGCCCTGCACCCAGATGACGGCGGGTCAGGCCATAATGTTCGACGTAATTCGTCAGCTCAAGCTGCCAGACGGCGATGAAGGCCTGGAAGACGAACAGCAAGAGGCCCACCCCGCCGCCCAGAATCAGCGCCAGCGCGACCATCCCCAGTTGCAGCGCTGCATAGCGCCAGAACGGGTTGCGCCGGTCCCGGGGCTTGCGGCGGGCGCGGGCCAGCAGCCGCGCCTCGGCCCGCCATGCGCTGCGCGGGCTTTCCAGCAGCACCCGCAGGAAAAAGCCGTAGAAACCCTCGTCATAGCGGGCCGAGACGGCATCGCGCGGTGTCGCCACCCAGGAATGGTGAACCAGAAGATGTTCGCTGCGGAAATGCGAATACAGCACGCTGGCCAGCAGCAGATCGCCCATCCAGCGTTCCAGGGCGGTCTTCTGATGCAGCAATTCATGGGCATAGACGATGCCGATCGTGCCCGACAGAACGCCGATCCCGAAGAACAGGCCCAGCTTTTCCAGCCCGGACAGGTGGCCGCTGTTCTGGACATACCAGATGGCGCCGAAAATGGCCGCGAATTGCAGCGGGAACCAGATGATCGTGATCGCGCGGTGCCAGAACAGCCGCTCGGCGCCTGCCCGCGGATCGGGATTGCCCTCGTTCAGTCCCAGAACGCTGTCCATGACCGAGGTCATGAACCAGGCGGCAAGCGGCAGCAGCAGCCACCACGCCCCTCCCATTCTGGCCGCAAGCGCGACCAGCGGCAGCATCAGCAGCGACATCCAGAACGGTGCCGCGGCGGGCAGCGGCGAGACGGGCTTCGGGGTCATGGCAAAAGCCTACGCCGCGATTTCCGCCCGCGCCAGATCCCAGACCTTGCGCATCAGGCCGGGCAGGGCCTTTCGGTCGATGTGACGCAACGGCACCAGCCGGCCGCGTTCCGGCCGGCCCGACAATTCGCCCAGCATGACACGCATCGTCAGGCTGAAATGAGTGAAGACGTGTCGCACCTCGCCGATCTCGGTCCAGTCGGCGGGACCGGGGGGCGGCAGGTCGCGCCCGTCCCATCCGGCCGAGGGAAAGGCCAGCGTGCCGCCCAGCAGACCGCTTGCAGGGCGTTCCTCCAGCAGCAGCGCATCGCCCTTGCGGGCGATCCAGACGATGCCGCTGCGCGCGGGTCTGGCAGCCTTCGGGGACTTGCGTGGCAGGTCGGATGCGATTCCGGCCGCGTATGCGTCGCAATCGCGAATCAGCGGGCAGATGCCGCAGGCCGGGCTGCGCGGGGTGCAGATCGTGGCGCCCAGATCCATCATCGCCTGGGCGAAATCGCCGGGCCTTTCGCGCGGCGTCAGGGTTTCTGCCAGGGTCGTCAGTTCGGGCTTGGCGGCGGGCAGCGGGGACGGCACCGCGAAAAGACGCGACACGACGCGCTCGACATTGCCATCGACGACCGTTTCCGGCTGCTCGAAGGCGATGGCGGCGATCGCGGCGGACGTATAGGCGCCGATCCCCGGCAGCGCGCGCAAGCCGTCGCGCGTATCGGGAAATCCGCCTCTTGCGGCCACGATGCGGGCGCAGGCCAAGAGGTTGCGGGCGCGGGCGTAATAGCCGAGGCCGGCCCATTCCGCCATGACCCGCGCATCCTCGGCGGCGGCCAGGTCCTCGACGGTGGGCCACAGCGCGGTGAAGCGTAGGAAATAATCCTTCACCGCCGCAACGGTGGTCTGCTGCAGCATCACCTCGGACAGCCAGACCCGGTATGGATCGGCCCGCCCGTGCCCAGGCCGGACCCGCCACGGCAGAATCCGGGCGTGACGGTCATACCAGTCCAGCAGGTCCGTCGCTATCATCCTGCCGTCACGCAATTATCAGGCTCCGTTTCAGCGACCACGCTTTCATCGCCGGTGTCCTCTGGCTAAGAATAAAGGGGTGATACCAGAACGGGCACAGATGGCACAGGCGAATGACAACAGCAGGAAGGGGTCCCGTCGTCGCAGGCGCGGCTTCGAGGCCGCATCATCGCTGCTGGCCGAGCGGGTGCAGAAGGCGGCCGAGGGGCGTGGCTTCGCGGTTTCCCGGCTGCTGACCCACTGGCCCGAGATTGCCGGCGACAAGCTGGCCGGCCTGACCCGGCCGGTTCGCATCAGCCACGGCCGCGGCAGTTTCGGCGCGACGCTGACGCTGCTGACGACCGGTCCCGTCGCACCGATGGTCGAGATGCAGCTGCCCCAGCTTCGCGACCGGGTGAATGCCTGCTATGGCTATAACGCGATCCAGAAGATCGTGCTGACCCAGACCGCCGCGACGGGTTTCGCCGAAGGCCAGGCCCGGTTTGCGCCGGCGCCGCAGGTTCCCGCGCAGCCCGATCCCGAAAGCCGCGCCGCCGCAAGTCGCGTGGCCGGGCAATTCGACGATCCCGTTCTGGCCGAGGCGATGGCGCGGCTTGCGCTGAACGTCGCGGCCCGCAGAAAACGGTCAACCCGAAAGGACAATCCATGATGATCCGCTCTATCGCGGCAGCGCTTGCGCTGTTTCTGGCCGCGCCCGCCATCGCCCAGGACGCCGCCCCGGCCGAACAGGGCCAGGTCGAGATCCTGCCCGACATCACGATGGGCGCCGAGGACGCGCCGCTGACCATCTTCGAATATGCCAGCTTTACCTGCGGACATTGCGCCGCCTTCCATGACGAAAGCTGGCCCAAGCTGAAGGCCGATTACATCGATACCGGCAA
Source organism: Paracoccus sp. L-17 (assembly GCF_056857655.1). Taxonomy (NCBI): domain Bacteria; kingdom Pseudomonadati; phylum Pseudomonadota; class Alphaproteobacteria; order Rhodobacterales; family Paracoccaceae; genus Paracoccus; species Paracoccus sp. L-17. The sequence continues at coordinate 248,543 of NZ_JBSXNM010000044.1, forward strand.
GGTCCGGTTCATCCAGCGCGACGTCTATTTCGATCAGGTGGGACTCTGGGCCGGAATTCTGGCCCGCTGTGGCGGCGACGACAAGTTTTACGCCGTCTCGGACCTGCTGCTGGGCGAACAGAAGAAATGGCTGTCGGGCAATTCGGGCGACGAGATCGCGACCAATCTGCGCAAGATCGGCCTGAAGGCCGGCATGACCGATGATCAGATCACCGCCTGCTGGGACGACGGCGCCAAGGCCGAGCAACTGATCGCGACCTTCCAGAAGAACGCCACCGACGACAAGGTGGATGCCACGCCGACCTTCATCATCGGCGGCGAGAAGGTTCCCAACCAGCCCTGGAACGATCTGAAGGCGAAGATCGACGAAAAGCTGGCCGCTGCCGAATGACCTTGCCTGCGGGTCGCCGCAGGCCGTGCGACCCGCCTGCAACCCGGCCCGGGCGATGCGTGGGCCGATTCCGCCGGTCGGAACATGACATTTGATTTTTCCGACGGCCGAAACGATGCTGCACCCCGACAAGCAACCGCAATGCGGCACAGGGGGACGATCGGATCATGTTTCAGGAATTCAAGTCTTTCATCGCGCGTGGCAACGTCATCGACCTTGCCGTCGGGATCATCATCGGCGCGGCCTTCACCGCGATCGTCAGTTCGATGGTCGACGACCTTCTGAACCCCATCCTGGGTCTGGTGACCGGAGGCATCGACTTTACCAACAAATATGTGGTGCTGTCGGGCGATGTCCCGGCCGGCGCCAGCCTGCAGGCGGCGCGCGATTCCGGGGCGGCGGTCTTCGCCTATGGTTCGTTCCTCATGGCGGTGATCAACTTTCTCATCATCGCCTGGGTCGTGTTCCTGCTGGTCAAGGGTGTGAACCGGATGCAGGAAGCCGCCGCCCGCAACAGGGAGATCCCGGAAGAAACGGCGCCCTCGGCCCCGACCCAGGAAGAATTGCTGGCCCAGATCCGCGATCTGCTGGCCGACCGCGCCAACCCGGTCTGATCCATGTGACCGCCAGGGTCTGGCCTCTGCCCGCCCGGCGCACTCAGCCCGCCAGCAGCGTGTCGGGGCTGACCGAGACCAGGCCCAGGGCCTCGCCCACCGGCGGCGAGGTCAGCTGCCCGTCATGCACGGCCAGGCCTGCGCGCAGATGTGGATCGTCGGTCACCGCCCGCCGCCAGCCCTTGTCGGCCAGCGCCAGCAGGAAGGGCAGCGTGGCGTTCCCAAGCGCCTGGGTCGAGCTTCGCGCGACCGCGCCGGGCATGTTCGCCACGCAATAATGCATGATCCCGTCCACCTCATAGATCGGATCCTCGTGGGTGGTGGGTTTCGAGGTTTCGAAACAGCCGCCCTGGTCGATCGCCACATCGACCAGAACCGCGCCGGGCAGCATCATGGCCAATTGTTCGCGCCGCACGAGTTTCGGCGCGGCGGCGCCGGGGACCAGCACGGCCCCGATGACCATGTCCGACGCCGCGACCAGTTCCTCGGTCAGCGCGCCGCTGGCATGGCCGGTGCGAAACAATCCGCCGAAGACATCATCGAGATAGCGCAACCGCGGCAGGGATCGGTCTAGCACCGTCACCGACGCCCCCATCCCCGCCGCGACACGCGCCGCGTGGGTGCCGACGACACCGCCGCCGATCACGGTGACGCGGGCGGGCAGGACACCCGGCACGCCCCCCATCAGCACGCCCCGCCCGCCATTGGCCTTTTGCAGCGTCCACGCCCCCACCTGCGGTGCTAGCCGGCCCGCGACCTCGGACATGGGTGCCAGCAGCGGCAGTCCGCCCGCGCGATCGGTCACGGTTTCATACGCGATCGCGGTGACACCGGATTCCAGCAGGTCGCGTGTCTGGTCCGGATCGGGCGCCAGATGCAGATAGGTGAACAGCACCTGACCCCTGCGCAGCATCGCGCGTTCGCTTGCCTGAGGCTCCTTGACCTTGACGATCAGATCCGCCTCGCCATAGAGGCTGGCCGCGTCGGGCAGGATCCGGGCACCCACGGCGGAATAGTCGTCATCGGCAAAGCCCGCGCCAAGTCCCGCGCCCTTCTGGATCGCGACCTCATGGCCACGTGCGACCGCCTCGGCGGCGGCGGCGGGGGTCAGACCCACGCGAAATTCCTGCGGCTTGATCTCTGCCGGGCAACCGATCTTCATGATGTTCTCCTCTCGCTGCGTGCCAGTGTGCCAGCGGCGGGCGCGAAGGTGCTGCGAACCTGTCCGCGCGCCATCGCCGGCGATCGAAGAAAACGCTGGAATGGCGGCGAATCTTCGAAGAAATTGCCCAGCATGGAACAGTTGGACGCAACAGACCGCCGGATTCTCGCCTTGCTGCAGAAAGAGGGGCGAATCAGTAATGCCGATCTGGCGTTGCGGGTGAATCTATCAGCCTCGGCCTGCCACCGGCGCGTGCAGCGGCTGGAGGCGGCGGGAGTCATCTCGGCCTATGTCGCGCTTCTGGACGCGCGCAAGCTGCGCCGTCAGACCACGGTTTTCGTCGAAATCACGCTGTCGGGGCAGACCGACGACGTGCTGGACGGATTTGAACGCGGCGTGCGCGCGATTCCGGATGTGCTGGAATGTCATCTGATGGCGGGAACGGCGGATTACCTGTTGAAGATCGTGGTCGAGGATACCGACGATTTCGCCCGCATCCACCGGCAATTCCTTGCCAAGCTGCCCGGCGTCCAGCAGATGCATTCGTCATTCGCGCTGCGCACCGTCTTTCGCACCACCGCGTTGCCGGTCTGAGGCCCGCGCGGGCAGGCCGAATGTGCCCAGGGCATAGGCCAGCATGGCCGACATGAAGACCATCTCGCCGCCATCCTCGATGATTCCCAGGATTCCGGCGATCAGCGTATTGCCTTCGACCAGCGAATGCACGAAGTCGACGCCCATTCCGCAAGCGACCACCCCCGCGAAAAGCAGGATCAGGGGCGCGATCTGCAACCGCTGCCGCGCCGTGCTGCGAATCAGGGCAAGGCTTGCCGGCAGCATCAGGATGGCGCCGGCGGCGATGAAGAAGGCGACCTCGATCACTCCCGTGTCGATCGTCTTCGACGGCAGCCGGGACAGGACCGCAAGGGCGACATTCTCGTGCAATTGCAGGCTGTCATCGGCCAGCGCGAAAAGCCAAAGCGCGGCCAGTGCAAGAAAGACCGGCGCGCGGCTGCGCAGATAGGCTGCGACCATGATCGCAACCAGCGCGGCCCATTTCGCATAGCCGAAGGTTTCGCCCAGACCGAAATCACGGTCGATCCGCAGCAGATCGGGAATCGCGTCCAGCGCGTTCACCATCAGCAGATATCCAAGAGCAGAATGCAGCAGGACAAGGCCAAGATCGACCGACAGAAGCGCCATCAGCGTGGGCCGGTGAATGCCATCGCGCATCTGCCGCAGAAGCGAGCCCGGCTGCCAATCGCGGCGGTTCAGGACGGACATGCCAAGTTCCGGAACAGACAGATGTGAGACAAGGAAACCAACCAGATCCGTAACAAAAGTGTTGCAAACACCAACGGCATTGTCGCGCCGCGCAAGAGGTCGCGAGGAAGAAAAGAAACCCCCGCCGGGGCGGGGGTTCGTGATGTCGCGTGTCGCGGCTGTCTTACAGCGCGCCTTCGCGCTGTGCCTTTTTACGGGCCAGCTTGCGGGCGCGGCGGACGGCCTCGGCCCGTTCACGGGCTTTCTTGACCGACGGCTTCTCGAAATGCTGCCGAAGCTTCATCTCGCGGAAGACACCTTCGCGCTGAAGTTTCTTCTTCAGCGCACGAAGCGCCTGTTCGACATTGTTGTCGCGAACATTGACCTGCATGTGGTTGTCACCACCTTCCTAGGTTAGAGTTGCAAGATTGCAGGAAACGCCCCCTTATCAACTGCCGGGGCGCTTGTCCACAGAAAGGAGCCCGCGATGCAGACCGAACGCGATGCGCTGCTCGAGGCCGCGCTGAGCCACGTTCCCTTCGAGGGGATGAATGACCGCGCCCTGGTCGCGGGCGCGCGTGACATCGGCATGACCGAGGCCATGGCGCGGGTGCATTTTCCCCAGGGCGGCGCGGGCCTTGCCGCTGCCTATCACCGCCGCGCCGATCAGCAATTGCGCGACTGGCTGGCCCGGACCCCGCCCGAGGGCCGCTTTCGCGACCGGGTGGCCGAGGCCGTCTGGCACCGGCTGTCGCTGGTTCAGCCGGATCTGGTGCGCGCGGGCGCGGCGGTGCTGGCCCTGCCGCAGAATGCCGGGCTGGCCGCGCGGCTGGTCTGGGAGACGGCGGACATGATCTGGACCGGGCTCGGCGACACATCGGACGATGTGAACTGGTATTCCAAGCGCGCCACCCTGTCGGCGGTGATCAGCGCCTCGGCCCTGTTCTGGCTGGGCGACGCCTCCGACGATGGCGCCGAGACCCGCGCCTTCATCGACCGCCGCATCGACGGCGTGATGCGGATCGAAGGCGCCAAGGCGAGGCTGAAGAAGCTGCCCGGCGCGCAGGCGGTGACCGACTTGGCCTTCGGCTGGATCCGTGCGCCTCGGCCCCGCGACCTGCCGGGCCGCACTCGGCCGTGACATGACAACAAAGGACCAATGATGTTTCCCGATGCGATGAACGCGGTAAAGATCGCCGCCGCCGGCGATGCCGACCAGTTGAAGACGACCCGCCGACCGGTTCCGGTGCCGCGCCACGACCAGATCCTGATCCGCATCGCCTATGCCGGGGTGAACCGCCCCGATGTCTTGCAGCGGCAGGGCAGCTATGCGCCGCCGCCGGACGCATCCGATCTGCCGGGCCTTGAATGCTCGGGCGAGATCGTGGGCATGGGCGCCGGCGTCACCCGCTGGAAGAAAGGCGAAAAGGTCTGCGCCCTGCTGCCCGGCGGCGGCTATGCGGAATATGCGCTGTGCCACGCCGATCATGCCCTGCGCATCCCCCACGGCCTGTCCCTGCGCGAGGCCGCCTGCCTGCCCGAAACCGCCTTCACCGTCTGGTCGAACGTGGTCCAGCGCGGCGGTCTGCGCGGAGGCGAGCGGTTTCTGGTCCATGGCGGCACGTCGGGCATCGGCATGATGGCGATCCAGATCGCGCGGGCTCTGGGCGCGCGTGTCTTTGCCACCGCCGGCAGCGATGAGAAATGCGCCGCCATCGAGGCGCTCGGCGCCACCGCCATCAATTACCGGACCGAGGATTTCGTGAAGCGGCTGTCGCCCGACGGCGGCGTTGATCTGATCCTCGACATGGTGGGCGGCAGCTATATCCCGCGCAATGTGACGACGCTGGCGCAGGACGGGCGGCTGGTGATGATCGCCTTTCTGGAAGGCCCCAAGGTCGAGCTGAACTTTGCGCAGGTCATGGTCAAGCGGCTGACGATGACCGGATCGACCCTGCGTCCGCAATCCGACACCGCCAAGGCCGAGATCGCCGACCAGGTCCGCAAGAAGCTGTGGCCGATGATCGCCAGCGGCGCGGTCGCCGTCACCATCGACAGCGAATTCGACCTGGCTGACGCCGCCCAGGCGCACAGGCGCATGGAAAGCAGCGACCATATCGGCAAGATCGTCCTGAACGTCGCGGGCGACTAGCGCACCTTGCCCTTCCAGCCGGGGGGGCGTTTCGCCACCCAGGCAAAGAACCGCGCCAGATCGGGATGGGCGCGCAGGGCATCCACGCTGTCATAGCGCCGCGCGAGGTCGGTTTCGCTCAGGGTCTTGTGAATGGTCGAATGGCAGACCTGATGCAGCAGCACGGTCGGGCCGCCCTTGCCGCCGCGCAGCTTGGGGATCAGGTGATGGCGGCTTTGCGGCACATCCGGCGGGATCGGCCTGCCGCAAAGCGGGCAGAGGGGCGTCCCGGTATCTGCGGGCCGCGTCTCAATCGGCCCATTCCCAGGGCCGGGTGAATTCGCCCAGCTTGTGGGCCACCACATCCTCGTCTGGGCGTGCCGCGCGGGACAGCCGCGCCACCAGACCGCGCTTCTTGTCGTCGATCACCTCGATGACATGACAGCCGGTGCCGTCCAGCGCCGCGTCATAAACCCGCGTGATCGCCAGCTTGCGCAATTCCGGCTTGAAGATCTTGCCGACCGCCGTCTTGGGCAGTTCCGGCAGGATTTCGACGTATTTCGGTGCCGCGGCGCGTTCGTGGATGTTCCGGCGCGCGTGATCCATCAGGTCATCGACCGATGTCTGGGCATCGGCGACCAGTTCGACATAGACGCAAGGCAGTTCGCCGGCGAAGGCGTCGGGCTGGCCGATGGCGCCGGCAAAGGCCACGGCGGGATGGGACAGCAGCGCGTCCTCGATCTCGGCCGGGTCGATATTGTGGCCGCCACGAATGATCAGATCCTTCGCCCTGCCGGTGATCCACAGATAACCGTCGCTGTCCAGCCGCCCCAGATCGCCAGTGCGCAGATACCGATCCTCGGCGAAAAGGTCATGGTTCTTGTCGGCTTCGGTATAGGTCGATCCGGGCAGGACGCCGGGATTGGCCACGCAGATCTCGCCCACCTCGTCGGTGGCGCATTCATGCACGCGCCCCGCGTCGTCGTGGTTCAGGATGCGGACATGGGTATAGGGCAGGGGTATCCCGACCGAGCCGACCTTCTTCATGCCGTCCACCGGGTTGCAACTGACCAGGCAGGTCGCCTCGGTCAGGCCGTAGCCTTCGGAAATCTCGACCCCGGTGGCGGATTTGAAGCGGTTATACAGTTCCATCGGCAGCGGGGCCGAGCCCGAGATGGCGGTCTTCAGGCTGCTGACATCGGCATCCACCGGACGCTGCATCAGCGCCGAGATGGCGGTCGGAACGGTGATCAGGAACGTTGCCTGCCAGCGTTCGATCAGCTTCCAGAAATTGTCGAACACGCCTTCGCCGCGATAGCCGGCGGGGGTGGGCATGACCACATGCGCCCCCGATGCGATGCAGGACATCAGCACGGGATAGGCGGCGAAGACGTGAAACATCGGCAGCGGGCACATCAGCACGTCGGTTTCGTCAAACAGCAGCGCGCCGCCCAGCCAGCCGTTGTAGATCATGCCGCGATAACTGTGCTGGGCGACCTTCGGCGTGCCGGTGGTGCCGCCGGTATGGAAATAGGCGGCGATGCGATCCTTCGGAATATCCTCGAAATCCAGCCTGGTGTGCCTTTCGGCGCTGGCCGCGGCTTCGAAGTCCAGAACCCTGGCCTTGTGGCGTTTCCGGACCCGTGGCCGAAGCAGCGGAACCAGGAATCGTTTCGGGCCGCGCAGGTGGCGCCTGAGGTCGATCTCGATGATATGGGTGACGCCCGGCGCCTCGGCCACGGCTTCGGCGGCCTTCTGCGCCACATCGGTTCTGGGAAAGGATTTCAGCGTCACCAGAACCCTGGCGCGGGTCTCGCGCAGGATCCCCGCGATCTGTTTGGCGTCCAGCAACGGGTTGATCGGGTTCACGATCCCGGCCGTGGCCCCGGCCAGCAGCACGACCGGCGTCTCGATCGAATTGGGCAGAAGATAGGCGACCGTATCGGTCGGCCCGATGCCCAGCTTGCGAAAGAGATTGGCGGTCTCGGTCACGCGCTCCAGCAGATCCTGCCATGTCAGCGTCGTCGCGGGATCGCGCGGACCGGCAAGAAGCTGAAAGCTGATCGCCGGCCGGTCGGGATGCGCCTTGGCTGTGCGCGAGAGGAAATCATGGATCGTGACGGGCAGATCGCGGGCCTCGTAGGCCATTTCCGCCTCCAGCCTGTCGCGATCCTCGTAGGTACCGAATCGGCCCATGCTTCACCTCTCCCTTCCGGCGCATCACCTTGCGCCGCCCTCGGGTGACAGGATGCGACAAGGGCGCCGGGCGGGGCAAGGGTCGCAAGCGGCCGGTTGCGCCGAAACGCCGCGTCACGGCCGCGTCGAATGCGCGGGATCCCGCGCCGGGCGCGCCGCGCTGGTGGCAAAAGATTGCCCGGCTGCGGCTTTTCTGCAACCATTGGTTGAAAACCGGGATGGGATCATCCAGACCCGAGGGACGATTGCCAGGGAAAGTTTGCGAGACGATGACTGCCCGAACGACGATGACCGCGCTTCTGACCGCGACCCTGACGCTGGCCGCCTGTGCCGGGGGAACGCCGCCTCCGAAGGGCGGCGATCCCACCGATGTGCAGGCCACGGCGCCGGGCAAGGCCACCTGTCCCGCCACATCGCAGGCCCAGAACCGGGCGGGCGCCGAAGCGACGAACGGCATCCGTGGGCGTTCGGATCTGCCTCCGGTTCGCGCGAACATGCTGCTGGCCGAAGTCGCTGCACAACATGCCTGCGACATGGCCAAGCGCGGTCGCATGACCCATGTCGGCAGCACGACCACGGGGCCCGGTCCGCGCGTGAAGGCGCGCGGCTATGCGCCGATGCTGACGGCCGAGAATATCGCGGCGGGCCCGTTCGATCTGCCCCGCGTGCTTGGCGAATGGAACAATTCGCAGGGCCACCTGCGCAACATCCTGATTCCGCAGGTGCGCGACTACGGCATCGGCCAGGCCATCGCGGCGGATGGCAAGACGCGCTTCTGGGCCGCGGTCTATGCCGCGCCGCGCAACTAGGCCGGCTCTTCCTCGGCGGGGGCTGCGACGCTGCCTTCGGTAAACTGCATTCGTGCCAGCCGGGCATAGAGGCCGCCTTGCGTGACCAGGGCTTCGTGGCTGCCTTCGGCCACGATGCGGCCGCGATCGACGACGATGATCCGATCGGCTTTTTTCACCGTGGCCAGCCGGTGGGCGATGACGATGGTGGTGCGGCCCTGCGCAAGATCGTTGACTGCCGCCTGAACCAACGATTCGGATTCGGCGTCCAGCGCGCTCGTCGCCTCGTCCAGCAGCAGCACGGCTGCGTCGCGCAGGATGGCGCGGGCGATGGCGACCCGCTGACGCTGACCGCCCGACAGCATCACGCCGCGTTCGCCAAGCGGCGTGTCATAGCCGTCCGGCAGCGCGGCGATGAAGTCGTGGGCATGGGCGGCGCGGGCGGCCGATTCGACCTCGGCAGGGCCGGCCTCGGGACGACCGAGGCGGATGTTGTCCAGCACCGAGGCGGCGAAGATCACCGGCTCTTGCGGAACCAGCGCCATGCTTTTGCGGAAATCGTCGCGGCGCATGTCCCGCAGGTCGATCCCGTCCAGCGTGACCCGGCCAGTGCCGGGATCCCAGAACCGCTGGATCAACTGGATCACCGTGGTCTTGCCCGCCCCCGACGGGCCGACCAGCGCCACCGTCTCGCCCGGCCGGATGGTCAGGTCCACCCCGTCAAGCGCCGAGACATCGGGCCGCGTCGGATAGTGGAAACCCACCCCCTCCAGCGCGATCCGGCCCTTGACCGGGCGCGGCAGGGGCACGGGGCTTGCGGGATCGGTCAGCGCATCATGGGCGCCCAGCAATTCGGCCAGACGCTCGGTCGCGCCGGCGGCGCGCTGCAATTCGCCCCAGATTTCCGACAGCGCGCCGGTGGAGCTGGCCACGAGGATGGCATAGATCACGAACTGCACCAGTTGCCCGGCGGTCATCATGCCCTGGCGCACGTCGCGCGCGCCGACCCACAACACGCCGATCACGCCGGCGAAGATCAGGAAGATCACGATGGCGGTCATCAGCGCGCGGGTGCGAATTCGGGTCAGCGCCACGTCATAGGATTGTTCGGTCACGCCGTCGAACTGCGCGATGCTGCGCGATTCATGGGTAAAGGCCTGCACCGTCTGCGCCGCCAGCAGGGTCTCGGAGGCGGTGCCGGACGAGGACGCGATCCAGTCCTGATTGGCGCGCGAGAGGGTGCGCAACCGACGGCCCAGGACGATGATCGGGATCAGGATCGCGGGCACGATCAGCAAGACCAGCCCCATCAGCTTGACCGAGGTGAAAGCCAGCATCGCCATCCCCCCCGCGAGGATCAGCATGTTGCGCAGCGCGATCGACAGGGACGAACCGATCACCGACTGGATCAGCGTCGTGTCGGTGGTGATCCGCGACAGGATCTCGCCCGTCATCACGCGCTCAAAGAAGCCGGGGCTGAGGGTGACGACACGGGCAAAGACCGCCTTGCGCAGATCGGCCACGACCCGTTCGCCCAGTCTGGTGACGAAGAAATAACGGGCCGCCGTGCCCAGGGCCAGCAGCGCGACGATGGCCAGCGCGGCGCCGAAATACTGGTCCAGCAGACCCGCGCCGTCGTCGAAATTGTCCACAACGCGGCGCACCGCCAGGGGCAGGACCAGGCTGATGGCCGAGGTCAGGACCAGCGCCGCCAGCGCCACCGCCAATTGCCCCCGATAGGGCCGGACAAAGGGCCACAGGGCGCCGAGCGCGCCCACCCGTCTGCTGGTTGGACGGTCCTCGATGATCTTCGCGCGGCGTGCCATGTCTGCTCGTTCCCGGCCGATTTTCCCGGCCCCGGTCTAGGCCCGGGGGCGGACGAGGACAAGGCGGCGGCTCAGAGCCTCAGCGCGCCCCCGGACAGCGCGCGCTCCAGCCTGTCCACGGCGCCGGCCAGTTTCGCGTCGATGAGATGCAGATATTGCGTCCAGTCCGTCAGGTGCCGCAATTCCTGTGCTCCGTCCGAAATCCCGCGCAGGCCGATCAGCGGAATATCGAAATGCTGGGCCGCGCGCAGATGGGCGAAGGTTTCCATGTCCACCATGTCCTCGGCGATGCTTTCATAGGCGCCGCCGCTGACGATATTGCCGCCGGTCGAAAGGCTGGCCTCGGGCAGGCCGGGGATGCGCAGGGGCAGGTCGAGACGGGCGGGCAGGTCCGCGAACGGCGTGCAGCCGCGCTGAAATCCCAGGGGCGAGGCATCCATGTCGCGATAGGCGACGCCGCTGACCTGATACAATCCCGCTTGCGGCAGACGCGCCGACCCGGCCGAACCCAGCGACACGATCAGGCACGGCCTGTTCGTCATCGCGGCCAGCGCGGCGGTCAGGCGGACCGCGCTTTCGACCGGACCGACTCCGGTGATCAGCGGAGCGATGCGCGATCTCAGCGCCGACCCGTATTCGGCCTCGGCCGCCATCACGAACAGGACCGGTCGGCCGGCGATCGTGTCAGGGCGCGGATGGTTCATGCGCAGATCCTTGGCAGCAGCGCGGAATGCGTGCCATGGCGGCAGATCACGGTCAAGAAGGGCCTTGCGGCGCGATCCGGCAATGTGGCAGGTGCAGGCTGGAATGGGCAAGGTCAGCGATCTTTACCGGCAGCGCGTGGCGGAGGGGCGGCTGAGACCCGATCCCGCGCAAGAGGCCGTGCTGCCGCATCTGGATCGGGTTCTGGCCGATCTGGGCGACGCCGGCGCCGCCCCAAGCCGGCCGAAATCGGCCTGGCGCGCCTTTCTGGGCGTGGGCCATCCGCAGCAGGCGGCGCGGCCGGGCGCGACGGGGCTTTATCTGTGGGGCGGCGTCGGGCGCGGCAAGTCGATGCTGATGGACCTGATCGCCGAGGCGGCGCCCGAACGCAGCCGCCGCGTTCATTTCCACCAGTTCATGCAAGAGATCCAGGATGGATTGAACGAGGCGCGCAAGCGCGCCGATCAGGACGCGGTGCGCCCGGTCGCAATGCAGGTTGCGCGCGAGGTCCGGCTGTTGTGTTTCGACGAGATGCAGATCACCGATATCGCCGATGCGATGATCGTCGGACGACTGTTTCAACTGCTGTTCGATCAGGGTGTGGCGGTCGTGACCACCTCGAACCGGGTGCCCGAGGATCTCTACAAGCACGGGTTGAACCGACAGCTTTTCCTGCCTTTCATCGACCTGATCCGCAAGCGGATGGAGGTGGTCTGCCTGGACAGCGACACCGATTACCGCCAGGGCCGCACGACCGGCGGGCCGGTCTGGTTCTGTCCCGCCGATGCCGAGGCGCGCAGTCGGATGGACGCGATCTGGCGCGACCTGACCGACGCTGCCGCGCCCGAACCGGGCGAGATCCAGATGAAAAGCCGGCGGTTCCAGATTCCGGCCCTCGCGGGCAAGGTCGCGCGGTCTGATTTCTGGTCGCTTTGCGGCAAGCCCCTGGGCGCAGCGGATTATCTGGAACTGGCCCGCCGGATCGAGGTGCTGATGATGGACGGAATTCCGCATCTGTCCGCTTCGAACTATAACGAGGCCAAGCGCTTCGTGACGCTGATCGACGCGATCTACGAGGCCCGCGTGCGACTGATCGCCAGTGCCGCCGACGCGCCCGAGCAATTGTATAACGAAGGCGAGGGCAGCTTCGAATTCGAACGCACGGCCAGCCGCCTGCGCGAGATGCAGGATGCCGGCTGGGGCCGGGTTTCGGCCTAGCAGCCCGGCAGACTTCGGATCGTCTGCATCCGGCTGTGGTCGCGATGCCGGATGAAGGGGCGTGCCGCGATCATCGGACTCCCGACCGGTCGCCGGATCCGGAAGGCACTTCAGCAATTCCGGCTACTCGACCGGAGACAGCGTCTTCACGACCGTCCGGCCGGTGAAAAAACTTTCCATCGGCGCGTCCCCGGATGTCAGGGTTTCGACCGGGCCGTGCCATTCGCCGGCGCCGAGCGCGGCCGGCTCAGCCGTTCTGCACAAGAACCCGCCCGGCCAGATACAATGATCCGCAGATCAGGATCCGCGCCCGTGGCCGGGCAGCGGCGATCCGGGCGATGGCGTCCTTCGCATCGGCGGCGGTTGCCGCCTCCAGTCCCGCTTCGCGCGCGATCCGCGCGGTTTCCGCGGCGGGCAGGGTGTTCGCCTCGCCGGGAATGTCGATGGCGGTCAGGCTTTCGGCATGGCCGGAAAGCGGCCGCATGTAGCCTGCGACATCCTTGGTGTTCAGCATCCCGCAGACCAGATGCGTCGGCCGCGGCGGCAGTGCCGCCAGCGTCTGCGCCAGCGCCTCGGCGCCCGCCGGATTATGACCGCCATCCAGCCAGAGTTCGGCCTCGGGGCCTGCCGCCTCGACCAGCGGGCCGCGGGTCAGGCGCTGCATCCGGGCGGGCCATTCGGCGCGGGTGACGGCGGCCAGCGCCTGGGCATCGGTCGCGCCCAGTTGACGCAGGGCGGCCAGGGCGGTGCCCGCGTTCTGAATCTGGTGTGGTCCGATCAGGTTCGGAACCGGCAGATCCCAAAGCCCGTGATCGTCCTGATAGACCATCCCGTCGCGGTCCCGCGCGATCATCCAGTGCTGGCCATGGGCGAAAAGCGGCGCGGTCAGGCCCGAGGCGCGGGATTCGATCACGCGCAGCGCAGGATCGGGCTGGGGGCCGGTAACGCAGGGGATGCGGGGCTTGATGATGCCTGCCTTCTCGGCGGCGATCAGATCCAGCGTGTCGCCCAGGTATTGCGTGTGGTCGATGCTGACCGGTGTGATGACCGTCAGCTGCGGCCTGGCGATCACGTTGGTGGCGTCCAGCCTGCCGCCAAGGCCGACCTCGAGCAGCGTGTAATCGGCGCGCGTCCGCGAAAAGGCCAGGAAGGCGGCGGCTGTCGTGATCTCGAAGAAGGTGATCGGCTGGCCGTCATTCGCCGCCTCGCATTCGCGCAGGGCGGCGGCCAGGTCAGGCTCGCCGATCAGATCGCCCGCCAGCCGGATGCGTTCGTGGAACCGCGCCAGATGCGGCGAGGTATAGGCATGGACTCGCGCGCCCCCGGCCTCGAGCCCGGCGCGGATCATCGCCAGGGTCGAGCCCTTGCCGTTGGTTCCGGCGATGTGGATCACCGGCGGGATGCGGCGTTCCGGGTGATCCAGTGCCGCGAGCAGACGCCACATCCGGTCCAGCGACAGGTCGATCACCTTGGGGTGCAGCGACAGGAGGCGATCGAGAATGGCGTCGGAATGATTCATGGTCGCACGCACCGGGGGCCAGCCCCCGGACCCCCGGGGTACTGGGACACGGAGAAAGGGCTCAGCCGCCGGATTTGACCGCCCCGGCGGGTTCCGAAGCGGTCAGCACGGGCGTTTCGGCCGGGGCGGGCGGCGGCAGATCGGCCTTGGTCGGGGCGGGCATCCCCGACAACATCCGCAGGATCGAGATCAGTTCGTCGCGCATCCGCTTGCGGTGGGTGACGCGATCCAGCATTCCGTGTTCCAGCAGATATTCGGCGCGCTGGAATCCCTCGGGCAGCTTTTCGCGGATGGTCTGCTCGATCACGCGCGGGCCGGCAAAGCAGATCAGCGCATTGGGTTCGGCGATCTGCACATCGCCCAGCATCGCATAGGAGGCGGTGACGCCGCCCGTGGTCGGATGGGTCAGCACCACGACATAGGGCAGCCGCGCCTCGCGCAGCATTTCCACCGCGACGGTGGTGCGCGGCATCTGCATCAGCGACAGGATGCCTTCCTGCATCCGCGCGCCGCCCGCCGCCGAGAACAGCACCAGCGGTCGTTTCAGCTTCACCGCCCTTTCGGCGGCGGCGATGATGGCGTTGCCGACATACATCCCCATCGACCCCGCCATGAAACTGAAATCCTGGGCTGCCGCCACGATCGGGGTGCGGCCGATCTCGCCCTCGGCGACCAGCATCGCCTCTTTCTCGCCGGTGGCCTTCTGCGCCGCGCGCATCCGGTCGGGATATTTCTTCTGATCGCGGAATTGCAGCGGATCGGCGGTCGGTTCGGGCACCTTGACCTCGACGAAGGCGCCGCCGTCGAACAGCGCGCCAAAGCGGTCGCGGGGCGTGATCGCCATGTGGTGATCGCAACTGGTGCAGACAAACAGATTGTCGCCGAGTTCGCGGTGAAACAGCATGGTCCCGCATTCGGGGCACTTGGTCCACAGGTTCTCGGGCACTTCGCGGCGGGAGAACAGCGAATTGATACGCGGACGAACGTAATTGCTGATCCAGTTCATTCGGGGTCCACCTTGGCTGGTTCAGCGCCCCAGATAGGCCGCGCGGGGGGGAATTGCAATTGCCCGGCGGGGCAGGAATGATGCGCCGCATGTGGGCTTCGTTCCTTCTTGTTCTCTATGCGACGATCACCCTGGCCTTCATCGGGCGGGTTCTGATCCGGCCGCGGCTGGACCCGTCGGTGCGGCTGGCATGGATCATGGTGATCGAGGCCGTTCCGCTTGTCGGGATCGCGGCCTATCTGCTGTTCGGCGAGGTCAGGATGAACCACGCGGAGGTGCAGCGGATGGCCGATGTGCGCGACCGGCTGACGGGCCTGCGCAGCCAGACGCCCAGCCTGCTGGCCGAACCGCCGAATTTCGCCCGCCCCGTCGCCGCCGCGAACGAGGCGGTGGGCGGGATGCCGGTTCTGGGCGGCAACCGGGTCGCGCTGCTGGAGGAAAGCGACGACGCGATCGACGTCCTGGTCTCTGCCATCGACCGGGCGCAGGATCATGTCCATATCCTGTTCTACATCTGGCTGCCCGATCTCAGCGGGCGCAAGGTGGCCGACGCGGTTGCCCGCGCAGCCCGCCGCGGCGTCGCCTGCCGGGTGATCGTGGATGCCCTGGGCTCGCGCGGGCTGGTCCGGTCCGAGGCATGGCGCGAGATGTCCGAGGCCGGGGCCGAATGCGTCACCGCCTTTCCCTGGGGCCTGCCCTTCGTCAGCATCCTGTTTCGCAGGCTGGATCTGCGCAATCACCGCAAGATTCTGGTCGTGGACAACAAGATCGCCTTCACCGGCAGCCGCAATTGCGCCGACATGGCCTTTGCGATCAAGCCGCGCTTCGCGCCCTGGATCGACGTGCTGATGCAGGTGGAGGGGCCGATCGTGCGGCAATTGCAGTCGGTCTTTCTGGGCGACTGGATGAGCTATACCGGCCGCGACCTGGGCGACATGCTGCCGGTCGTGCCCGCCGCGGGCGATCCGGGCATCGATCTTCAGATCGTGGCCACGGGACCGGACCGGCGCGCGGGCAGCATTTCGGATTGTCTGTCGGCGATGCTTCATGCGGCGCGCGACCGGGTGGTGATCACGACGCCCTATTACGTGCCCGACGCGGCGCTGGATGCAGCCATCCGGGCGGCGGCGCGGCGTGGCGTCGAGGTGGTGATGATGCTGCCCGCCCGCAACGATTCCCTGATCGTGGGCGCCACCAGCGAAGGCTTCTATTACGGGCTGCTGGCAGCTGGCGTGAAGCTGCATTTGTTCCAGGGCGGTCTTCTGCATTCCAAGATCATGACCATCGACGGGCGCATGGCCATGGTCGGCAGCGCCAACCTTGACCGACGCAGCTTCGAACTGAATTACGAGGTCAACATGGCGATCTTCGACCGTGGCTTCGTCGGCAGGATCGACGAGCGCCAGCGAAGCTATGCCGAACGCTCGCGCGAGATCACGCTGGACGAAGTGCGCGGCTGGGGACTTCTGCGCCGGCTGCGGAACAATCTGCTGGCACTTGCGTCTCCCTTGTTGTGAGAAAGGAGGCGGCGATGACCGATCTGGCGAAAAGAACCTGCAAGCCCTGCGAGGGCGGCACATCGGCCATGGGGCGCGACGAGGCGGAAGGGATGCTGGCCGGGCTTGAAGGTTGGCGCCTGTCCGGGGACGCGTCGTCGATCCGGCGGCATTTCGAGTTCAAGGGCTTTCTGAAGGCGGTCGAGATGGCCAACCTGGCCGCCTGGCTGGGCAACAAGCAGGGCCACCATCCCGACATCACCTTCGGCTATGGCTATTGCGACGTGACCTTCACCACCCATGCCGCGGGCGGGCTGACCGAAAACGACTTCATCTGCGCCGCCCGGCTGGACGCGCTGGTCGCGTGACGCTTGTTCCGCTTCGCCCGGCAGGCTATCCCGGAGCCATCGCCGACGAGGGAGGGACGGATGACCGACCAACGCTTTGACAAGTCGCGGCTGCCCAGCCGTCACGTCACCGAGGGCCCGGCCCGGGCGCCGCATCGCAGCTATTTCTACGCGATGGGAATCTCGGAGGACGAGATTCACAGCCCCTGGGTGGGTGTCGCGACCTGCTGGAACGAGGCCGCGCCCTGCAACATCTCGCTGAACCGGCAGGCGCAATCGGTCAAGCAGGGTGTCAAGAAGGGCGGCGGCTGTCCGCGCGAATTCACCACGATCACGGTGACTGACGGCATCGCCATGGGCCACGAGGGGATGCGGTCCAGCCTTGCCAGCCGCGATGCCATCGCCGACACGGTGGAACTGACCATTCGCGGTCATTGCTATGACGCGCTTGTGGGCCTGGCGGGCTGCGACAAGTCGCTGCCGGGGATGATGATGGCGATGGTGCGGCTGAACGTGCCCTCGGTCTTCATCTATGGCGGCTCGATCCTGCCGGGCAAGTTGAACGGGCGCGATGTCGTCGTCCAGGACGTGTTCGAGGCGGTGGGCCAGCATCAGGCCGGCAACATGACCGACGCGGAACTGGACATCCTGGAACGGGTGGCCTGTCCCTCGGCCGGGGCCTGCGGCGGGCAATACACCGCGAACACGATGGCTTGCGTCAGCGAGGCGATCGGCCTGGCGCTGCCGAATTCCTCGGGTGCGCCGGCGCCCTATGAATCCCGCGATCAATACGGGCTGGCCTCGGGCGAGGCGGTAATGCGGCTGATCGAAAAGAACATCCGCGCCCGCGACGTGGTGACGCGCAAGGCGCTGGAAAACGCCGCGCGCGTCGTCGCCTGCACGGGCGGATCGACCAATGCCGGGTTGCATCTGCCCGCCATTGCGCATGAGGCGGGGATCGATTTCGACCTGTTCGATGTCTGCGACATCTTTCGCGACACGCCCTATTTCGTGAACCTGCGACCGGGCGGCGAATATGTGGCCAAGGACCTCTACGAGGCGGGCGGTGTTCCGGTGGTGATGCGCGAATTGCGCCGCGCCGGGCTGATCCACGAGGATTGCATGACCGCAACCGGCCGCACCATCGGCGAGGAACTGGATCTGGTCGATCGCGACATCGACGGCAAGGTGATCCATTCCGTCGCCACGCCCTTGTCCGCGACCGGCGGCGTGGTCGGGTTGAAAGGTAACCTGGCGCCGGACGGGGCGATCGTGAAGGTCGCGGGCATGGCGCCCGAAGATCAGGTCTTCACCGGCCCCGCGCGGGTCTTTGAAAGCGAGGAGGAGGCTTTCGCCGCCGTCCAGCGCCGGGACTACAGCGAGGGCGACGTGATCGTGATCCGCAACGAAGGCCCGGCGGGCGGGCCCGGCATGCGCGAGATGCTGGCCACGACCGCCGCCTTGTCGGGTCAGGGCATGGGCAAGAAGGTCGCGCTGATCACCGACGGCCGCTTCTCGGGCGCGACGCGCGGATTCTGTGTCGGCCATGTCGGGCCCGAAGCCGCGCAAGGCGGGCCCATCGCGCTGCTGCGCAACGGCGACATGATCACCATCGACGCGGTGAAGGGCGAGATCGGCGTCGATCTGTCCGACAGGGATCTTGCCGCGCGCAGGGACGCGTGGGGCGGGTCGCGCCGGACGGATTACGCCTCGGGCGCGCTGTGGAAATACGCGCGGCTGGTGGGCGGCGCGCGATGGGGCGCGGTCACCCATCCCGGCGCGGCCGAGGAAACCCATGTCTACATGGATCAATAGAGGCCGGGCATGATCGGTTGGCAGGGCTGGAGGTCGCGACGCGGCCGGCAGTCGGCCGGCCGGCAATGGGCCGCGCTGGCCAACAGCGCCATGCAGGGCCGCCGCGCGCCGGATCCCGACCTGCGCGACGAGGCGCTGGCGCTTCATGCCGACCTGCGCCGCTTTCTTCAGCACAGCGATGCCAGCCCTTCGCGCGCGCGCGACGATCTGCAATTGCTGGACCTGCCGCCGGGGACAGACTGGCGCTGGCGGCCGATGACGCTGCGTGGCCGGATCGTTCCCGCGGCCTTGGTCGCGCCGGAAAATGGCCAGCGGTTCAGCGACGAGGTGGTGCTGTGGCACGATTGCGGCCATCGCGCGGCGATCCTGCGGCAGGTCCGCAACCGGCAGGGCACCGATCTGGCGCATTACGGCCTGTCGCTGGAAGTGATGGGATTCTCGGGCGGGTATCTGTCCTTGTCGCTGGATCTGCCCGATGCAATGCAAGAGGATCTGGGCCGCGATCACGTGCTGCGGGTGGACGCGCAATTGTCGGCCGAGAGGGCGATGACCGTCTACGGCCGCATCAACATCGCCCAGGGTCCGGACACGGCCAGCATGTTGCGGCAGCTTGACCATCCGATCGAGGGGCGGAACAATCCGCGGGTGGTCGAATTCGACCTGGCCTATGCCGATCTGGCGGGACGACCGGCCGACAAGGTCTGGCTGGATCTGATCTTCGAGGCCCCGGCGATGAACGCGGTCACGCTGACCGATCTTGTCATGTCGCGCCATCCGCGCGCGCAGATATAGGAAGCGACGGATGCATTTCGACAGCCACGGAATCGCCGGCGGAATCTGGCGCGGCACCCTGACCGGCAGCCTGCCCGGACGGTTGTGCATCGCCCATGAGGGCGAAGTCGTGGCCGAGGCGCGGGCCACCGGTCCCGATGGCGGGCCGTGGCAGATCGAGGTCGAACTGCCCGGCAGTGTGATTTCGGACGGGATCACGTCGCTTTTACTGCTGGCCTGCGAGGCCGGGATGGCGCCCGGCCCGGGCGCGCCGGTCCTGGGGCGGCTGGACCTGCGGGCCGGTCAACCCCTGGCCCAGGATGTGCTGGCCGAGATCGCGCTTTTGCGGGCCGAACTGGAACTGATGAAACGCGAATTCCGTCGCCTTGCCGCCGGTGGCTGAGCGGGCGCCCGGCGTCACGGCTGTGCCGCACTTTCTTGCGAAAAGCGCCCGATCTGTCTATATCCCGCCTTTCTCTTTCGCCCTTCGGGGCCTGGACACGGAAACGCCATGACCGATCTGCCGACGCCCTATTATCTGATCGACAAGGCGGTGCTGCGCGGCAACATGGAAAAAATTGCCCGGTTGCGCGAAAGATCCGGCGTCAGGGCGCTGCTGGCGCTGAAATGCTTTGCCACCTGGTCGGTCTTCGATGTCATGCGCGATTTCATGGATGGGACCACCTCGTCCTCGCTGTTCGAATTGCGGCTGGGGGCCGAGGAATTCGGCAAGGAAACCCACGCCTATTCCGTCGCCTGGGCCGATCACGAGATCGACGAGGCGATTTCCCATGCCGACAAGATCATCTTCAACAGCCTGGGCCAGCTTGACCGGTTCGGCGACAGGGCAGCGGCGATCACGCGCGGGCTGCGGCTGAACCCGCGCTTTTCGACCAGCGGCTTCGATCTGGCCGACCCGGCGCGTCCCTTCAGCCGCCTCGGCGAATGGGACATATCCCGTCTGGAGGCCGCGATGGACCGGATCAGCGGCGTGATGATCCACTACAATTGCGAAAACGGGGACTTCGACCTGTTCGATCACCAGTTGACCCGGATCGAAACCGAGTTCGGCGACATCCTGCAAAGACTGGACTGGGTCAGTCTGGGCGGCGGCATCCATTTTACCGGCGAGGGCTATCCGCTGGACCGGCTGGCCGACCGGCTGGCCGCCTTTCAGGACCGGTTCGGCGTTCAGGCCTATCTGGAGCCCGGCGAGGCCAGCATCACGGGGGCCGCGTCCTTGCAGGTCAGCGTTCTTGACCTGATCGACAATGGCAAGAAGGTCGCGATCGTCGACAGCAGCATCGAGGCGCATATGCTGGATCTGCTGATCTATCGCGAGACGGCCAAGCTGCCGCAGGACGGCGACCACGAATACCAGATCGCGGGCAAGACCTGCCTTGCGGGCGACATTTTCGGCGAGGCGCGCCTTGCCCGGCCGCTGAAGATCGGCGACCGGCTCGGCATCGCCGACGCGGCCGGCTACACGATGGTCAAGAAGAACTGGTTCAACGGCGTCGCCATGCCCTCGATCGCGATCCGCGAAGAGGACGGAACGATCCGCCTTGTCCGCAGCTTTTCCTATGACGATTACAAGTCCAGCCTGTCCTAAGGCGACCCGTTCTCTGCCCCCGAAAGGAGTTGGAATTGGCCAAGAAGAATGTCCTCATCATCGGCGCGGGCGGCGTCGCGCAAGTCAGCGCCCACAAGGTCGCGCAATGGGCGGCCGAATTCGGCGACCTGCACATCGCCAACCGCACCCAGGCCAAGGCCGACGCCATTATCGCCAGCCTGCGCGGCAAGGGGCATGACATGGCCTTTGCCAGCCATGCGCTGGACGCGATGGATCCCGATGCGGTCGAGGCGCTGTTGAAACGGATCGAGGCCGGCATCGTCATCAATGTGGGCACGGCCTTCATCAACATGTCGGTGCTGGAAGGCTGCATCCGGGCAGGCGCGGCCTATATCGACACCGCCATCCACGAGGATCCGGCCAAGGTCTGCGAGACCCCGCCCTGGTATGCCAATTACGAATGGAAGCGGCGCGAGGATGTCGAGAAGGCAGGCATCACCGCGATCCTTGGCGCGGGTTTCGATCCGGGCGTCGTCAACGCCTATGCCCGTCTGGCCGAGGATGAATATTTCGACCGGATCGAGTCCATCGACATCGTGGACATCAATGCCGGCAGCCATGGTCGCTGGTTCGCCACCAATTTCGACCCCGAGATCAATTTCCGCGAATTCACCGGCACGGTCTATTCCTGGCAACAGGGCGCATGGCAGGAGAACCGGATGTTCGAGATCGGCCGCGAATGGGATCTGCCCGTCGTCGGCAAGCAGAAGGCCTATCTGTCCGGCCATGACGAGGTGCACAGCCTTGCCGCCCGCTACAAGGACAGCGACGTGCGGTTCTGGATGGGCTTCGGCGACCACTACATCAACGTCTTTACCGTGTTGCAGAACCTGGGCCTGCTGTCCGAACAGCCGGTCACGACCGCCGAGGGGCAGCAAATCGTGCCGCTGAAGGTGGTCAAGGCGGTTCTGCCCGATCCGGCCAGCCTTGCGCCCGACTATACCGGCAAGACCTGCATCGGCGATCTGGTCAGGGGCAGTCTTGATGGCAAGGCGGGCGAGGTCTTCGTCTATAATGTGGCCGATCACAAGGAGGCCTTCGACGAGGTCGGAAGCCAGGGCATCAGCTTCACCGCGGGGGTGCCACCCGTCGCTGCGGCGATCCTGATCGCGCGCGGAACCTGGGATGTCGGGAAGATGGTCAATGTCGAGGATCTGCCTGCGCGGCCCTTTCTGGACTTGCTGGGCCGGATGGGCCTGCCGTCGCGGGTGATCGACGCCGCGGGCGATCACCCCATCTGACGCCGCGATTGACAAAGATCAGGCCGCGCGGACGGTTCGGAACAATCGGTTCGCATCCTGCGTTCCGGGCCCGGGCGGGGCGATGAATGCGCCGTGGAGGGGGGATTTCATGGTCGGTCCGCAAGGGCACAATTTTCCGCGCACCGGGCGCGAGGACGGTGTGACGCGCGTTCTGGTCAACTGGGCCGTCATCGGCATCTTTCTGATCATGGCCTTCGGCGCTGTCGCAGCCGCCCGTGATTTCCTGATGCCGGTGACGATGGCGATTCTGTTGTTCTTCGTCTTCACCCCGTTGCGCCGTTTCAACGAACGCCGGGGCATTCCCGACGGGGCGACCGCCCTGCTGGTCACGGTCAGCATCCTGATCACGGTCGGCGCCATCGCCTATGCCGCCAGCGGCCCGGTCAACCGCGCCGCGGCCCGCATCCCCACGATCAGCAGTCAGCTTGAATACAAGTTCCAGAACGTCCGCGATTCGATGCGCGATCTTCAGGAGGCCGCCAAGAAGATCGACGACGCCCAGAACATGCAAGAGGAAGGCGGCGATGCCGCGACAACCGTGCGGGTCCAACAGGAGGGCGAATCCACCTTTGCCGCCGTCCTCAAGCTGACCCCGCAATTGCTGGGTCAGGTGGTCTTCACGCTGATCCTGCTGTTCTTCATGATCGCTTCGGGCGATCTGCTTTATCTGAAAATCGTGCAAAGCTTCGACACGATGCGCGACAAGCGCACCGCCTATCTGGCGCTGCGCGAGATCGAGGATTCACTGGGCAGCTATCTGGGCGCGATCACCGTCATCAATGCCTGCCTGGGCTTTGCCGTCGGCCTTGCCATGTGGGCCTGGGGAATGCCCTCGCCGCTTCTGTTCGGGATCGGGGCGTTCCTTCTGAACTTCATTCCCTATCTGGGCGCCATCGCCGGCGTGGGCATCGCGGCCGTGGTGGCGCTGGTGGTGATGCCGGGATTGTTCTGGCCGGCGATGGTGGCAGCGTCCTATCTGGCGCTGACCTCGCTGGAAGGGCAGATCATCACACCCTATTTCGTGTCGCGCCGTCTGCAGATGAATACGGTGGTGGTCTTCATCTCGGTCGCGCTTTGGGCCTGGCTGTGGTCGGTGCTGGGTATGGTGATCGCGGTGCCGGTGCTGGTCGTGATCCGGGTTCTTTCCGAACATGTTCCGGGGTGGGAAAAATTCGGAAACTTCCTTGCCGGGGAAGAGCCTCCCGCGATCGAGGACGAGGATGAGGAAGAGGCGCGCGAAATCGTCGAAAGCGGCGCGCCCGCCGAGGACGAAGAGGCGGCGCGCGCCGTCACCCGGCCCCTTGTCGCCGATGACGGGCGCAACTGAGCAGGGCGCCTCAGGGTCTGCGCATTATCGGGGATCCCTGAACGAACGGGCCGGCGCATCGCTGCACCGGCCCGCCGTCGTGCCAGTCGGGGAGGGAGCGCGGGCGATCAGCCCGCCGGCAACTGGCTTGCGACCTGATTGACCGCCGCCTCGATGCGCTGGCACTGCGATTTTTCGCTGGTGCCCTGCTGCGAGGCGGCGTCCTTCAGCGAAATCTGGGTTTCTCCCAGCGAGACGGTGCCCTGGGTTCCCTTCTGCTCGGCCGCGGCGCCGGCCTGTGCATCACCCTCGGGCAGCATTCCGACCAGCTTCTGCTGCGCGGATACCGCCTCGGCGCCAGAGAAACCCTGGGATTGGCAATATTTCAGAATGCCCAGCTGGTTCCGGGCGGCCTCATAGGCGGCTGCGGGGTCGATCCTGGCGGCCTGGGGCGCCTTCTGCGCGGGCGCGGCGCCGCCACCCTGGGCGGGCGTCTCGGCCGTCTGGGCGAAACCTGCGGTCGCGGCCATCGAAAGGCCGGCAGCGAAAGCGATCTGGCGGAACATGTGGTTCTCCTTTGTCCGTCAAGGGCGCGACACCGGAACGGCGCGCGCTTCCTGCGCGGCCAGAGGTGGCAGCGGCAAGGGCAGAGGAAAACCCCCCGCCGCGCCAGAGGCGGAACCGTGCCGATTCGCCGGTGATCTGCCCGGCGCGATCGGCGGGCGCAGGCCGAAGACCCGGTCTTGCGCGGGACCGCGCGCGAATGTGACCGGTCGCGAGGGGTGAAAAAATCCGCTGAAACCCCCGCTCGCACATGGCGGCCTATGGTCCCCGGCGGCTACGGTGCGCTATTGTATACATCGACCGCCGCCGCGCCGCGGCCGCGACCGGCACCGCAGCTACAGGAGGATGACCATGCCCGCCCAGCCTATCCAGCGACACGGACTTGAAATCGATGCGACTTTCGCGACCTTCATCGAGGACGAGGTCCTGCCCGGCACCGGGGTCGATGCCGATCGCTTCTGGTCCGGATATGCAGGGCTGCTGGCGGATTTCGCCGACGAGAACAGCGCGCTGCTGGCCCGGCGTACCGAATTGCAGTCGCAGATCGACGCCTGGCACAAGGCGCGCGGCAACCAGCCCTGGGACGCCGCGGCCTATCGCGAATTCCTGACCCGCATCGGCTATCTGGTGCCGCAGCCCGAACCCTTCACCGTCGAGAATGGCGAGGTCGATCCCGAAATCGCCAGCATTGCCGGTCCGCAGCTGGTCGTGCCGGTCAGCAATGCCCGTTTCGCGCTGAATGCGGCCAATGCCCGCTGGGGATCGCTTTACGATGCGCTTTACGGATCGGACGCGATGGGGCCGCCGCCATCGGACGGATTCGACCCGGCGCGGCGCGATGCCGTCGTGGCGCGTGTCGCCGGATTCCTGGACGACACCTTTCCGCTGGCCAGGGGCGGTCATTCCGACGCCACCGGCTATCGCGCGGATCAGGATGGGCTGCATGTGTCGATCGAGGGGACCGAGGTCGCGCTGGCCAACCCTTCGGCCTTTGTCGGCACCCGGTCCGAGGGCCAGGATACCGCCTTCGTTCTGGTCCATCACGGGCTTCATGTGGAACTGGTCGTGAACCCGAAAAGCCCAATCGGGTCGGCCTCGGCGTCCGGGCTGAGCGACGTGGTCTTGGAGGCGGCGCTGACCGCGATCGAGGATTGCGAGGACAGCGTTGCCGCGGTCGATGCCGAGGACAAGATCGTCGTTTATCGCAACTGGCTGGGCCTGATGAAGGGCGACCTTTCCGAAACCTTCGAAAAGGGCGGCAGGCAGATGACACGCCGCCTGGCCCCCGACCGGCAGATCACCCGGCCCGATGGCAGCACCCTGACGCTGCCCGGCCGCGCCCTGTTGCTGGTGCGCAATGTCGGTCTGCTGATGACGACGGATGTGATCAGGCTGAACGGTCGGGAAACGCCCGAGGGCCTTCTGGACGCGATGGTGACGGTGGCCTGCGCGATCCACGACCTGAAGCGCGACAAGGGTCTGGGCAACAGCCGCGCCGGTGCGATCTATGTGGTCAAGCCCAAGCTGCACGGCCCCGACGAGGCCGCCTTCACTGATCGCACCTTTGCCCGCGTCGAGCAGGTGCTGGGTCTGCCCGCGAACACGGTCAAGCTGGGCCTGATGGACGAGGAACGCCGCACCAGCGCCAATCTGGCCGCCTGCATTCATGCCATCCGCAACCGCGTCGTGTTCATCAATACCGGCTTCCTCGACCGCACGGGGGACGAGATCCATACCTCGATGCAGGCCGGTGCCTTCGTCGGGCGCGACGGAATGAAATCGTCCGACTGGCTTGATGTCTATGAACAGGGCAATGTCCTGATCGGGCTGGCTTGCGGACTGCGCGGCAAGGGTCAGATCGGCAAGGGCATGTGGGCCAAGCCCGATGCCATGGCCGAGATGCTGGAGACCAAGATCGGTCATCCCCGGTCCGGCGCGAATACCGCCTGGGTGCCCAGCCCGACCGCCGCGACGCTGCACGCGCTGCATTATCATCAGGTCGATGTCGCCGCGCGGCAGGCGGACCTGTCCGGCAGCGCCATGCCCGATCTGGACCGGCTGCTGACGCCCGCGCTGATGGATGGCGCACCCGCCGGCCGGGACCAGATCCTGCGCGAGGTGGAAAATTCCTGCCAGGGGATTCTGGGCTATGTCGTCCGCTGGGTCGATCAGGGGATCGGCTGTTCCAAGGTGCCCGACATCAACGACGTGCAGTTGATGGAGGATCGCGCCACCTGCCGGATCAGCGCCCAATACATGGCCAACTGGCTGGAACAGGGGCTGATCTCGCGCGATGAGGTCGAGGACGCGCTGCGCCGCATGGCCGCCAAGGTCGACCGGCAGAACGCGGGTGACCCGGCCTATGTCCCCATGGCGCCGGATTTCGACGGCCCGGCGTTCGAGGCGGCGCGCGATCTGATCTTCGGCGGTGCCGAAAGCCCTTCGGGCTATACCGAACCGGCGCTTCATGCCCGCCGCAAGCAGGCCAAGGCATTGCGGCGCTGAGCCCGCGACGCCTTGGCGATGAGCCCGGGAATGGCCGATTCCCGGGCAGGACGGAACGGCGGACCCAGGCACCGCAAGGCGGGTGCCTGCGGTTGCGCCAGGGAACCCGCCAAGCGGCCTTCGCCGCTCACCCTCACGCTGCGAGCCCCTGACCAGCCGTCAATAGCCGTGCTGCAACATTTGACAACGATATTCACATCGATCCTGTCGAAACAGACAGGGCCGCGGTCGCTGTCAGAACCCTGGCCGTTCCAGTGCGGCCTCCGACCGGTTCACGGCGTGGACGCCACCCTACGTGGCGAGGGTCGTCGGACGATCAGCCGCGCGTGTGGAAATGGTCATAGACCTTCTGCGCCATTGCGGCCGAGATCCCCTCGACCGCCCGCAGATCGGCCAGGCCCGCGCGGCTGACGGCCTTGGCGCTGCCGAAATGCGCCAGCAGCGCGCGCTTGCGCGCGGCGCCGATGCCGGCGATTTCGTCCAGCGGATTGGCCATGACCGATTTCGCGCGCCGCGCGCGGTGGGTGCCAATGGCCCAGCGATGCGCCTCGTCGCGCAGGCGTTGCACGAAATAGAGCACCGGGTCGTTCATGCGCAGCGCAAAGGGACGTTGGTTCGGGCGGTGAAATTCCTCTTTCCCGTGCTCGCGGTCCACGCCCTTGGCGACGCCGATGACCGGAATATCCTCGACGCCCAGATCGGCCAGAATCCCATCGACGGCACTGACCTGTCCGGCGCCGCCGTCGATCAGCAGAAGATCGGGCCAGGCCTCGGTCTGCCGGTCGGGGTCTTCTTTCAGCAGGCGGGTGAATCGTCGTGTCAGCACCTCGCGCATCATGCCGAAATCGTCGCCCGGGGTGATCTCGGTCCCCTTGATGTTGAACTTGCGATACTGGTTCTTGATGAAGCCGTCGGGACCGGCGACGATCATGCCGCCGACGGCATTCGTCCCCATGATGTGGCTGTTGTCATAAACCTCGATCCGGCGCGGGGTCGCAGGCAGATCGAAGGCCTTGGCGACGCCTTCCAGCAGTTTCGCCTGCGCCGCGCTTTCCGACATGCGCCGGCCCAGGCTTTCGCGGGCATTGCGCAGGGCATTTGTCACAAGCTCGAACTTCTCGCCCCGCAGGGGAACCGCGATCTCGACCTTGCGGCCGGCGCGTTCGGCCATGACTTCGGCGGTCAGGTCGGGATCTTCGGGCGCGTGGGACAGCAGGATCTGGCGCGGCGGGGGCTTGTCGTCGTAGAATTGCAGCAGGAACGCCTGCATCACCTCGTCCGGGCTTTCGGCGCCGCCCAGTCGGGGATAGAAATCGCGGTTGCCCCAGCTTTGATTGCCGCGGATGAAGAAGACCTGGATGCAGGCCTGACCGCCTTCCATGTGCAGCGCAACGATATCGGCCTCGGCCACGCCCTTGGGGTTGATGGCCTGGACCGACTGCACGGCGGTCAGTGCCTTGATCCGGTCGCGCAAGGCGGCGGCGCGTTCGTATTCCATCGCCTCGGCCGCCTGCGCCATCTCGGCCGCAAGCTGGGTCTGGATCGCGGTGGTCTTGCCTTGCAGGAAAAGCTCGGCATCCCGCACCAGCCCGTTATAGTCGTCCCGATCGATACGGCCGACACAGGGCGCGCTGCACCGCTTGATCTGGAACAGCAGGCAGGGGCGGGTGCGGCTTTCGAAGACGGAATCGGTGCAGTTGCGCAGCAGGAAGACGCGCTGCAACTGGGTCAGGGTCCGGTTCACCGCGCCGGCGCTGGCGAAGGGTCCGTAGTAATCGCCCTTTTCGGACTTGGCGCCGCGATGTTTCTTGATCTGGGGGAAGTCGTGGCTTTTGGCGACAAGGATGTTGGGAAAGGATTTGTCGTCGCGCAGCAGCACGTTGTAGCGCGGTTTCAACTGCTTGATGAGGTTCTGTTCCAGCAGCAGCGCCTCGGTCTCGGTGCGCGTGGTCAGGAACATCATCGAATGGGTGTCGCGGATCATCCGCGCGATCCGCCCCGAATGACCCGAGGGGCGGGCATAGTTCGAGACACGCGCCTTCAGGTCGCGCGCCTTGCCGACATACAGGACTGCGCCCTGCCCATCCAGCATCCGGTAGACGCCGGGACTGGAATCAAGCGTGCGAAGATAATCCTGGATCAGAACGTGGCCGGTTTTCTGGCTCATGGCGTAAAGAAAGTGATTCCGTCACCCGGCTGCAAGTTTCAATCGGCGATTGCAAGGGCGAACCCGTCCACCATTCCTGTGGATAAGGCTGTGAGTGGAGGCGGCGCCAGCAGGCGTCGGACCAGCATTTATTGCAGTTTGGTAACTTTGCCGAAAGTTTGGGCAGCGGATGGGGGCATTGAAAAACAACGATATTTTCTTTTGACTGCGATCGAAACCCGAAACATTGTGAGTTTTCGGGCGGTTCGCCCAAGATTTGAAGGCAAGGTGCACAAATGGACCGGTGTGGCGCATTCAGCCGGCCTGGACATCGGGCGTCTGCCAGGCCAGATGTTGGCCGCCATCCACGCAGATCAGTTGTCCCGTGACCGCCTTCGCATCGAGAAGATAGCCCAGAGCGGCGACGATATCGTCAGGTTCGGCCCCTCGCCGCAGGATCGTGGCATCGCGCTGAGCCGCGAATTCGGTCGCGGACTGATGCGCCCCGACCAGGGTCGGGCCGGGGCCGATGGCGTTCACGCGGATATGCGGCGAAAGCGCCTGCGCGGCGGTGCGGGTCAGCGCCCACAATCCGGCCTTCGACAGTGAATAGGTCATGAAATCGGGCGTGGGCTTCAGCACCCGCTGATCGACCATGTTGACGATCAGCGCCTGCGCCACGGGCTCGCCGCGGTCGTCGGGAAGGGCGGCCGGGGCCTGCGCGGCGAAAGCCTGGATCAACTGGAACGGCGCCCGCAGGTTCGATCCCAGATGTCGGTCCCAACCTGCCATCGTGGCGCTGTGGATGGTGTCGTGCCGGAAGATCGAGGCATTGTTGACCAGCACCGCAAGCGGCCCCATCGCGGCCGCAATCCGCGGAATCAGATCGGCGGCCGCGTCCGGATCCAGCAGATCGGCGCCGAAACAGCGCGCCTCGACGCCGAAGGCGCGGGCCCGGGATGCGGTGTCACGGGCCTCGTCTTCCGAACGGTTGTAGTGGATCGCGACATCATGGCCGCGGCTTGCCAGCGACAGCGCCATGGAACGGCCCAGACGCCGCGCGGCGCCGGTGATCAGCGCGACGCTCATAGCAGGATCACGACATATGCGGCATAGGCCGCCAGAAAGCCCGCGCCGACAAGCCTGCCGATCGGGATGGCGCGGAACAGGAACGGTCCCATCAGCAAGGCTGCGGCCAGCATCACCCACAGATCGAGCTGCAGCATCTGCGCCGGAACCGGCAGCGGCTTCACCAGCGCGGTGATTCCGAGGATCGCGAGAATGTTGAACAGGTTCGAACCGACGACATTGCCAAGCGCCATGTCCGCGCGCCCGCGCATCGCCGCGGCGACCGAAGCCGACAATTCCGGCAGCGAGGTGCCGATGGCAACCAGCGTCAGGCCGATCACCGCCTCGCTGATGCCGAAAAGCCGTGCGATATCGCCCGCGCCGCCGACCAGCAGATGCGCGCCCGCCGGCAGCGCGATCAGCCCGCCCACCAGCCACAGCACGATCCGGCGCCAGCGCGCGCCCGGCTCGACGCCCTCCAGATCTTCCGCCTTTTCGGTCGATCCCGCGCTGAGCTGGCGCCAAAGCACCAGGATCAGCGCAATCAGCAGCACGGCCCCCTCGATCCGGCCGATCTCGCCGGTGAAGGCCAGCACGATCAGCAACAGGGACGCGCCGATCATCATCGTCCAGCTTTCGCGCAGATCGTGGCCGCGGGTCGGAATGCCCGAGATCAGCGCCGCCGCCCCGAGGATCACCAGCACGTTGGCGATGTTCGAGCCCACGACATTGCCCATCGCGATATCGGTCGATCCGCCAAGCGCCGCCGAGAGCGACACGATCAGTTCGGGGGCCGAGGTGCCGAAGGCCACGACGGTCAGGCCCACGACCAGCGGCGTGATCCCCAGCCGCAGCGCAAGGTTGACCGCCCCCTTGACCAGCAGGTCGCCGCCGAGGACCAGCAGTGCCAGCCCGCCCAGAACCAGAGCGATGTCAACGATCACGAGGCTTGATCCCGAGCAACCTGAACAGGAATTTGCGAAAGCCCGGCCCGCTGACCAGCGCCAGCGCCATCATGACCAGCAGAAACACGATGACCAGCTTGACCATCAGCCGCCGGTCCCGAAACGCTGGAACGCCGCCGTTTCCGCGGCCGCGTCGAAAACCGCTTCGGCCGACAGGCCCAGGCGGCGGAACAGCGATTGTTTCGGCGTGTGGACGGAAAAGCGGGTCTTGTCGCCGAACAGCGCCTTCATCTTGGGCACCAGATGCGCGATCCCGTCAGCCAGGCCCAGATCGACCGCCTCGCGCCCGGCCCAGAATTCACCGGTGAACAGATCGCGCCCATCGGCCAGTTTCGAGCCGCGCCGTGCGGTGACATGGGCCTTGAACGCCGCGTGAATCGGCTCCAGCACCTTGTGCAGACGGGCGACATCCTCGGGCTTTTCCGGGCGGAACGGGTCCAGGGTCGATTTCGATTGGCCCGCGGTGTGCACGCGACGCTCGATCCCCCAGCGGTCGATCAGATCGTGAAAGCCGAACCCGGCAGAGATCACGCCGATCGAGCCAAGGACCGAGCTGTCATCGGCCCAGATCCGGTCGCCCGCGCAGGCCAGCCAATATCCGCCCGAGGCCGCGACATCCTCGACGAAGGCATGGACCGGGGTTCCGGTTTCCTCCGACAGACGCCGGATGCGCGCGGCGATCAGCGATGATTGCACCGGCGAGCCACCGGGCGAATTGATGGACAGGGCCACCGCGACCGGCTTGCCCTTGCGAAAGGCGCGTTCGATCACCGGGGCAAGCGCCGCGTCGTTCAGGCCGCCGCCGCCGCGCCCGGCCATGCCGATGGCGCCGTGCAGGCGAACGACCGAAACGCGCGGTCCGCGATGGATCAGGCGGCTGAGAAACGGAACATGCATGAGGCCCGACATAATGGCGCCGCGTTCCCGCCACAAGCGGCAGGATCAGGACAGCGTGTCGCGGATGGTCTGGCCGGGCATGAAGGTCGGGACCATCTCGACGATGCGGTTTTCGGGCAGGGCATCCTTGCCGGCGACCAGCCTGGCGGCGCGGCGCCCGATTTCGACCCGTCTCGCATCGGTCGTGGTCAGCCTGACCGGCAGCCCATCCAGCAGATCGACGCCATTGAAGCCGGCCAGCCCGATCCGATTGGGGATGTCGTAATTCCGGTCCAGGCAGTAAAGCAGGCCGCCCGCGCCGATCATGTCGTTGGAATAATAAAGGAAATCCAGATTCGGCGCGCGGGTCAGGATCCGTTCGGTCAGTTCACGCCCCTTCAGCAGCGACGATCCGCCCTGATAATATTCCCGCGCCTCCAGCGGAACGCCCGCCGCCGCCAGCCCCTCTTCGAAACCGACCAGCCTTTTGCGGGCGCGGTGATCCTCGGGCATGTGGGTGCCCACGAAACCGATCCGGCGATAGCCCGCGGCCACGATCCGCCGGGCCATTTCCCGGCCTGCGCGCTTGTGCGAGATGCCGACGATCGTGTCGATGCCGTCGCCGTCGGTATCCATGATCTCGACCACCGGGATGCCGGAACTGGTCAGCATGGCACGTGCCGCGGCGCTGTGTTCCAGCCCCGCGAGGATCACGCCCGAGGGCCGCCAGGACAGCATGTCGTAGAGCACCATTTCCTCGCGCGCGGGCGAATAATTGGTCACCCCGATCACGGGTTGCAGTCCGGTATCGTCAAGCTCGGCCGAGATGCCGCCCAGCACATCGGGAAAGACGAGGTTCGACAGCGACGGGATGACCACCGCGACCAGATTGACGCGCTGGCTGGCCAGCCCGCCGGCAATCTTGTTGGGCACGTATCCCAGCGTCTTCGCGGCGGTCAGCACCTTTTCGCGCGTCGCGGCGGAAACGTCGCCGCGATTGCGCAGCACCCGGCTGACCGTCATCTCCGAGACCCCCGATGCCTCGGACACGTCGCGCAGGGTCAGGGGGCGTCGTGGGCGAAGGGTCGTCATGGCGGCGCTGTTCCGGGCGACAGGGATGATCGGGAATGTTAGCGGACGACTCGTGCCCCGACAACCTTGCCAAGGCGCCCTCATGCGGTCAAAAGGGCTGCACGGCGGCCCCGTGGCTCAACTGGATAGAGCAGCCCCCTCCTAAGGGGCAGGTTGCAGGTTCGAATCCTGCCGGGGTCACCAGCGATTTCCGACAGGTTTCAGCCCTGCCCCCAATCCAGCACGACCTTGCCGGATTCGCCCGATCGCATCGCCGCGAACCCGGTCTCGAAATCGTCGATCGGCAGGCGGTGGGTGATCAGCGGCGCAAGATCCAAGCCGGCCTGGACCAGCCCGATCATCTTGTACCAGGTCTCGTACATCTCGCGGCCATAGATGCCTTTCAGGTTCAGCATCTTGAAGATCACCTTGTTCCAGTCGATCTCGAACCCGGTCGGCGCGATGCCCAGGATCGCGATCTTGCCGCCATTGTTCATCACGTCGATCATCTGCCGGAAGGCCGGGGCCGCGCCCGACATTTCCAGGCCGATATCGAATCCCTCGGTCATGCCCAGCCCGGCCATCACCTTGCGCAGATCCTCGCGGGACGGGTCGATCGCCTGATCCAGCCCCATCCTGCGGGCAAGATCCAGCCGGGATGGATTGATGTCGGTGATGACGACCTTGCGGGCGCCCGCCCGCCGCGCCACCAGCGCCCCCATGATCCCGATCGGGCCCGCGCCCGTGACCAGCACGTCCTCGCCCACGCAATCGAAGCTGAGCGCGGTGTGAACGGCATTGCCGAATGGGTCGAAGATCGCCGCGATCTCGTCGGGGATGTCGTCGGGTATCGGCACCACGTTGCTTTCGGGCAGGCACAGATATTCGGCGAAGGATCCCGCCCGCTGCACGCCCACCCCCAGCGTGTTGCGACACAGATGCCCGCGTCCGGCGCGGCAATTGCGGCAGGCCCCGCAGGTGATGTGCCCCTCTCCCGAAACGCGCTGGCCGGGGCGGAAGCCTGTCACCGCGCTGCCGGTATCGGCGATCACGCCGGAAAATTCATGGCCGGTGACCAGCGGCACGGGAACGGTCTGCGCCGCCCAGGCATCCCAGTTCCAGATATGCACGTCGGTGCCGCAGATCGCGCTTTTGCCGACGCGGATCAGCACCTCGCCGGGACCGGGTTCGGGGACCGGCACCTGTTCCATCCACAATCCCGGTTCGGGCCGCGCCTTGACCAGCGCCTTCATCATGTTGCTCATCGGATCACCTTCAGGTCGCGGCCGGTCGCGATGAAGGCCGCGATGGCCCGGTCCAGGTCCGCCTTGCCGTGGGCAGCCGACATCTGGGTGCGGATGCGCGCCTGCCCGCGCGGCACGACGGGAAACGAGAAGGCGGTGACATAGACCCCGCGGCGCATCATCGCCGCCGCGAATTCGCCCGCCAGATGCGCCTCGCCCAGCATGACCGGGATGATCGGATGGCCGGCCCCGGCCAGCGTGAACCCGGCCGCCCCCATCTCGGCCCGGAAACGTTCGGCGTTGCCGTTCAGGCGCGCGCGCAGATCCTCGCCCGCCTCGATCAGATCCAGTGCCGTCAGCGAGGCCCCCGCAATCACCGGCGCCAGCGTGTTCGAAAACAGATAGGGCCGAGAGCGTTGCCGCAACATCTGGATCACCGGCGCAGGCCCCGCGACATAGCCGCCCGAAGCGCCGCCAAGCGCCTTGCCCAGCGTGCCGGTCAGGATCGCCACCCGGTCCGCGACCCCGTGCAGCGCCGGCGTGCCGCGCCCGCCGGGCCCGGTCAGCCCGACCGCGTGGCTGTCATCGACCACGACCGTTGCGTCATGGCGTTCGGCCAGATCGCAGATCGCGGGCAGATCGGCGATCACGCCATCCATCGAAAACACGCCGTCGGTGACGATCACCCGGTTGCGGGCATCGCCGGCCTCGATCAGCCGCGCTTCCAGTCCGGCCATGTCGTTGTTGGCATAGCGCAGCCGGCGCGCCTTGCACAGCCGGACCCCGTCGATGATCGAGGCATGGTTCAGCGCGTCCGAGATGATCGCGTCCTCGGGCCCGAGGATCGTCTCGAACAGGCCGGTATTGGCGTCGAAACACGAGGAATAGAGGATCGCGTCCTCGGCCCCCAGAAAAGCCGCGATGCGCGATTCCAGTGCCTTGTGTTCCTCTTGCGTGCCACAGATGAAGCGGACCGAGGCCATGCCGTAGCCATAGCGGTCCAGCGCCGCATGGCCGGCGGCGATCAACTCGGGATGGTCGGCCAGGCCCAGGTAATTGTTGGCGCAGAAATTCAGCACGGTGCGGCCGGCCCCGACCTCGATCCGGCCCGACTGCATCGAGGTGATGACGCGCTCGTCCTTGAAAAGCC
Organism: Paracoccus sp. L-17; assembly: GCF_056857655.1. Classification (NCBI taxonomy): domain Bacteria; kingdom Pseudomonadati; phylum Pseudomonadota; class Alphaproteobacteria; order Rhodobacterales; family Paracoccaceae; genus Paracoccus; species Paracoccus sp. L-17. The sequence goes on from NZ_JBSXNM010000044.1 coordinate 283,578, forward strand.
CGTCCTTGCGGATCTGGTCCAGTTCGGCGGTCAGACGATCGGTCAGGGTCATGTCGCGCTTCCTTCGGCCAAGGCGCCGTTCTGCGCCCGGTGATCCGGGCATTGTCGTGCGGATGCCTAGCGCGAAAAGTCGAGATTTGCCATATAGGCCGGAATTGCCGAAAGCCCGGCGACGCCGCGGCCTGATCGCTGCCCCGGAGGTCAGGAATTTATTTTCCATCGGATCCACACAAGATATTGACGCCCCGGCCCCGGACATGGCTAAGTGATGTGGCTATGGTGTCCCTGACTCGCGTCAGGGGTGAAAAGGGAAGCCGGTGAAAGTCCTGCGCTGCCCCCGCAACTGTAAGCGGCCTGCACGGCTGATGATGCCACTGGAGCGATCCGGGAAGGCCAGTCGGGCGAAAGCCGCAAGCCAGGAGACCTGCCATGGCGACGACAACGACACCGGACGGTGGGTCCGGCGGCGTAGGTCCGGCCATGCGCCCTGCCTGCCCGTCACTCTCGGTCCGGAAAACAGGAACAGAGGGCAAGACCATGACCATCACCGTTTATTCCAAACCCGCCTGCGTGCAATGCACCGCCACGACCCGCGCGCTGGATGCGCGGGGGCTGGATTACAGCGTCATCGACCTGACCGAGGACGAGGATGCGATGCAGCGCGTTACCGCACTTGGCTATCGTCAAGCGCCGGTGGTGATCGCGGGCGAGGATCACTGGGCGGGCTTCCGGCCCGACATGATCGGCCGCCTGTCCTGAGGCGCAGGTGGCCGGGCTGGTCTATTATTCCTCGGCCTCGGGCAATACCGCGCGGTTCGTTGCCGGGCTGGGGCTGGCGGCGGAACGTATCCCGATCCGTCCGGACAGCGACATGCCCGCCCCGGCCCGGCCCTATGTCCTGATCTGCCCGACTTTCGCGGATGGCGAGGGGCGGGGCGCGGTGCCCAGGCAGGTGATCCGCTTTCTGAACGATCCGGGCCGCCGCGCGGGCCTGCGCGGCGTCATCGGCGCGGGCAATCGCAATTTCGGCGCAACATTCGCCCTGGCGGCCCGCGTCATCTCGGAGAAATGCCAGGTTCCGGTGCTGTATCGATTCGAGCTGGCGGGAACCGAAACCGATCTGATCCGCGTCCGCGCGGGGCTGGACAACATCATGGGACTGGAATGCTTGACACCGTAAAACCCGATCTCGACTATCATGCGCTGAACGCGATGCTGAATCTGTATGACGCGGACGGGCGGATCCGGTTCGAGGCCGACCGCATGGCCGCGCGGCAATATTTCCTGCAGCATGTGAACCAGAACACGGTCTTCTTTCATTCGCTGGACGAAAAGCTGGGCTATCTGGTCGATGAGGGCTATTACGAAGCCGCCGTGCTGGACCGGTATTCCCGCGATTTCCAGCGCGCGATCTGGGACGCCGCCTATGCGCGCAAGTTCCGCTTTCCGACCTTTCTGGGCGCGTTGAAATACTACACCAGCTACACGCTGAAGACCCGCGACGGGCAGCGCTATCTGGAACGCTACGAGGATCGCGTGGTGATGGTCGCGCTGACCCTGGCGCGGGGGGACGAGGCGCTGGCCATGCGCTTCATGGACGAAATGCTGTCAGGCCGGTTCCAGCCCGCCACGCCGACTTTCCTGAACGCCGGCAAGGCGTCGCGGGGCGAGCTGATCTCGTGTTTTCTGCTGCGGGTCGAGGACAACATGGAATCCATCGGCCGCGCGATCAATTCCTCGCTGCAACTCAGCAAGCGCGGCGGCGGCGTGGCGCTGATGCTGACCAATATCCGCGAATCCGGCGCGCCGATCAAGGGCATCGAGAACCAGTCCTCGGGCATCATTCCGGTGATGAAGCTGCTGGAGGACAGTTTCAGCTATGCCAACCAGCTTGGCGCGCGGCAGGGCGCGGGCGCGGTCTATCTGAACGCGCATCACCCCGACATCCTGCGCTTCCTGGACACCAAACGCGAAAATGCGGATGAGAAGATCCGCATCAAGACGCTGTCCCTGGGCGTGGTGATCCCCGACATCACATTCGATCTGGCCAAGCGCAACGAGGATATGTATCTGTTCTCTCCCCACGACATCCAGCGGGTCTATGGCGTGCCCTTCTCGGACATTCCGGTGACGCAGAAATATACCGAGATGGTGGACGACAGGCGCATCCGAAAGACAAAGATCAACGCCCGCGAATTCTTTCAGACGCTGGCCGAGATCCAGTTCGAGAGCGGCTATCCCTATATCATGTTCGAGGACAGCGTGAACCGCGCCAACCCCATCCACGGGCGCATCACCATGTCCAATCTGTGCAGCGAGATCCTGCAGGTGAACGAGGCGTCGCAGTTCAACGAGGATCTGTCCTACGCGCATCTGGGAACCGACATTTCCTGCAACCTGGGCAGCCTGAATATCGCCAAAACGATGGACGGCCCCGATTTCGGCGGCACCGTCGAGGCCGCAATCCGCGCGCTGACCGCGGTCAGCGAGATGTCGGCCATCGACGCCGTGCCCTCGATCCGGCGCGGCAATGACGAGGCCCATGCCGTCGGTCTGGGCCAGATGAACCTGCACGGGTATCTGGCGCGCGAGCATATCCACTATGGCAGTCCCGAAGGGATCGAGTTCACCAGTGTCTATTTCGCCGCGATTGCCTATCACGCGATCCGGGCCTCGAACCTGCTGGCGCGGGAAAAGGCTGCCACGTTCCGCGATTTCGACAAGTCCAGCTATGCCGACGGGTCGTTCTTCGACAAATATACCGGCCGCGACTGGCTGCCCGTCCTGCCCGAGGTGACGCGGCTATTCGCCGACATCACCCTGCCCACGCGTGCGGATTGGGCGGCGCTGAAGGCCCGGGTGATGGAACACGGGCTCTATAACCGCAATCTTCAGGCAGTTCCGCCCACCGGCTCGATCAGCTATATCAACAACGCCACCTCATCGATCCATCCGATCGTCTCGAAGATCGAGATCCGCAAGGAAGGCAAGATCGGCCGCGTCTATTACCCGGCCGCCTACATGTCGAACGAGAATCTCGACTTCTATCGCGACGCCTATGAAATCGGACCCATGGCGATCATCGACACCTATGCGGCGGCGACCGAACATGTCGATCAGGGCCTGTCGCTGACCCTGTTCTTCCCCGCCGAGGCGACGACGCGCGACATCAACCGCGCCCAGATCCACGCCTGGAAGAAGGGGATCAAGACGATCTACTACATCAGGCTGCGGCAGGCCGCGCTGGAAGGAACCGAGGTCGAGGGATGCGTGTCCTGCACCCTCTAGGCCGCGCTGTCCCGCGGATATCCGACGAACAAACCAGGAAAGGGTCTTTCGCCATGAAGGATCAGACGATCACGCCGGTGCAGCGCGCGGTGAACTGGAACCGGCTTCAGGACGACAAGGATCTGGAGGTCTGGAACCGGCTGACGATGAATTTCTGGCTGCCCGAAAAGGTGCCGCTGTCCAACGATGTGCAAGGCTGGGCCACGCTGCGTCCCGAGGAACGGCAACTGACCATCCGCGTCTTCACCGGGCTGACCCTGCTGGACACGGTGCAGAACAGCATCGGCGCCCCCGCGATGATGGCCGATGCGATCACCCCGCACGAAGAGGCGGTCCTGTCCAACATCGCCTTCATGGAGGCGGTTCACGCGCGGTCCTATTCCTCGATCTTCTCGACCCTGTGTTCGACCAGGGAGGTGGACGAAGCCTTCCGCTGGTCCGAAGACAATCCCCAGCTTCAGCGCAAGGCGCGGTTGGTGCTGGATGAATACGCGGCCGGCTCGGATCCGCTGCGGCGCAAGATCGCCAGCGTGTTTCTGGAAAGTTTCCTGTTCTATTCCGGCTTCTATCTGCCGATGTACTGGTCCAGCCGCGCCAAGCTGACCAATACCGCCGACCTGATCCGCCTGATCATCCGCGACGAGGCCGTGCATGGCTATTATATCGGCTACAAGTATCAGCGCGGGCTGGAACGGCTTGGCCAGGGCGAACGCGCGGCGCTGAAGGACTTTGCCTTCTCGCTGATGTTCGATCTCTACGATATCGAGGCGAAATATACCGCCGATCTCTATGACGGAATCGGGCTGACCGAGGACGTGAAGGCGTTTTTGCACTACAACGCCAACAAGGCCCTGCAGAATCTGGGCTACGAGGCGCTGTTTCCGCCCGCCGCCTGCGAGGTCAACCCGGCCATCATGGCCGCCCTGTCGCCCGACAGCGAGAACCACGATTTCTTTTCGGGGTCGGGATCGTCCTATGTGATCGGCAAGGCCATCGCCACCGAGGACGAGGACTGGGATTTCTAGGCGGGCGACCGGCGGCAGCCGAACCGGACCGGCGATTGCCGTCGGCCGGCCCAAGCGCGCCGCCTTTCACCGCCCTGCCGCCGGTGCTAGGCTTTCATTGCCAGGCATGCAGGCGAGGACATGATGAGCCACAGCAACCTTGAACTCAGATCGACCGTCACCTCCGACGGCACCCTCAGGATCACGCTCGATCCCGTTCCCGTCCGCGCGCCCGAGGCCGGCGAATTGCTGGTCCGCCTCGAGGCCGCGCCGATCAATCCATCCGATCTTGGCCTGCTCTATGGCCCGGCCGACATGCAGACCCTGACGGTCGAGGGCTCGGGCGAGGCGCGCGCGCTGACCGCGAAAATTCCCCAGGCTGCGATGGCGCCGCTGGCGGCACGGTTCGACCAGTCGATGCCGGTCGGCAACGAGGGCGCGGGACTGGTGATCGAGGCCGGTCCCGACCTTGGGGATATGGTCGGCAAGCGCGTCGCGATGATCGGCGGGGCGATGTATGCGCAGCTGCGGCTGATCCGGGCCGAATCCTGCATTGTGCTGCCCGAGGGTGCGACCTCCGCCCAAGGCGCCTCGTTGTTCGTCAATCCGCTGACCGCACTGGGATTTACCGAGACCATGCGGGCCGAAGGGCACAGCGCAATCGTTCACGCGCCCGGCGCGTCGAATCTGGGTCAGATGCTGGTGCGCATCTGCCAGGAGGACGGGATCGGTCTGGTCAGCATCGTGCGCAGCCGGCAGCAGGCGGATCTGCTGCGCGAGATCGGCGCCACACATGTGGTGGACAGCAGCGCCGATGATTTCCGGCAGCAACTGGAACAGGCGATTGCCGAGACCGGGGCCACGATCGGCTTTGACGCGATCGGGGGGGGCGAGATGACCAGCATGATGCTGAACGCGATGGAGGCCGTCGCGGTCCGGTCCATGGACAGCTACAACCGCTATGGTTCGCAGTCCGCGAAACGGGTCTATATCTATGGCGCGCTGGATACCGGGCCCACGATCCTCAAGCGCGGTTTCGGCTTTGCCTGGAATATCGGCGGCTGGCTTCTGTTCAACTTTCTCGGCAATGCCGATCCCTCGGTCGCCGCGCGGATGCGCCAGCGTGTCGTTGACGGGATGAAGACCACCTTTGCCAGCCACTACACGGCCGAGATCGGTCTGGACGATCTGTTGAAGCCCGAGATCGCCGAAGCCACGCAGCGCAAGGCGACGGGCGAGAAATACCTGGTCGTTCCCTGACGGCGCCGCCATGGCGGCGCAGACCCGGCCGACCGATGCCCGAAACCGGAACCGGCTTTGACTCTGCGCTCGGGCGGGGATAGTCAGCCGGATCGGCTGTCCTGCAGCGCGGGCAGGGGGCCCGGGCAAGGGTCCGGGCCGTTCCATCGGCCGCAAGGGCCCTTTCAGGCGAAACAGATGACACAGAACAATATCGCAGCGCCGCTGGCCGCGGCTCTGGCCGAGCGGGGCTATGACACCCTGACAGCGGTGCAGCAGGCCGTGCTGAACCCGGATGCGAAGGGACGCGACCTGCTGGTCTCGGCGCAGACCGGTTCGGGCAAGACCGTGGCCTTCGGAATCGCCGCGGCGCCCGATCTGCTGGATGGCGCGGACAGGCTGCCCGAGGATTCCGGTCCGCTGGCGCTGGCCATCGCGCCGACGCGCGAACTGGCGCTTCAGGTCGCGGCGGAACTGGGCTGGCTCTATGCGGCGACGGGCGCGCGGATCGCGACCTGCGTCGGCGGCATGGATTACCGGACCGAGCGTCGGGCCCTGGCTCAGGGGGCGCAGATCGTGGTCGGCACGCCGGGCCGCCTGCGCGATCATCTGGAACGTGGCAGCCTCGATCTGTCGGGTCTGCGCGTCGCGGTGCTGGACGAGGCCGACGAGATGCTGGATCTGGGCTTTCGCGAGGATCTGGAATTCATCCTGCAATCCGCCGCCGACAGCCGCCGCACGCTGATGTTCTCGGCCACCGTTCCCGCCGCGATCGAGAAACTGGCCCGCGATTTCCAGCGTGACAGCCTGCGCATCGCCGCGATGGGCGAGGCGCGCCAGCACGGCGACATCGCCTATCGCGCGCTGTCGGTCGCCGTTCGCGACCGCGAGAACGCGATCTTCAACCTGCTGCGCTTCTACGAGGCGCGGACCGCCATCGTCTTCTGCAAGACGCGGGCCAATGTGAACCACCTGCTGGCGCGGATGGGCAATCGCGGCTTTCGCGTGGTGGCGCTGTCGGGCGAATTGTCCCAGCAGGAACGCACCCACGCCCTGCAAGCTTTGCGCGACGGTCGGGCACGGGTCTGCATCGCCACGGATGTCGCCGCGCGCGGCATCGACCTGCCGGGGCTGGAACTGGTCATCCATGCCGATCTGCCCACCAATTCCGAAACGCTGCTGCACCGCTCGGGGCGAACCGGGCGTGCCGGGGCCAAGGGGGTTTCGGCGCTTGTCGTCAGCCCGTCGGAATACCGAAAGGCGCAGCGGCTGTTGCAGGGCGCGAAAGTCACCGCCGAATGGGGCAAGGCACCTTCTGCCGAAGAGGTCGGCTACCGCGACGACCAGCGGATGATGGATCACCCGGCGCTGACCGCCCCGCTGGATGATATGGGCGTGGCACAGGATTTGCTGGCGCGGGTCGGCCCCGAACGGATCGCCGCCGCCTTCGTGCAATTGTGGCGCGAGGGCCGGCCGCCGCCCGAAGTCCTGTCCGACGTGCCGCAGCCCGCGCAAGCTGCGCCGCGCGCGCCGCGCGATTTCGGCGCCGCCGTCTGGTTCGCGCTGTCGGTCGGCCATAGCGGACGGGCCGAGGCGCGCTGGCTTCTGCCCAAGATCTGCGAGTCCGGCGGCATCACCCGCGACGCGATCGGCGCGATTCGGGTGCGCGAGCATGAAACCCATGTCCAGATCGCCATCGCCGAGGCCCCCCGCTTCGGCGAAACGACCGAGATCGAACCGGGCCTGACCATGCGCCGGCTTCAGGGCGAGCCGGGACCGGAACGCGCGGCGGTGAAATCGCCCGGATCGGCCCGTCCCGCGCGCGCGCCGCAACCCGAGGGCACGCCCGGATCAAGGCCCGCAGCCCCGGTTCGTGCCGCGGCGAAACCCGCCCCGGCAGGCAAGCGCGCCGAGGCCGACGCGCCCGCCAAGGCCCGGGCGAAACCGCGCTGGAGCGCGGCCGACAAGGCCGCGAGGGCAAGGAAGGAGGCCTCGGCGCAGTCCGCCCGCGAAGCCGGGTCGGAGACTGCCAAGGGCAAGACGAAGACGGGCGCCAAGGCCAGGTCGCGGCCCTTCGCGTCGAAGCCGCCCCGGTCCGGGCAGGCCGCTTCCGGTCGTCGCAAGGGCTGAACGGCGGGGGACCGGCCCCGCACGGTTCGCCAGCGGGACGAGGGCGCGGGCACGGGTTCGGCGCCGAAAGGGGTTACAGCGTGTCGGCCAGATCGCGTGCGGTCTGTTTCAGCAGCGGCAGATGTTGGCGCGCGGCGTCCAGCGTCAGGCGCTGGACCGGTGCGTGAAAGGACAGCGTGCCGAAAACCCGGTCCAGATGGTCGCGGATCGGCACCGCCAGGGCGATCATGCCTTCGACCATCTCCTGATCGTCCTCGCCATGGCCGCGCTCGCGCGTCAGCGCGATCTCGTCCGCCAGGGCGAGGGGCGTGGTGATGGAGTGGGGCGTCCGGGCGGCCAGGGTCAGCCGGCCCAGCAACCGCGTGAACTGCGCCGGGGGCAGGGTGGACAGGTAGGTCTTGCCCGCCGATGTGCAATGCAGCGGCACACGGGTGCCGATGGGCAGGCGGATGCGCAGCGGCCAGTGGGTCTCGACCCGGTCCACATAGACCATGGCGTCGCCATCGGGCATCGAGATGTTGCAGGTCTCGCCAATGGCCTCGGCCAGCCCTTTCAGTATCGCCATGCGTTCGCGGCGCAGGCCCGGCCCGCTGAACGTGTTGGCGGCCAGACGGCGCAGCAGATGCCCCGCGACATAGCCGCGCCCACCCAGATCGCGCATCAGCCAGCCATCATGTTCCAGGGTCTGCAACAGCCGGTGGATGGTGGGTTTGGGCAGATCCAGTGCCTCGCCCAGTTCGGCGGCCGAAACCGGGGCCGCGGCCTCGGCCACGGTTTTCAGGATATAGAGCGGGCGCAGGTTGTTCTGCGGCGCCTTGTCGCCGCCCGTCTCTGCAACCTTGCCCGCGCTGTCCATGTCGCCCGCCCGCATTCGCGCCATATCCGGTCCTTCACCGCGACGGCAGCAGGATCGTGGCCAGCGACGGCGTGACAGCCACGATGATCCAGACACTCAGCAGCGCCGCAAGGTAATACAGCGCATAGCGCAGCAGCCGCATGTAGGGAACCCCGGTCACGCTGGAGGCGACATAGAGGTTCAGCCCGTAGGGCGGGGTCACGAACCCGATCGAGGCGCCGACCAGGAAGATCACCGCGAAATGGACCGGATCCATGCCGTTGGCGGCGGCCAGGGGCGCGAGGATCGGCGCCAGGATGATCGTGACCGGCAGGCTTTCCAGCACCATCCCCGCGACGAAGATGATCGCCATCGAGGCGGCCAGCATGACCCAGTATCCGCCCAGGCCAGAGACCCATTGTCCGATTGCCTCCTGCGCGCCCAGCAGCGACAGGATCTGCTGCATCACCACCGAGATCCCGATCAGTGGCGCAAGGATGCCCGTGATCTGCGCCGAACGCATCGTCACCGAGGGCAGGTCGCGGATGCGGAAACCCTCGACCAGGATGCTGGCGGCATAGGTCCGGGGCCGGCCGTGCTCATCCATGCCGGATGCGACCAGCGGAAACAGCCAGCGGCTGAGGACGCCCACGATCACGCAGAATCCCACGGTGACGGCGGCGGCCTCGGTGGGCGAGAACTTGCCCGTATAGATGCCCCACAGCACCATCCCGATGGCGAAGAAGCCCAGCCAGGCACCGAACGCGGTGCGCAGCACGCGGCCCATGTCGAAGGGGATGATGTGGCCCCAGCCATGGATGCGCGACATGAGCCAGCAGACGAACTGCATCGCCAAGACCATCATCACGCCGGGAATGATCCCCGCCACGAAAAGGTCCGAGATCGGCAGGTTCATCAGGAAGCCATAGACGATGAAGATGATCGAGGGCGGGATGATGATCCCCACCGTGCCGCCGGCTGCGGCAGTAGCGGCGGCGAAGCGCGTGTCATAGCCGCCCTTCACCATCTCGGGATGCATCATCGAGCCGATCGTGGCCGTGGTGGCGGAATTCGACCCCGAGATCGCCGCGAACAACCCGCAGGCCCCGATCGAGGCCATCGCCAGGCCACCGCGCAGCCAGCCCAGAACCGCATAGGCGAAATCCGACAGGCGACGGGCGATGCCGGCCTTGTTGATCAGGTCGCCGGTCAGGATGAACAGCGGCATGGCCAGCAGCGCGAACCCGTTCGAGAAGGCATAGGTCAGCGCCGCGCCGATATTGTCGAAGGTCAGGCCCAGCACGATCGAACAGCCGATGACCCAATAGGCGATGACCAGAAAGACCGGCACGCCCAGCATGAACAGGCCGGTGACGGCCAGCGAAATCAGGGTGATCCAGAACGGGTCTGTCATGATGGCCTCTCAGGTATCGCCCAGGGTTGTCATCTCGATCAGCGGCGCGTTCTCGCGGAAGCGGCGCAGATCCTCGATCATGTTCTCGACCGCGCGGGCGGCAAGGATGGTGAAGGAGACCGGAACCAGGATCACGAACCACCAGACCATCACATTGTCGGTCCCGAGCAGGATCTGGAAATTCGAGGCCGAATTGGCCGCCAGCCGCAGCGTCGTGGTGACGGCGATCCAGGACATGCCCAGCCACAGCACGCCGTCCAGCAGCAGGCAGGCCAGTTGCCCCGCGCGCGGCAGCCGCGTGCGGAATTCGGCAAAGGACAGATGCGCGCGCAGCTTGACATTGAAGGCGCAGCCGAACCAGGTCAGCAGCAGGAACAGATAGGGCGGCAAGGTCGTGGACCACGGCTCTTGCAGGTTCAGTGTGAAGCGGCGGATCACCTCGATGAAGATGATCGCGGCGATGGCCAGATAGACGATGACCATCAGCGCCCGTTCGAGATGCCGGTCCAGCAGCGGCACCAGCTTGAACAGCGCAAGGATCAGGGCGCCGCCGCCGACCATCACGATCAGTCCGACGGCCCATCCCGCGGGTTCTCCAAGCGCGGTATTGATTTCCCAGCTGTCGCGCGACGCCAGCGCAGACAGGATCGCACCGAATTCGGCGACGAAACGTTCCATCTTTCCGATCTCCCCCCGGAATTGCGGCACCCGAGAAACGGATGCCGCGCTGGCGGTTCAGGCCGAGCGCCACCAGCGGCGCGGCTCGACATTTTCGGGCTTGGTGTCGGCCGGGATCTCGCGCGCGATGCGATAGATCTCGTCATAGGTGTCGATGCCGCCCGACCACTGCATCAGGCGCTCGCGCCATTGGCTCCATGGATCGGGATTGAATTCGGGCGAACACATCTCTTCGGCCTTCTTCAGTTCCTCGTCCGACAGGAAGGCGGTGCGCACGTTGTTTTCGGCGAAGATCGTGTCGGGCAATTGCGGGTCCGAGAAGCCGACCGTCTTGATCAATGCCGCCTCGTTCGCGGCCTGCGACTGAACCTGGGCCAGATAGGCCGATTCCATCACCGCGTCCTGCAAGGGACCGTCGAGGCTGTCGAAAACCTTGGACGACATCCCGCAATGTTCGTTGCCAGAGAAGAATCGCAGATCGACCGACTGGCTGACCACCGGCGCCATGTTGGCGTAGGCCACGGCCGAGGCCCAGGTTTCGGCGCCGTCGATCAGGCCCTGTTTCAGCCCGTCGATGGTTTCCTCCCAGGCGACCGGCACCGGGTTGAGGTTCATCAGCTGCATCGCGATCCGGCCAAGCTGGGTGCCGGTGACGCGGTTCTTGGTGCCGGCAAGCTGGTCGATGCTGGTGACCAGATCCCGGTCCTTCCATTTCAGGCCCAGCTGGATGCCGCGCAGTTCGCAATGGGTGAACAGGAACTTGATCCCGTGGCGCTTTTCCAGCGGATCGCGCAGGATGCGCTGGCTTTCGGGGCTGTAGAAGAAATGATACTGCGAGGCCCGGTTGGGGAACATGTAGGCGAAGTCCAGCACGTTGTAATAGGGCGCCACGCCGGCCGAATTCTGGGTCGAGGCGGCGAAGAAATCCACCACGCCAAGCTGGGTCTTCTCGACGCAATCAAGCTGGCCGCAGATCTGGTTGTCGCCGATGAATTCGATCCGGATCTCGCCATCGGTGCGCTCTTCCAGGTCGCGGGCGAATTGCAGAAAGCCCGCGCGCTCGATCAGCAGGTTGCGGGCATTGAAACCCGAGGCCCCCATCTTGAACGTGTGCTTGGCCTCTTTCGAGAATCGCTTGTCATAGGTCGATTCCGCCGCGCGGGCCAGTTCGGCCGTGCTCAGCAAACCCGCCGCCCCGGTCAGTGCCATTGCCGTCGAGGTCATCCCGAACCGGCCGGCAACGCGCAGGATATCACGCCGCGAGACGCCACGAATCGTGTCGATTCTTCCCGTCATCACATTCCTCCTCCCTAAAGATGCGATTTTTGAGACTTGTGGTATCATTTCTAATCATATAGGTTTCAATTGCAAGCCAAAATTTCAGGGCCGGCCGATCAGGCCATGCGCAGCTTCGGGAGGGGGAAAATTGCAGACCGATTATCTTGTCGTCGGCGCCGGATCTGCCGGCTGCGCCATCGCCAACCGCCTGTCGGCCGATCCGGGCGTCACCGTCACCCTGCTGGAGGCCGGTTCCTGGGACTGGAATCCGTGGATTCACATTCCGGTCGGCTATTTCAAGACAATGAACAACCCGTCGGTGGACTGGTGCTACCGGACCGAGCCGGATCCCGGCCTGAACGGCCGGCGGCTGGAATGGCCGCGCGGCAAGGTGATGGGCGGATCGTCGTCGCTGAACGGGCTTCTTTATGTGCGCGGACAGCCGCAGGATTACGACCGCTGGGCACAGATGGGCTTTTCCGGCTGGTCCTGGGACGATGTGCTGCCACTGTTCAAGCGGGCCGAGAACCAGGAACGCGGCGCCGATGATTATCACGGCGCGGGCGGGCCGCTGAACGTGTCGGACATGCGCCTGTCGCGGGCGATCTGCGATGCCTGGGTCACGGCGGCGCAGGCGGCGGGATTTCCGTTCAACCCCGATTACAACGGCGCCGCGCAGGAAGGCGTGGGCTATTTCCAGCTGACCACCCGCAAGGGCCGGCGCTGCTCGGCCGCCGTGGCCTATATCCATCCGATCCGCAAGCGCCCCAATCTGCGCATCATCACCCGCGCCGCGACCCGTCGCGTGGTGATAGAGGACGGGCGCGCGGTGGCGGTCGAATATGCCGACCGCTCGGGCAAGACGCAGCGCATCGAGGTGAAGGGCGAGGTGATCCTGTCCGCCGGCGCCATCGGCAGCCCGCAGATCCTGATGCTTTCGGGCGTGGGCGAAGCCGCGCATCTGGCCGAACACGGCATTCCCGTCGCCGCCGATCTGCCGGGCGTGGGACAGGGCCTTCAGGACCATCTTCAGGCCCGGCTGATCTATACCTGCAATGAACCCACGCTGAACGACGAGGTTCGCAAGCTGTGGCAACAGGCCCGAATCGCGCTGAAATACGCCATGTTCCGCGCCGGCCCGATGAGCATGGCGGCCAGCCTCGCCACCGGGTTCATGCGCACCAACGATCGCGTCGCGACCCCCGATATCCAGTTCCATGTCCAGCCCTGGTCCGCCGACAGTCCGTCCCAGGGCGTGCATCCGTTTTCGGCCTTCACCATGTCGGTCTGCCAGTTGCGCCCCGAAAGTCGCGGCAGCATCCGGCTGAAATCGGCCGATCCGTCGGTCTATCCCGCCATTCACCCGAATTACCTGGCGACCGAAACCGATTGCCAAACCATCGTCGACGGGGTCAGGATCGCCCGCCGGATCGCCGCAGAGCGCCCGCTGTCGGGCAAGATCACCGGCGAGATGCGCCCCGGCCCCGAGGTCCGGGACGATGCCGCGCTGCTGGACTGGGTGCGCAATTCGGCCACGACGATCTTTCATCCGACCGGCACCGCCGCGATGGGGCCGGTGCTGGACGACCGTCTGCGGGTCAAGGGCATTCGCGGCCTGCGCGTCGCCGATTGCTCGATCATGCCCGAGATCGTCTCGGGCAACACCAATGCCCCCGCGATCATGATCGGCGAAAAGGCCGCCGATCTCCTGCGCGAGGATCGCAGGCGCGGGGCCTGACCACAATCTCCGGGAAAGGGAGTTTTGAGCCATGAGGATGACGACTGAAGAGGCGTTTGTCAAGGTTTTGCAGTTGCATGGGATCGAGCATGCTTTTGGGATCATCGGTTCTGCGATGATGCCTGTGAGCGATCTTTTTCCGCGGGCCGGGATCAC